>CAZNOK010000141.1:0-13325 GCA_964574605.1 uncultured Verrucomicrobiota bacterium
GCACGATCTCGCCCGCGCAGTGTACGACCGCATCCTTCAGGTCAACCCGGCCGATTTCGATGCTCAGAAGGCCGCCAAAGATGCCTCTGCCCGTGGAGCCACGAAAGGCGGCGGCTGGGACGAAGCCAAGTCCTACCGCGACGTCATCAAGGACAAAGAAGAAGCTGTCTCCCTCGAACAACAGTCGCGCGTTGTCCGCGCCGAGGACATGATCGAAAACCTCATCCAGGAAAACCTCGCCAAACTCCAAGCCGACCCCAAGAACCCGGTCATCCGCCGCGAGCTTGGCAAACTCTACGGACAAAAAGGCGATTACGACCGCGCGCTCGAATACCTCGAAGCCCTCTTCGCCTCCGAAGCCGGCGCCGACCCAACCCTTGAGAAGGAAATCACCGAAGTCCGTGAAAAGCGCATTTCCGACAAGCTCGACGCCAAGAAAAAACAACTTCAGACCCAACCCGGCAACACCGCCCTCCAAGCCGAACTCGCCCAGCTCGAACGCGAGTTCGACCAGATCAAGCTCCAAGACGCCATCCGCATCGTCGAGAAATACCCCAACGACCTCATGTACCGCTACGATCTCGGCGTCCTCTACATGAAGACGGGCGATGTCCAGAACGCCATCGAACAATTCCAGCGTTCCATCGGCCAGCCTCAACGCCGCGTCCCCTCGTTGAACTACCTCGGCCAATGCTTCCAGCAACTCGGCCTCCATGATCTCGCCGTTGACCAATACCTCAAGGCCATTGAAGATCTTCCCATGATGGACGGCGTGAAGAAGGAAATCACCTACAACCTCGCCGCCGCTTACGATGCCCTGGGCGACGCGGAGAAAGCGGTCGCCGAATACAAGAAGATCGCCGCCGTTGACTTCGGCTACCGCGACGTTCGCGCCAGAATCACGCGCCGGCCCCCGCCGGCTGCCTGACCCGACTTCAGCGGACAGCTTCCCACGCGTGGTAGGAACTGCGCACCAGCGGCGCGCTTTCGACATGGCGGAATCCGAGTTTCTCTGCTCCTGTCTTCAACTCTGCGAACTCTTCGGGCGTCACATACCGCGACACGGGCAACTCCCGTGATGTGGGGCGCAGATATTGGCCGAGCGTGAGAATGTCGCAGCCGTGCGCCCGCAAATCACGCGCGACGGCCAGCACTTCGTCGTTGGTCTCGCCGAGACCGAGCATCAAACCGGATTTTGTGAGCAGGTCGGGGCGCAGGTCCTTCGCCAGCGACAACAGCCGCAGCGAACGTTCGTACACGGAACCGGGCCGCACGGGCTTGTAAAGGCGCGGGACGGTCTCGACGTTGTGTGCCAGCACCGTCAACGGCGTCGCGACCATTTGCTCGATACCCTCACGGCGAAAATCAGGAATCAACGCCTCGACACTGCATCGCGGACGCCGTTGGTGAATCGCCTCGACGGTCGCGGCAAAGTGATTCGCGCCCTGGTCGGGCAGGTCATCGCGATCCACAGAAGTCAGCACGACGTAGTCAAGGGCGAGCTTCACGACGGCATCGGCGACGTTCGCAGGCTCGGCAGGGTCGAGCGGCGCGGGTTTCCCCTTGCCCACGGCGCAGAAATGACAGCGCCGCGTGCAGATGTCGCCCATGATGATGAACGTCGCCGTGCCATGGCTCCAGCACTCGCCACGATTCGGGCATTGCGCTTCCTCGCAGACGGTGTGGAGTTTCAGTCCTTTCAACGTGTCGCGCACGCGACGGAAGTCCGCGCCGCCGGCGACGACGGAGCGAATCCATTTGGGATGACGAGTCACAGCGCGAAAAACGGGTTGTGTTGTTTCTCTTCGCCAACTGTCGTCATCGGACCGTGGCCGGGACAGATGACGGTGTCATCGGGCAAGGTCAGGACTTGTTCCTGAATGCACTGGATCGCTTCCTCGTAGCCAAACGGCGCGCCGCCCACCGAGCCGGCAAAGAGAGCGTCGCCCGTGGCAATGACGAGACGCGAGAGGCCGCGCACGAGGTAGCTGGTGCCGCCGGGCGTGTGGCCGCTGGTGCAGCGACACTCGATTCGAAGCGAGCCGACATGGAAGACGTGGCCGTCGGGAAACGTTTCCGCATTGCGAACCGGTTCGCGTTCCGAGGCAAACGCGCGGGCCTGCAACCGATCAAGAACGCCAACATGATCGCCGTGGCAATGAGTCAACAGGACCAATTCCAGCGCAAGAGAACGCTCGCGCAGGAATGCGAGCATCGGCGCGGCATCGGCGCCGGTGTCGAAGGCGACAGCGCGCGCGGCATCGTGAGCAAGGTAGGCGTTGACCGTCATGCCGCCATAGCGCGTGGTGAACATGGCGAGGCCCGGCAGTTCCACCGGCGCAGGATGCCATTTCCGGTCGGAAAGCGCCGCGGCGCTGAGGCGCAGCACCTTTGCCAGGCGCGCGACATCGGCGCCGCGCAGTTCGGCATCGCTGACGCCGAGACCGCGTTGGGCTTTGCCGATGATGTCGTCGAAATTGTCTTCGAGCGGAATCATGGTTGATTGTTTGTGGCAAGATGGGTTATCTCAGAGCGAAACTCAACAGGAGATTTTATGCAAAGGATTTTCACGAAACGAGTCGTGCCGGTCGTGACGCTGGACAAGGTGGAAGACGCCGTGCCAGTGGCGGAGGCGTTGCAGGCGGGCGGATTGGACATCATCGAAATCACGTTTCGCACGCCGGCGGCGGAGCCGAGCGTGCGGGCGATCAAGAAAGCGCATCCGCGGATGCTGGTCGGCGCAGGGACGTTGCTCGACGCCGAACAGGTGAAGCGCGCGCGTGACGCCGGGGCGCAGTTCGGCGTCGCGCCGGGCTTGAACGACGCGGTGGTGAAAGCATCGCTGGCGTTGGGGATGCCTTTTGTGCCGGGCGTGATGACGCCGTCAGAGGTGGAACGCGGGCTGGCCTTGGGCTGCAAGCTCCAGAAGTTCTTCCCGGCATCGGTCGTCGGTGGTGTGGAGATGGTGAAAGCGTTGACGGGGCCTTACGCGCAGGCGGGGCTGCGGTTGATTCCGCTCGGCGGTTTGAATGTGAAGAATGCGCCGGACTATTTGAAGCTGCCGATTGTCGCAGCCATCGGCGGGTCTTGGATCGCGGACAAAAAGACGATCGGAGCAAAGAACTGGACGCAAATCACCACGTTTGCCAAGGAGATCATCGGCATCGCCGCGGCGATCAACGTTTAGAAACGTCCCCAGTCAATTCCGGCACCGTCGAGCGCCTTCTTTGTTTCGGGCGCGATGGTGATGTTGGTCGTGCCGACCAGTCCGATAACGTAGGAGTTGCCGAATAGGTCTGTGTTCCGCCAAGTCCCTTTCAAGTACGTTGCCGCCTCGCTAGTCAGGACGACGGAGCCTTCCTTCTGGCGTTTCTCCAGAATCCACTCGTCAATCGCGGCATCCATCTGGCGCGCTTCGCTGAGAATGGAGATCGCTTGGGAGCGCTTCCGCGCTTTCATCATGCCGGGCAGCATCATCGCCGCCATCAGGCCGATGACGGTTACCACGACCATGATCTCCACCAAGGTGAATCCTGCGTTGTTCCCGACCTTTTTCATTTCGATTCGCTCGGCTTCAGTGTCTGTCGCTGTCCCAGCACGATGCAATTATACAACACCCGCCCAATCTGGTGGCGCGTGAGAAACGCATTGCTGCCCGGTGCTTCACTAAAACTCAAAACCACTTGCCGGTCAATGTCGAACGTGCGCACCGTCAGGTTTTCCTGACGCCAGACCGCCGGATTCGACAGGTCGAGGTCGGACGAGAACCGCACCAACGTTCGCGCGTTTTCCCAGAACACCCACAGCTCGTTCGACACCGGCGACAACGGCCCGACGTGGCAGATGTGTTCGCCCTTCTGCTCGCCGAGTTGCGTTCGCACCGCCTGACGCAATCGCCCCGCCAGCGCCGCATCCGGATACTCGCGTTGGTTGCGTGTCTCGAACAGATACTCCCGCAACGCCGGCAGATTCAGACGTGTCACCTCGTAGCTCGCAGCATCCAGCGACGCCGGCTCGCGCACGACGCCAATGATGCGATAGCCGCGGCTTTTCACATCAAGACCAAGCTCTTCGATTCGATAATCCGTCTTCTTCAACGTCACCTTCACGCCGAACGACGGGAACACCAACTCCGCGAACCGGCTCCGGTCGCCCGCGTCCAATTTCCGCTCCATCGCCCGCGACCAGACTGGCAAATCTGCCTTCCCCACCTGCGCCTCCACATCCGCCTCGTCGAGATACCAACGGTACAAATGCCGCACGACTTCGCGTGTGAACGCTTCATCCACCACCGGCGCGGCTCCGACAACGCCCACCCACAAAACCATGGCACACAACAAAAGTTTGCTCATCGTGTTTTCTCCTTCTTCTTCAGGGTAAAGAACCGGTTGCCAGCCAAGCTGCCTTGGTTGTCGTCGGGAATGCGAACGTATGAGCCGCCCGGATGATAGTAATCGCGGTCAGTCATCCACGAGTAACCGCGGCCGGTGACCGCAATCTCGCCGATCCGCCTCAGCGGTTCGTACCGGTCATCTTCACGAACCGCTCCGCGCACCAGCCCGACCGCGTGCTCCAGCAATCGCGCGAACCGGCCCGGCGTTCCACGGTTCGCGATTGCCAAAAGCCGCTGCAGGCGTTCTTCGACGCGCGGCGCCGTCGTCGCGTGTCCGTTGGCGTCGCGAAAAAAGCCGTCCACCTGCCCGCGCGACCCGCCGGCGGTGATGATGGCGACGATGTCGCCGCTCTCAACCATCGCGATCTCGCGTTGACGATATCCTGCCGGCACGAATCGTCGGCGCGATTCCAATACCCAGAACACTTGTTCCATTGCCACCTTGGAATCGGCCTCGCTGATAAAGCCGCGCGACGTAACCGTCCGTCCTATTTGCCGGCGGCATCGTCACCACGCCGAGCACCAGACAGAGAAGTCCGAGCGTCATGTTCCGGTCGTGTTCCGGGTGACTGTCACTGATTGATGTGGACGACTTTGGCGGGCGGGAAGCCGTTGAAGTACGTCGAGCTGGCGTGGCTGTAGG
Source organism: uncultured Verrucomicrobiota bacterium (assembly GCA_964574605.1). GTDB lineage: Bacteria > Verrucomicrobiota > Verrucomicrobiia > Palsa-1439 > Palsa-1439 > CAIKAP01. The sequence goes on from CAZNOK010000141.1 coordinate 5,037, forward strand.
CGCCGATGTTCTCGCTGTAAAGCAAGTCGCCCAGTTTCAGGTCGGGCGGAAGCTGCTCGGCAAGCGAGACAACATCAAGCGCGTCACACGTCGGGCCGAACACGGAACAAATTTGCGTCGGGCCGCGTTTGAATGATCTCAGGTGATAGTGGCAGTGGTCGAAGATGACGCCGCTGAACGTGTGATAGACGCCGTCGTTGATGTAGTAGCAGAGCTTGCCGTCGCGCACGGCCTTGCCGATGATCTTCGAGACAGCGGTTGCCGCGGTCGCACAAAGGAACCGGCCCGGCTCGGCGAGGATCTGGATCTTCTTCGGAAAGAGACGATCCAGTTCGCGGTTGATGACCTTGGCGAGTTCGCGGAACGGCCGGACGCTGTCGTCATACGGCGCCGGGAATCCGCCGCCGATGTCGAGCAGAAACATCTTGTTGTAGCCGCGGTCTTGCGCTTCTTTGAAGACATTCGCGGCGAGATTGATGGCGGCGACGTAGTTCGCGAAGTTGGTCGTCTGGCTGCCCACGTGAAAGCTGAGTCCTTCGACGGTCAACCCGACTTTGTCGGCAGCAAAGATCAAGTCCACCGCCTCGCCCGGGGCCGCGCCGAACTTCGAGGACAACTCGACCATCGCGCCGGTGTTCGGCACCTTGAGGCGCAACGCGAGACCGGCGAGCGGCGCGTATTTCTTGACCTTGCGGATTTCCTCGTAGTTGTCGTAGGTGACGAGCGGTTTGTACTGGTTCAACTCCCGCAAGGTCTCGTTGGCCTTGATCGGGTTGGCGTAGATGATCTTGTCCCAAATCCAGTCCTGCCGTTCCTTGTCCGGCATGTTCTTGATGTATTTATAGACGATGTCGAACTCCGGCATCGAAGCGACATCGAAACTGCACCCGGTCTCGTAGAGTGTCTTGACGATGGCGCGGTTGGAGTTCGCTTTGACGGCGTAATACGCCTGAACGCGCGGCAGATATTTCTTGAACGTGGCGTAATTCTTTCGCAACTGGTCGTGGTCAATGACGAACAGCGGCGTGCCGTGTTTCTCGGCGAGCTTCTTCAATTCGCGGCGTGAAACCATTTAATCTCCATCGGTGATAAGGAAGTTCTTGAATTGCCAGACGTCTGCCGGATCAATGTTCGGATTATTGTAGCCGGGGAAGCGGTTGACGTAGTGTTTCAACGGCGTCCAGTCCGACGGCTTGGAAATCCACTTGCCGAGATACGGCTTGGCACTCTTCAGGATGTGCTCGTGCGGCAAATCGTCGGGCACACAAACGCCGCGCGCCGGGTTCTCGATCATCCACATCGAAGCGGCGACGACGGAGATGGCGACCTGCATCGTCGTGGCGTTCTGATGCGGGACGAGCCGGCGCGATTCCCCGATACTGAGGTCACTGCCGGTCCACCAAGAGTTGTAGGGATGTCCCATCAACAGCGCGCCGAGGATGTCCGAGCCGCTGATGATTTCATCGTTGAGGATGCGCTGGTTCTCCACCAGACGGTAGTCGTAGCCGCGGAGTTCATTGAGCGAGGCGATGGCCACGTCCGCAGGGCAATAGGCGTAGTGGACCGTCGGACGATAGATGGCCTTGCCGTTTTCCCAAACGGTGAGCCGGTCGGAAATCGTGAACGCTTCGCCGTGGCGAACGATCATGCCCTGAATGCAGTAGTTCGGCACCCAAGAGACGACCCACGTGTTCATGCCCATGCGGGCAAGGCAAATCTGGTTGCGCGGACCTTCTTCGTGCTGGAAAGCAAGCCGCGGCAATTCCTTCTCGTGTGTCCCCCAACCCATCTCGGCGGTCGTTGTGCCTTCCTCGCGGAAACCTTCGACACTCCATGTGTTGACGAACTCGTCCACCTGTTTGGGCTTGTCGGTGATCTGTGTGTCGCGTTCGCTGCAATGAATCACCTTCACGCCGAGTTTCATCGCGAGACGGTTGAACTTTTGGTCTTTCATCAACTGCTGAAGTTCTTCGGCGTCCTTGCCGGCAAATTTCTTGTCAGCAAGCGAGCGTTTGGCGATGTCGAGCAGTCCCTGCTTGGTGAAATGCGAAATCAATCCGGGATTGGCGCCGTGTTCGAGCACCGCCGTCGGCCCCGGTCGACTCCACGCGGCAGTCATTTTGCGGATGTTCATGTGACGCCAGTACAACGTCATCTTCTGCGGCGAGGCGCCCTTTGCGTTCTCGTACGGGTCCCACAACTCGACGGAGGTGTTGACGTAGAGGATGCCGTTGTCATGGCACCACTGGAGGATTTCACAACAATCAATGTTCCAAGCGAGATCAATGAGGAGGTCGCCGGCGGAAAGATATTTGCCGAGCAATGTGCCCATGTTCTCGCGCGTGACGCGTTTCTGGACGAACTTTACGCCGCGCGCCGTCCATGGACGGAGAACCTTGCGCCGGTTCTCGAAATCCATCACGGTGATATTGTTCATCGGCACCTTGAGGTGCTTGGCTAAAATCGGCAACGCACACTGCGCAACTGCCCCGTAACCGACAAATAGAATCCGTTTGCTGAACTCGATCATGATAACTCGTCTCCTCTTTCCTGCTATTTGTCTGAAATCGTCGCCGGTGACAAGATTATTTCGTCAATGCGAGCGACATAATTTTGTAAGCGAGCTTCGCCGCCAGAAAATCGGGACCGGTCATCCCGGGGATGGGTGAGAGTTCCACCATGTCGAACACGGGCATCCGTTTCGCCTCGCGGCAAATGGTCCGCGCGACATCAAGTGTCTGTTGCCAAGTCAAGCCGCCGGGTTCGGGTGTGCCGACGGCGGGCATGATTGAGGGATCAAGGCCATCGAGGTCAACAGTCAGAAACACCGTCTTACCCCGGACAAACTCCGCCAGTTTCGGCAGCCAGTCCGTCTCCTCGGCGAAACACATTTTCACGCGGTCGGAGGAACGGCGGAATTTGTCCTCGGCCGCGGCAAGGTTGCGGATGCCGATCTGAAAGATCGGACAAGTCTCGACGATTCGTCGCGCCGCGCAAGCGTGGCTGTACTTCGAGCCTTCGTAGATGTCCCACAAATCCGCGTGCGCATCAATCTGCACGCAGACAAGGTCTTTGGTGCCATGCGCTTTCGCAATGCCGCGGACCACGCCGGCTGAAATGGTGTGTTCGCCGCCGAACACGGCGAGCAATTCGCAATGTGACACCGCCTCGGCCACTGCTTCCTCGACGGCAGCAATCATTGTCTCCGGCGCGCCGCGTTGCGGGGCGAGCGGCGGCAACGTGTGAACGCCAAACTTCACGCCCGGTTCGCAGCCGAACTCGTAGTCGTACAGCTCGATGGCCCGCGATGCCGTCAGGATGGCGGCGGGACCGTTGCGGGTGCCAGAGCCGTAGCAGACGGTCGCGTCGTACGGAACCGGCAGGACCCACGCCTTGGCCTTATCGGGCGCCGTGCGCGCCTTGGGCAGGCTCATGAATCCCCACGGTGGCTGGAACAAGGTGTCGTTCATGTCGCCAGTGTCGCCGGGCGGCGACGACGGGTCAACCGAAAAGAATTTCTTGACGGCAGCGCGGTTGCACCCTAGAAGTAAGCAATTACTAACATGAAGACTTCTTCTCCTCGCGTGCCCGCCGCGCAGCGCCGCCAGCAGATTCTGCAGGTGGCGACAGAGTTGTTTGCCCGGCAGGGTTTCCACGGCACGACCACCCGGCAGATCGCTGAAAGCGTCGGCATCAAGGAGATCATCCTCTTCCGCCTGTTCCCCACCAAGCACGACCTGTACTGGGCTGTGATTGAAGCGACGATACAGGCCGGCCGCCACGCACCCAACATCGAGGACCTCATCGCGTCCGGACTGGATGATGCGACCCTGTTCCGCACGCTGGCCGCCGACTTGCTGGAGCGCAACGCGCGCGACCAGACCCTGATCCGGCTCCTGTTTTTCAGCGCGCTGGAGGCGCATGAACTGTCGCATCGGTTCGCGCAGACTTACGTGGCGGCCTTTTATGAAACGGTGACGAACTATATCCGGAAACGCATCCGCGACGGCGCGTTTCGCCGGGTGGACCCGTTTTTCGCGGCGCGGGCGTTCTTCGGCGCGGTGTTCCAGTATTCGCTGGCCTGTCAGTGGTTCGGCATCAAACCCGAACCGAAGAAGGCCGCGGCCACGTTCACTGACATCTGGTTGAAAGGAATCCAACGATGAAGTGTTCCCGGCTCAGTGTCGTTTTGTTGCTGTTGACATCGTGTTCGCGTTCGCCTCAGGCACCTCCGATGATGGCGTCGCCGGAAGTGGCGACGGCGACAGTCGGTCTCCAGTCCATCGTATTGACAACCGAGTTACCGGGGCGCACGACTCCGTTTCTCATTGCGGAAATCCGTCCACAGGTCAACGGCTTGATCCAGAAACGCCTTTTCACCGAAGGATCGGACGTCAAGGCCGGCGAAGTGCTCTATCAAATAGACCCCGCGCCGTTTCAAGCGGCGCTGGACAGCGCGAAAGCTGCATTGGCGCGCTCTGAAGCGAGTCTGCCGGCCATCCGCGCCCGGGCGGAGCGATTCAAACAAGCGCTGGCGGACAAAGCGATCAGCCGGCAAGATTACGACGACGCAGCGGCGGCTGTGAAACAAGCCGAAGCCGACATTCAATTCTATAAATCCACAGTCGAGACGGCACGGATCAATTTGGCGTACGCAAAAATCACGGCGCCAATCTCAGGCCGCATCGGCAAGTCGAGCGTGACGGACGGCGCCATCGTGACGGCGTATCAACCGGTGGCGCTGGCGACAATTCAGCAATTGGATCCGATCTACGTGGACGTGAAGCAGTCCACCGCCGATCTGCTGCGGTTGCAGCGGCGATTGGCGGACGGACGGTTGACCCATGACGGCAACGGCCAGAACGTCGTGCAACTCATCCTCGAAGACGGCATGAAGTATCCAGCCGAAGGGACGCTTCAATTCCGCGACGTCTCGGTGGAGACAGACACGGCAACGGTGGTTTTGCGGATGGTCTTTCCGAATCCGAACGGCGTGTTGCTACCGGGGATGTTTGTGCGAACGGTGGTGAAGGAAGGCATCAACGAGAAGGCCATCCTCATTCCCCAACAAGCGGTGATGCGCGACCCGAAAGGCAATCCGATGGTGCTCATCGTCAACGCCGAGGGCAAAGCCGAGCCTCGGATGCCCAAACTCGACCGCGCGATTGGCGACAAGTGGCTCGTCGCCGACGGGCTTGCAGTCGGCGACCGGTTGATCGTCGAGGGACTGATAAAAGCCCGGCCCGGCGCTCCCGTGCGAGTGGCGCAGTAGGAGAGCGGCGCAATGTTATCCCGATTTTTTCTCGATAGGCCGGTGTTCGCGTGGGTCATTGCCATCATCCTGATGGTGCTGGGCTGTCTGGCGATTTACAACCTGCCCATATCCCAGTATCCACCCATTGCGCCGCCGTCCATTGCCATTGATTCCTTCTACCCGGGCGCCTCGGCGGAGACGGTGGAAAACAGCGTGACCCAGATCATCGAACAGAAGATGACCGGCCTCGACGACATGCTTTATCTGTCCGGTACGAGCGATTCCGCCGGCGCGTCCCGCATCGAGTTGACGTTCAAAGCGGGCACCGATCCGAACCTGGCTTGGGCCAAAGTGCAGAACAAGTTGCAGCTTGCCATGGCCAGCCTTCCGGAAGTGGTCCAGCGGGCCGGTGTCACGGTCAGCAAATCCACACGAAACTTTCTGATCATCGTCAGCCTGATTTCGGAAGACAACAGCATGGACAGTAATGATCTTCAGGATTACGCCTACTCCAACATCGAGAAGGTGCTCGCCCGCGTCCCCGGCGTCGGCGAGGTGCTCGAGTTCGGAGCCCAATACGCCATGCGCGTCTGGCTTAATCCGGACAAGCTGACCGATTACCACATGACCGTTGATGATGTGATTGGGGCACTGCGAGCCTACAACGTGGAGGTGTCCGCCGGGCAATTCGGCGGCACGCCGGCAGTGAAAGGCCAGCGTCTGAACGCCTCCATCATTGTGCAGAACCTGCTGAAAACCCCCGATGAATTCGCCAGCATTCCACTGCGCACAAACCCGGACGGCTCGTTTGTGCGAGTGCAGGATGTCGGTCGCGTGGAACTTGGGGCGGAAACCTACGACATGCAACGGTTTTACAATGGCAAGCCGGCGGCCGGGCTGGCCATCCGCCAGGAGCCGGGCGCCAACGCGCTGGCCACCGCCGATGCCGTCAAGAAAAAGATGGAGGAGATGAGCCGGTATTTCCCGCACGGGATGAAGGTCATCTATCCGTACGACACCACGCCGTTTGTGCGTGTTGCCATCCATGAGGTCGTGAAGACGCTGTTCGAGGCGGTGTTGCTGGTGTTCCTCGTGATGTGGCTGTTCATGGGCAACATCCGCGCCACGCTGATTCCGACCATCGCTGTGCCGGTCGTGCTGTTGGGAACATTTGCGGCGCTCGGTGCGTTCGGGTTCTCCATCAACATGCTGACGATGTTCGCCATGGTGTTGGCCATCGGGTTGCTGGTGGACGACGCCATCGTCGTGGTGGAAAACGTCGAGCGCATCATGGCTGAAGAAGGATTGTCGCCGCGCGAGGCGACGATTAAGTCCATGGGACAAATCACCAGCGCGCTGATCGGCATCGGGTTGGTGCTCTCAGCGGTGTTCGGCCCGATGGCGTTCTTCCCCGGCTCCACTGGTATCATCTACCGCCAGTTCTCGATCACAATCATTGCGGCGATGCTCTTGTCGGTGGTGGTGGCCTTGATCCTGACCCCGGTGCTGTGCGCGGGATTGTTGAGGCCGGTGCCCAAGGGACACGAACCGGCGGAGAGCGCGGTCTTCTTCCTGCGCCCGTTCTTCCTGTGGTTCGACCGCATCTTTTTCTGGGTCAGGAACCGCTATGTTGACCTGGTCGGCCACTCGCTGGCGAAGAAATTGCGCTATCTGTTTGCCTACGTCGTGATTGTTGGAGTGATTGGCTTTTTGTTTCTGCGGCTGCCGACGGCGTATCTCCCGGATGAGGATCAAGGAATGCTCATGTCCCAAATCTTCCTGCCGGCTGGCACCACCATGGAGCAGACTCAGGTCGTTGCCGATCAGGTCCGTCAGTATTTCATGGAAAACGAGAAAGAAACAGTGACATCCTGTTTCACGATTGCCGGCATGGGTTGGTCGGGGCGCGCGCAGAACAACGGCATGGTGTTCGCCAAGTTGAAGGATTGGAAATTGCGCGAACGGCCGGAGTTGCGGGCCAAAGCCGTTGCTGAACGCGCCATGATGGCGTTGTCCAGGATTCGTAATGCCATGGTCTATGTCTTCCCGCCGCCCGCCGTCATGGAACTGGGCAATGCCCGCGGCGTGGACTTCGAATTGATAGATCTCGGCGGGGTCGGTCACAACGCGCTCATGAATGCCCGCAACCAAGGCCTCGGTATGGCGGCCCAAGACCCGAGGTTGGCCAAGGTCCGTCCCAACGGCATGGAGGATGTGCCCCAATACCGGGTTGACGTGGACTGGGAAAAAGCTGGGGCACTCGGCGTGCCGATCACCTCGATTCACGACACCATCGCAACTGCGTTCGGCAGCGCCTATGTCAACGACTTCATCCAAGGCGGCCGCGTCAAACGCGTGTACACCCAAGCGGATGCCCCGTTCCGCATGTTGCCGAAGGATCTGGAGAAGCTCTACGTGCGCAACCCCGCCGGCAAGATGGTGCCGTTCACCGCATTTGCCTCGACTCACTGGACAACAGGTTCGCCGCGGCTCGAACGTTTCAACGGGTTTCCATCCATGAACATCTGGGGCGAGCCGGCGCCGGGCCGCAGTTCGGGCGAAGCGATGCAAGCCATGGAAGATATCTGCGCGAAAATGCCGCCGGGGATCGGTTTTGACTGGACGGGTTTGTCCTATCAGGAACGAATCGCGACGGCCCAAGGACCAATTCTCTACGCCTTTTCAATTCTGGTGATCTTCCTGTGCGTGGCGGCGCTGTACGAAAGCTGGACAATTCCGTTCGTGAACCTGCTGATGTTGCCGCTCGGCGTGTTCGGCGCCATCCTCGCGACTTCGCTGCGCCACCTCCACAACGACGTCTATTTCCAGATCGGCTTCCTCACCACGATGGGTCTTTCGACGAAGAACGCCATCCTGATCATTCAGTTCATCAAAGAACAGATGCGCCACGGCATGGGATTGAAGGAAGCCACGCTCGCTGCTGTCCGCATCCGGTTCCGTCCTGTCATCATGACCTCGCTGGCATTCTTCTTCGGCACGCTCCCCTTGGCGCTCACCACCGGCGCCGGCGCCGG
>CAZNOK010000142.1:0-13298 GCA_964574605.1 uncultured Verrucomicrobiota bacterium
GACTGAAGGTGTACGACAGCAAGAGGGGCTGGGCACGAAACGAAAACAACTGAACCAAGTCTGCAATGGCGGCCTGCTCAGCGGTGCGCTGGCCATTGCCGATTCCGAGCCGCAACTGGCCGGGCGGATCGTCCACGAGGCGACGCGCAGTGTGACGCTGGCGATGAAACACTACGCGCCCGACGGCGCCGGCACCGAGGGCGTCACCTATTGGGCTTACGGATCGCGCTACAACATCGTGTTGCTCTCGTCGCTCGAAACCGCGCTTGGCACGGACTTCGGTTTGGCGCGCGTCGGCGCCTTCGGCTTGAGCGGCTATTATCAGATGTATATGTGCGGCGCGGACCGGCTCTCGTTCAATTTTGCCGACTGCGGTCTCTTCCGGATGTCCGAGGCGCAACATTTCTGGCTGGCGCGCAAATACAACGTGCCGGCGTTCAGTGGGTTCCGGCTCAGCGCCCTCGAAAACAAACAGGACCGTGGCGACGCACTCGACCTGCTTTGGTTCGACGCGCGCGGGCGTGGGATGAATTTCCAGTCGTTGCCGCTCGACCGATATTTCCGCGGCGCCGAGTGCGCCGCGCTGCGCAGTTCGTGGGCGAACGACGCCCTCATCGTCGGCATCCAAGCTGGCGACTCGATGAACCTCGGCGGCCACCGACATCTCGACCTCGGCAGTTTCATCGTGGACGCGCTGGGCGAACGCTGGATCATTGATTCCGGCACGGAGCACGAGACCTACATGACGCACCGACACAAAAACCCGCGCCATTCGTATTATCGAGTGCGTGCTGAAGGACACAATCTGCCGGTGCTCAACCCCGACAAAGGTCCGGACCAGAACCCGAAGGCGGTCGCGAAGTTCGTGAAGTTCGACTCCACGCCGAACCAAGCTACAGCGGTCGTTGATCTGAGCGAAGCCTACCGTCCTAATGCATCGCGCGCCGTGCGCGCCTTCACGATGCCGGAACGCAAGCGGCTCGTCGTGACCGATGAGTTGCAGGCCGTGAAGCCGTCCGAGCTTTGGTGGTTCCTGCACACCGAAGCCAAGGTCACCTTGAGCGACAACAAGCGGACTGCCACGCTGAGCCGCAAAGGAAAAACCTTCCTCGTCCGGCTGGACGAGCCGTCCAATGCGGCGTTCGATGTGATGGAATGCAATCCGTTGCCGACCTCGCCGAACCCCGAAAAGCAGGCCAGCAATCGCGGCCGCAGCAAACTCGTTGTGCACCTCAACAACGTTCAATCCGTCCGCATCCGGGCGGTGTTGGAACCATGCCCATGAACAACTCAACAACCATCAACCGGCGATGTTTCCTGCGACAGCTTGCCGTCATCGGCGCGGCGGCGGTTTCATCCCCCATCCTCCTGAGTCAGGAGTCCAAAGGTCGCGGTCACACGCAGCGCGTGAGCGACGAAATCAAAGAGTCCAAGGACGAGGAAACCGGCGCGCGAGTCCGGCGGCTGACGGCAGACGGCTCGGACAACGTCCACCTCTACTTCACCTCGGAGTCGTTCATCGGCGGCGGCTCGGACCGGGTTGTGTTCGCGTCGAACCGGTCGGGGAAGTTTCAGTATCATCTGCTGGAGATTGCTGCCGGGCGATTGGTGCAGGTCACCGATGGACAGGACGTTTCGCCAAACATGGCGTGCCTCGCGCCGGGCGGGCAGCTTTTCTATTTCGACGGGCCGGCGTTGCGCGCGGTGAAACTCGACACGCTCGAAGACCGCGAACTGTATCGCGTGCCTGAAGGAAACCGTCCGGCGCTTCCCACCTGCACGGCGGACGGGCGCTACGTCGCGTTTGCATACTGCGAGAACCGGACATTGAGCACGGAAACCGGACGCATCTACTCCACGATGGCCGAGCGCTACTACCAACGGCCCGGTTGTGTCGTCATGCGCATTGACACGTCCACTGGTGCCGCTGTGGCGGCATGGGGCGAGCGCGCGTGGATCAGTCACGTGTTGATTCATACGCGCCAGCCCAACGTGATTCTCTTCTGCCACGAAGGAGGCAGTTACGTGACGCAACGGATGTGGATCGTGGACATCTCGGTGGCGCGCGGACGAAAAGCCGTGCCGCTCTATCCGCAGCGGCCCAACGAATTCTGCGTTCACGAGTATTTCACACGGCAAGGCGAAGTCGGTTTCCAATACACCCTGACCCGCGGGGAACAAAAAGAAGAATACAACTGCTTCATCCGTCACGACGGGACTTGGATACGACAATACTTGCTTCCCGGTTCACGGCCGGGGCACATCCAATCGAACTCCGACAACACCCTTGTCGTGGGCGATTGCGGTTATCTCGGTCCCGACGACAAGAATGGCCGGCATTACATGTCGCTGATGACGCACGCCGAAGGCCGCGCCCGTGTGCGCCGCCTCTGCCGTCGCGTGCCGGGCGACTCCCAACACAGCCACGGCCATCCCGTCTTCAGCCTCGACGACAAGTGGGTCCTCTACAACTCGATGATTGGCAAAACGCACAACCTCTGCATGGCGGACGTGAACAGCATCGGCTAAACTGCTGCTATGAAGATATTCCTTGTAGTTCTTTTTGCGCTTTTTTGCAGCCAATCCTTTGCTGCTGACAAGCCCAATATGATTTTCATCCTCTCCGATGACCTTTCCTACTGGGACTTGAGTTGTTTCGGACAAAAATGTTTTGCGACACCGAACATCGACCGGCTGGCAAGTGAAGGTCGCATCTTCGACAACGCCTACGCGGGCGGGCCATGGTGCGCTCCATCCCGCACCGCATTGCTGACCGGCATGAACGGCGCACACTTCGCGCCGCTTTCAAAGAGTAGATTCAAGCCGACCGTCGCTGAAATGCTCAAGGCCGCCGGTTACACCACCTGCGCTATCGGCAAATGGCACATGCTGGAAGGTCCGGAGGAAAGTTGGCTCAAGCAGAAGACTTGGGACGCGCAAAAGGCCGCCACCAACTGGAAACAGATGCCGTGGCATCGAGGGTTCGACGTGTGCCGCATCGGTTACCGGTGTGGGTTCATGGGCAGCAACGGTAACCCTTACTTTCCGTTTCAAATCGAGACCGGCGACAACAAAGAAATTTCGTTGCCGCAAAACCACAACCTCGATGTGGATTGTCTATGGAAGTACACCGACAGCCGTTACGACGCGCGCGGCCGGTTTCTGGACAAGGCCGGCAAGGACTCGTCGAAGATGTGTTACGCCGAGGATTACTATCGCGCCGCAGCGATTGATTTCATGCGCGCCAATAAAGAGCGTCCGTTCTTCCTCTACTACGCCACGCCATTGGTGCACGGGCCGCTGGTGGTCAAGGAACTCGGCGCGTTCAAAGACCGACAAGCGCCGTGGACGCTGCGTCACAAACTTTGGGCTGCGATGGTGACGGAACTTGACCGCAGCGTTGGGGTGTTGCTCGACGAAGTGAAGAAACTCGGCATCGAGAAAAACACGATTGTCATGTTCGCTTCCGACAACGGGTATGCCCAGTGGGGCTATTTTGGCCGTAAAGCATGGACAGATGATCCTGTTTTCCATAACAAAGGCCCGTGGAACCGTGGCAAGTTCATCACAACCAATGGCGGCGTCATCGTTCCATTCATCGCGTGGGGGCCGGGCCGCGTGCCGGTCGGCAAAACCGGGCGTGCGATCCACTTCTACGATTTTATGGCCACGGCGGCGGATCTAGCCGGAGCGAAGTTACTGGGACCAACTGACGGCGTGAGTTTCGTTCCGTTGTTCGAAGGGCGCGATCAGGATCAGCCGCTGCGCGCCGCCATGATCTGGCCGCACTCCACAGGCACTTCCAAAATGGACGACGACTGGGATCCTTCTGCAAAGAAATCATTCCCTTGTCCGGACGCCGTGTTGCTCGACGAAAAGTGGTACGCGATTCTTCTCGGCAAAACGGTCCGTCTTTGCGACATCACAACCGATCCCGGCATAAAACACGATCTTTCTGCCGAGCATCAGGACCTTTGCGCCCGTGCTGTTGGCGCATTTGAAGAACTCAACACCAAAGGAAAAAGCAATCAATGAAGACCATCATTGCAGCTCTGTGCCTGTGCGCCGCCGTCTCCGCCGCAGACAAACCCAACATCATCTTCCTCCTCGCCGACGACATCGGCTACGGCGACTTCAGTTGCTACGGCGCCACGAAGATCAAGACGCCGAACTGCGACCGTCTCGCTAAGGAAAGCCGCCGGTTCACCGACGCGCATTCCCCGGCGGCAGTCTGCACGCCGACACGATACGCCTTCATGACCGGCGAATACGCTTGGCGCAAACAAGGCACCGGCATCCTCCCCGGCATTGCCGGGCTCATCATCGAGCCGGGCCGCGTCACCGTTCCCTCGATCCTCAAACAAGCCGGCTACACCACCGGCGTTGTCGGCAAATGGCACCTCGGCCTCGGCACCACGCCCACCGACTACAACACCGAGATCAAACCCGGCCCGCTCGAAATCGGTTTCGACTACGCGTGGCTGTTGCCGGCCACCGGCGACCGGACCCCATGCGTCTGGGTCGAGAACCGCCGCGTCGTCAACCTCGATCCCGCCGACCCGATCAAGCTCGACTACACCGTCAAACGCGGCGAACCGCGCTCGTTCGTCAACGGCATCCCGCGCATCGGCGAACAAGTCGGCGGCAAAGCCGCACTTTGGAAGGACGACGAAATCGCCGACCTGCTCACCGCCAAAGCCATCGCCTTCATCGAGAAAAACAAGAGCAAACCATTCTTCCTCTACTTCTGCACGCACGACATCCATGTTCCGCGCGTCCCGCACAAACGTTTCCGTGGCACCAGCCAGGCCGGCATCCGCGGCGACAACGTCCACTCCTTCGACTCGACCGTTGGGCGAGTGATGGACGCCCTCGACAAACTGAAACTCACCGACAACACGCTGCTGATTGTCACCAGCGACAACGGCGGCGTCCTCGACACCAACGGCCCCGACGAAGTCAACTCCGGCACTGTCGAGACCAACAACGGTCACCCGCATAATGGCGTCTTGCGCGGCGACAAAGGCAGCCCCTACGAAGGCGGCACGCGCGTCCCCTTCATCGCCCACTGGCCCGGCCACATCCCGACCGGCGATTCCGGTGCCTTGATTTGCCACGTGGACATGCTCGCCAGCTTCGCCGCCCTCACCGGCCAGAAACTAATCGAGGCCGCCGGTCCCGACAGTTTCAACATCCTCCCTGCGCTTCTCGGCGACAAAACCGGCCGCGAATACCTCGTCGAGCAAGGTAGAGTGCTTTCCCTGCGAAAAGGCACATGGAAACTCGTCCCTACCGGCCCCGGCGCCGGCAAAGGCAAGAAGACTGGCAAGCGCGCTCCGGCAACGCCTGAGCTTTACAATCTCGCCGATGATTTGAGCGAGACCAAGAACATCGCCGCCCAGCATCCCGACATCGTCAAAGAAATGTCGGCCAAGCTCGAAGAAATAAAATCCAAAGGCCGCAGTCGTCCGTGACTTTGTATTCCGGTTTTGTTCCGGCCATTAACGCATAAGGAATCCTGCGGAAGCCGCGAAGTGGACGCCGTTAGGCTCATCAAGCGATTCGGTGTTTTCCAACGCTGAAATCCTCCCACTGCTTACGGAGTCGTTTAACACTGCTCGAATCGCCGGGAAGATCCCAAGAAGGTGCGAACTTCTTGTTGCCGCGCCGGATACCGGCCCGCAGGCGGCGACGAGCCTCGTCTGCAACAACGTCCGCAGCCTCCAAAAACGCCTCGAACTGTTGCTCTGGCAACCAACGCACAAAAACATACCAGCATCTCGGACCACGGAATTGCTCAAACCCACTTCCCACGAGCCAGTGGCTGGCTTTCTTTTGGCGGGTTTTTACTTGGATGCTTGCGTGCTCAGCCCCATCAGGTGAGAGCACGACGAAGTCGATCCCTCGTGTATTGCGCAGTGTAATCAGCGCGATCATGCCGCGCATGCTTAATTGGCTCGCTACAAAGTGAACACCCGCTGCTCCGCACAAGGATTTATCGATTGCGACCATGGCTCTGTCAATTTGGCTGACATGATCATCTACCAGAACTCACTGGCAAAGGACAACATTATCATTTTGTTCCGGCTCACGGCTTCGCGGATGGAGCGCGGGCTTCCACGAATTTCGGATCCACACCGATGGTCCAGCCGATGGCGCGGGCAACGAGCGGGCAAAATTCCAGCTTCGCTTCGGGATGCGGACTGACAATCATGATTCGTCCCTTCTGCCATTGCATGGACAGGATGGCCGGCGTGCCGACCATTTCCTGATGGACGGTTCCTTTCTTGTCCTTGACCGGAGTCTCGAAGTTGGCGAGCACCGTCACCGGTGCGCGCTGGCCGTTCGGCGCAAGGTCGCGAAAGACCGGGCCGCAGTTGTACGGCGTCTCGAAGTGCGTAAACTCCGCGCCGAGCAACGCCGCGCCTGCGGCAGTTAGTCCGACCTTGAGCGCGCCGCGGCCTTTCGCCCACGGTTGGTCGTGTTTCAGCGGCATCATGCCGGCGTACTCGGGCAAGCCTGATGCCGCGAAGTACGCGCCGGCGCAGACTCCATAGTAGCCGCCGCCCTTGGCGACGAAATCGCGGACGCGTTGGACGCCGTCGGGATGCAGCGCGACAGCGATCCCTTTGCCGGTGCCACCGGGAAACAGCACGCCGATGCAGCGGTCGAGTATCCCCTCGCGAATATCTTCCGGACAAACCGCCACCGTGCGCGCGTCGAGCGTGGTTTCCTCCACCGCGCGGGCGAGCAGCGTGCTCCCGTAATAACCGACGCCCTCGGCATCGTAGAGTGCCAACGCCTTCTGCGGCCGGAACTCCGGTGGCCACGTGCCGGCGATTGGATTCATCATCTTCAACTCCGCCAGCCGCGTGGCGACAAGCCGTCGCGCAAGCCGGAACTGCCGGGCGAGCGACACGCCCGAATGCGGCCACGGGAAAACCACCTCCCAACAATTCTTCCTCGCATTCACCGGCGTTTCTGTCTTCGCGCGGCTTATGACTTGTTCGGGATAAGAGCCAGTCATGGCTGCAAGCAACGCCTTCCGGGCAGGTTCGATATCGGCGGCCACCATTGTTGGGGCCGCGTTGGAAGACTGGACATCCTTGGATGATCGCCACGAGAACCGGATGTCAACGTCAGCAAGTGCATTGGTGCTAACAATGAGCTTGCCTCTCAACGGTCGCAACGCTGCGAGCTGCGCATCAAGGCCGTAGGATTTCTCGCGACTGCCTCGCAGAATCGTCACGGTGACCGTCGGGTCTCCGTACGCACCGCAAACCAAGCACAAGGCAAGAATCAACCATCTCATGAACAATATCCTGTGTGTATCGGCAGAAGTTGACAAGGCGAAAGTCGGCGGGACGATAGCGAACTGTAGCCGCGAGCCTGCTCGCGGCAGATGGGCTACACGCGGCTAAGAGGAGTCCGCGAGCCTGCTCGCGGCTACAACGGCAACTTCACTTGCTGCGGGGCCGCAATGTTACGCCGTCTTGTCGAGAGAGCGCGCTCGACGTGCCACGGTTCTTTTCTTGCAGGACCTCTTCCACTTGGCCTTTCGCAACTTCCATTTATGGGATGGGCGCTCGGACAGGGATTTCGCCTCGGCCAACAGGTCGTCAAATCTTGCGCTGTCAGAGCCGATCAGTTTAATCTGGTCAACAGGCGTTCGTTGCAGCACCTCGGCCACCTCGGTGTTGCACCCCCAATAATGCTCGAAACCCATCGTGTCCGCTTCTATCCCGTACGTGTTTTGCCCCAGAAAGGAAAATGCGGTTTGTTCCTGCCACCCGATCTGTTCCGGAAACTTGACACAAAGCCAGTCGGTCATCCTTCTCACTTGCAGGAGGAACAGCGGCACATCCGGCGAGCACGGCAGGCCGATCAGTCCTGCGTTGTACATCTTCATCCCGCTCTGCATGCCGCGATACGGGCTTTTGCTAATCGCTTCCGCATTCTTGATCAGAAATGAGTTCAACCTCGCGTGGAACGAACTGCCGATCTCTCCCTCAAACTTGTGCATCACCAAACTGGTATGACGGCTTTCCGTAGCCGGCTGCTGCAAATACATATCGCCGTCAACATACGTCAGCGGTGATTCATGACTCCATCGCAAGGATGCGTCGAGCAAAACCTCAATCTTGATTCGGTGGGGGAAATCGAGCACACCGCGCATAAACACCAGTTCAAGGGGCTCCAGCGCATGCGTGGCAAATCCGTGCTCGGCAAACAGGCGCGGTTGATCCGTATAGACCATGACGTTGGCCACCGGCATCCGCGCCCTGATCGAGAAGGCGCACAACAGCGTTTGCAGGACGTACCGACTGCTTCCATAAGCCGTCAGGATGAACATGACGCCTTACGTAAGCCTGTCGGCGAAGGTTGACAAGACGAAACGGCGAAGACTCCACGGAAAAATCTTGCAACCGGCCCATCCGAGGCGCACACCAATCGTTGATGAAAGCAAAACTGTTGAGCCTGTTCGTGAGTCTGTTGGTTTCAGCGAGCGCGTGGGCGGCGGAGCGGCCGGACATCCTGTTCCTCATGCCGGACCAGATGCGTGGGGATTGCCTCTCGATTCTCAATCATCCCGTCGTGCGCACGCCGCAGTTGGACGAACTCGCAAAGCAGGGAACGCTGTTCCGCCGGGCGTATTCGCCGGTGCCGTCGTGCATTCCCGCTCGGTTCGCCTTGTTGACCGGCATGTATCCGCAGACCAGCGGCGTTGTCGGATACGCCGCGCGGCCGATCACGACGCCGACGTTGCCGGGGGTGTTGGCCGACGCCGGGTATGTCACGGTGCTCGTTGGCCGCAACATGCACCAACTCCCGGCCAGCGGCACATGCGGTTACCAGAAGAACATCCTCGCTTCAACCTACGTGGCCGGCGATGGATACGATGAGTTTCTGAAAAAGGCCGCGCCCGAATACAACGGCATTCGCGACTTGGTCGCGAAACTGGGGCTGGACAACAACCGTTGGCCCGCTGCGCCGTGGCCGGTGGCCGACAAACTGCATCCGACCGCGTGGATCGCCCAGCAATCCCGCCAAGTCATCCGCGAGACGCCGGCGAAACAGCCGCTCTTCCTGACGTCATCGTATTACGCGCCGCATCCGCCGTTGTTCCCGCCGAAGAAGTTTTTCGACGCGTTTCTGAAAAAGAACCTGCCGCCGGTGGCGCGGGGCGACTGGGTGGATTGGGCAACGCTCTCGCCAACCGGCAGCAAGAACGGGCACCGGATCCGGTTGGAAGGCGACTTGCTCCGTCGCGCTCAAGCTGGGTACTTTGGATTGATTGAGCATCTCGATGAACAGTTCGGGCCGTTGATCGCCGAGTTCAAAGCGCGCAGCGAGAAGGCCGGGCGTCCGTGGGTCATCGCGGTGAGCGCCGATCACGGCGAGATGCTCGGCGACCACGGTTACTTCCGCAAATGCGAGCCGTACGAAGGCGCTGCCAACATTCCGTTCATCATCGCCGGGTCGGCGTCGCTCGGCTTCAAACCGGGTGCGCGCTGCAACCAACCGGTCTGCCTCGAAGACATCATGCCGACATTACTGGCGGTGGCGCAAGTCGAGGTTCCGAAAGTCGTGGACGGACGCAATCTCGTGCCGGTGTTGCGCGGCGAGGGACGCGTCGAGCGCGAGTGGCTGCACTTTGAACACGCGCCGTGCTACGGCAAAGAGCAGGCGTTTCAGGCGCTCACTGACGGCCATTTCAAATACATCTGGCGGCCCGATGACGGCACGGAACAGTTGTTCGACTTGGACAAGGACTTGCGGGAGGAACACGACCTATCGAAAACCCCGGCAGTGGAACTGTGGCGTCAACGTCTGGTGAAACGTCTGGCTGGTCGGCCCGAAGGTTTTTCCGACGGCCAGCGTCTGATTGCCGGGCGACCGTATCCTGCGTTGCAGAAAGGAAAGAACAAACCTTGACCGCATGAACCCGCGTTGCTTCGCACTGTCTCTCGCGGGTACGCTGTGTCTTGTCGCCAACATGCCCGCCGCCGACCGTCGCAACGTGAACTACGATGAGTCCAAGGTCGGCAACTACACGTTGCCCGACCCGCTCGTGATGAGCGATGGCACGAAGGTCACCGAGGCAAAGTTGTGGCAGATGAAACGCCGTCCCGAACTGCTCGAATTGTTTCGCACCCACGTCTATGGCCACAGCCCGGCCCGGCCAACGGCGTTGCGTTTCGAGCTACTGTCCACCGACAAGCAGGCGCTCGGCGGACTCGCGACCCGCAAAGAAATCCGCATCCATTTCACCGGAGAGACAAACGGCCTCAAGATGGATTTGTTGCTTTACGTGCCAAAGGCCAGCCGGAGACCCGTTCCCGCTTTTCTCGGCTTGAACTTCTACGGCAACTTGTCTGTCTGCAAAGATCCCGGCATCGCGATGTCCACAAACTGGATGCGCCAGAACAAGGACTGCGCCATCGTGAATCACCGCGCGACGGAAGCGACACGCGGCACTCACGCCAGCCGTTGGCAAATCGAGAAAGTCCTCAGCCGCGGCTACGCCTTGGCGACCGCCTATTATGGCGACATCGAGCCGGATCACCCGGAAGGCTGGAAGGACGGCATCCGCGCGGTGCTGAAACCCGGCCATTCACCGGGAATCAAACCTTCCGCGGGCGGCGCAGTCCGCGGTGTCCCTGATGACGCTGCGCTCGACGACTGGGGTGCCATTGGCGCGTGGGCTTGGGGATTGAGCCGCGCGCTGGATTACCTCGAAACGGATGGCGACATTGACGCCAAACGGGTCGCCGTGCTTGGCCACTCGCGTCTCGGCAAGACCGCGCTCTGGGCGGGTGCGCAAGACGAGCGTTTCGCCATCGTCATTTCCACGGAATCGGGCGAAGGTGGCGCATCCCTCGCGCGGCGCAACTTTGGCGAAACCATCGCGATCATCACCCAGTCTTTCCCGCATTGGTTCTGCGACAACTACGACTCCTACGCCAACCGCGTGAACCAATTGCCCGTGGACCAGCACGAGTTGATCGCGCTGATGGCGCCGCGGCCTGTCTATGTTGCCAGCGCGGAGGAAGATCGGTGGTGCGACCCGCGCGGCGAGTTTCTCGCGGCGAAGAACGCCGAACCGGTGTACGCGCTCTTCGGCAAGCCCGGCTTAGGCGTCGACGACCAGCCGCCGGTGAATCATCCCGTCGGCGCATTCCTCGGCTATCACATCCGCACCGGCATGCACAACGTCACCGGGTACGACTGGGAACAATACCTTAACTTCGCCGACCAACACTTCAAGCCAGCAGTCCAGAAACCATAAATGAAAAGCCGCTCCATCTCGGTTTTCGACGGTAACGATTCCCACGTCGGGACCCGAGAGCAGTCGTTTCAGATTGCTAAGACAGTGTCAATCACCGCACGAGCGTGTTCGTCCCTCTATTTAAAAAGTGACCGGACATGAACATGAGCCGAACATGCGCCATCGCTCTGGCGATGTTGCTGTGGTCAGGCGCGACCGGATCGGCAATCACCGACACGGTGCGAGCCATTTCGGACAAGGCGTTGAACGGTTCTGCCGGCGGCGAATTGATGGTCGGCTATTACGAGTCGGTGCTGGAGTGGTCGAACATTCCCGCGAAGCGCATCCGTCCCGTGCCGGGAAAACCGGACTGCGCCTACTACGGCGAAGGCGGACACGAGGAGAACGACGTCCGGCCTATCGCATACGCGGCGTTGGTGAACGCATTCCTCTCCCGTGTGCAACCACCTGCTGGAGTTTCGTCGCCGTCGGTGGAGCGTCGCGCACGGATGAAACAAGACGCTGTCGGCGCGCTCCGCTACCTCGTTCAAGCCCACAAGACGGGCCAAGGCGCATGCGTGAACAAGCATCAGTGGGGCAACCAATGGCAGTCGGCAATGTGGGCGAGGTCGGTCGGGCTGGCGGGATGGATTCTGTGGCCGTCGCTCGACGCCGATTTGAAACTGGCTGTCGCGCGCTTGGTGGAATTCGAGGCGGACCGTTTTCTCGACCTGCGCCCCAAGAGCAGCGAGTTCAAGGACACCGGCGCGGAAGAGAACGCGTGGAACGCCCAGATCCTCTCGCTCGCCTGCAACATGATGCCCACGCATCCGCGCGCCGGGCGCTGGGCCGAGACGGCCAAACTCTGGATGTATAACTCGCTCTCCGTCGCCGCCGATGCGCAGGACAAAACCGCCGGTGACGACGGCAAACCAATTCGCGAATGGGTGCGGACGGTCAACGTTCACTCGGACTTCACGGTCGAGAACCATGGTCTCGTGCACATCGGCTACCTCAAGGGCAGCGTGGGCTTGTTGCTGGAAAACGCGGTTCCCTACCTGCTCGCGGAGTCCAGGCCGCCGCGCGCTTGTTTGCACCATGCGCGCGATTGTTTCGAGGTGGTCCTGAAGTGCATGGGCCGGGATGCCGCGCCGATCTTCTTTGGCGGAAACGATTGGAAACTATTCCATTCGCAAAACGTTGACACAATGACCTACGCGTTCATGAGCTTGCTCGCGAACGACGCTCACGGCGCGCACCTTGAGCCGATGGGACTGGATTGGACGCGCCGGATACAGCGGATCGAAGGCGGCTACTACAACGTGCGACGGGATCTGGAGTATGGCGGTGCGTGCGCGGCCCGGCTGATCGCCTGCTACTTTGCGCACGCCATCCTCGGCGAAGGCACACAACCGGTGTCGGCGGAAACACTGACCAAGCACATCACCGGCGTCACGCGGCTGGAGCACGGACGCGCCGTCCTGCATCGCACCGCGACCAAGTTTGCGTCGTTCACTTGGGGACCGAAACGCATGGCGCTGGCGTTGCCGCGCAACGGCTCGTGGGTGGTCTGGCCTCACTTCGCGTCGTATATCGGCCAGATCAACGGACGCGACGGCTCCCACCCGCAAGCGAAACTCAAGACAATCAACGTGACAACCACCACAAACAGCTTCACTGTGACCGCCGAGCTTGACCGTTTCGATGGCGCGCTCCGTCAAACCTTCTCCTACGTGTCACTACCGGGCGACCAGACTGTCTATATCGAACGGCTCACCGCACGGCCAGATTTTGTGGTTGAATCGCGCAAGACCGGCATCATCGGCTTGGAATACGAACTTGGCAGCAACGAGCGCATGCTTTACGGCCAGCACGGCGCGACGAAGACCGTCGGCGTCGGTGGACGCGAGGCGCGCATTGTCGAACTGAACACCGATTGGCTGAACATTGATGGTCGCATCGGCTACGTGGTGCGTCGCCTTCCCAAGCGCGCCAACCTGATGCGCTACCACGACCCGACCAAGGGCAC
>CAZNOK010000143.1:0-13275 GCA_964574605.1 uncultured Verrucomicrobiota bacterium
GATGCGGTTGAAAGACGTAGCGCTCAGCGGTGACGGCGAACCGACGATGTTGTCGAACTTCGCGGAGATCGTCGAGATGATCGTACGATTGAAACCGCGTGAGGCGAAACTTCTGCTGATTACCAACGCCGCAGGCTTGGTTCGGGCGACGGTGAAACGCGGCCTGACGACGATGGATGCCCACAACGGCGAAGTGTGGGCCAAGCTCGACGCGGGCACGGAGGAGTATTTCAAGTTCGTTGATCGCAGTGCCGTTCCGTTTGCGCGAATTCTGAAGAACCTGACTGAGTGCGCCAAGGCGCGTCCCCTCGTCATCCAGAGCCTGTTCATGAACGTGTATGGGGTTGGCCCCTCGCCAGAGGAGATCGCGGCTTATTGCCAACGGCTGCAGGAGATTCTGGCGGCAGGCGGGCGAATCAAACTGGTCCAGGTCGGCACGATTGCGCGCCAGCCGATGGCGTTGATCAACGGACACCCCGCCCGTCATTCCGTGACGGCGCTGGCTGACGCCGAGCTTGACGCGATCCGCGCCAGTGTGCGGCACCGGACAGGGTTGACGGCCGAAAGTTACTACGGCAGCCACGGCACGGAAAATCATCGTTGACGGCAGGGGGGTCTTCGGCTAGTTTTGCGCCCCCTTACGGGAAAAACACGAAGGATATTTTATGTACGCAGTCATCAGAACAGGCGCAAAACAATACCGGGTCCAGCCCGGTGACAAGATCGAAGTCGAGTTGCTCGACGGCGAGAACGGCAAGGAAATCAGCCTTGACGACGTGTTGCTCGTCGCCGACGGCGACAAGGTGACCGTTGGCAAGCCGACCGTCGCCGGCGCGCGCGTGACCGCCGAGGTCATCGAGGCCGACAAGAAGGCCGCGAAAGTCATCGCGTTCAAGTTCCGCCGACGCGAGGGTTACCACCGCAAACGCGGCATCCGCGCCCACCACACCGTTTTGAAAATCAAAGAGATTGTCGTAAAGTAGCAGCGTAAGAAGGAGCACCCAACATGGCCCATAAAAAAGGACAAGGCAGTTCACGTAATGGTCGTGATTCCAACAGTCAACGCCTCGGCGTAAAAGCATTCGGTGGCGAGTTCGTGTCCGCCGGCAGCATCATCATCCGCCAGCACGGCGCCCGCTTCGTCGCCGGCGCCAACGTCGGCACCGCCCGCGATTGGTCGCTGTTCGCGCTCGGCGACGGCAAAGTCCGCTTCGACAAGGATGGTCGCCGGGTCAACGTGGACCTCGCTCCCGCCGCTGCCTGATACGACCGGTTCGATTCGCTTTCGGCGCGCGCCGAAATTAGGAGATTCCATTATGGCAAAGCTATCCATCGCTGATTTGAAAAACCTCCGTGCCCAGCGCGTTCTCATGCGCGTGGACTACAACGTTCCGCTCGACGAGAACGGCGCCATCACCGACGAGAAACGCATCAAGGCGACGTTGCCGAGCATCGAATACCTCGTCAAAACCGGCGCAAAAATCATCCTCTGCTCACACCTTGGCCGCCCGAAAGGCAAACGCGACCCGAAGCAGAGCCTCAAACCCTGCGCCGTCGCCCTCAGCAAGATGATCAACAAGCCCGTTGACTTCGTGGACGATTGCATCGGTGACAAGGTTAACGCCGCCGTCGCCGCGCTCAAGGACGGCGATATCCTGTTGCTTGAAAACCTCCGGTTCTACGCCGAGGAAGAGAAGAACGACGCCGCGTTCAGCGCGGAGCTTGCCAAGAACGCCGACGTGTATATCAACGACGCTTTCGGCACCGCGCACCGCGCCCACGCCTCGACCGAGGGCGTCGCGCAGCTCATCAAGAAACGCGGCGGCCAGTGCGCCGCAGGCTTCCTGATGGAGAAAGAACTCAAATACCTCGGCGGCGCGCTCGCCAACCCGGCGCATCCGTTCGTCTGCATCCTCGGCGGCGCCAAAGTCTCCGACAAGATCAACGTCATCGAGAACCTCCTGAAGATCGCCGACGTCATCCTCATCGGCGGCGCGATGGCCTACACCTTCCGCAAAGCCCAAGGCTTCAAAGTCGGCGGCTCACTCTGCGAGAACGACAAGCTCGACCTCGCTAAGTCGCTCCTCGAAAAAGCCAAAGGCAAGAAGTTCCTCCTCCCGACCGACCAACTCCAAACCACCAAGATCGAAGTCGGTGCGCCGATGCAGATCACCAAAGACCCGAACATCACCGACGGCTGGCAGGGCGTGGACATCGGCCCGAAGACCATTGAGGAATACAAGAAAGTCATCGCCACCGCGAAGATGATTGTCTGGAACGGCCCGATGGGCGTGTTCGAGATTCCCGATTTTGCCAAGGGCACGTTCGAAATTGCCCAAGCCGTGGCCGACGTGACGCGGAAGAACGGCGCCACCACCATCATCGGCGGCGGCGACAGCGCCAAGGCCGTCAAGAAAGCCAAGCTCGCCGACAAAGTCAGTTTCGTCAGCACCGGCGGCGGGGCCAGCCTCGAATTCCTCGAAGGCAATGAACTCCCCGGCGTCGCCGCGCTGAGCGACAAATAAGGCGAACGCGCCAGCTATGAAGGCGCAAAGCGGAGTACGGATTCTTCAATATACGATTGGCTGCTACGGAAAGGAGTCGTATGTCTTCACAGTTCCTTTGCGTGCCTCCGAGAAGTGGTTGAAGAAGGTGTTAAGGCGGTCAGCTCTGATTAACGGCAAGCTGTTGACAAGGAAACAACTAAACGTCCTGAAAAGGCGGGTTGCCAAAAGGACGGAAATTGGATGGGATGCGAATCTTGAATACGTTCTCGAAGCGTGGGCAGAGATTGACTGAGCGAGAGAGCACCCGAAACCGGCATAACCCGCACAGAAGTATTGACTGTTGGCCGTAAATCTGGACACTACCCGCCTGCATGAATCTGAACCGAAAACCCATCATTGCCGGTAACTGGAAGATGTATAAGACGGGCGCCGAAGCCGTCGCGCTCGTCAACGCCCTCAAGGCCGAAGTCGCCGGCGTCGAAACTGTTGAAATTGTCGTTTGTCCGCCATTCACCGCGCTCGCCGCGGTCGGACCGGCGTTGGCAGGCTCCAACGTCCGTCTCGCTTCGCAGAACGTCCATTGGGAGAAGGAAGGCGCGTTCACGGGCGAAATCTCCGCGCCAATGTTGAAGGAACTCGGCGTCCGCTACACCGTCATCGGACACAGCGAGCGCCGGCAATTCTTCGGCGAGACGGACGCGGGCGTGAACAAGCGCACGAAAGCCGCGCTGGCGAACGGGTTGCGCCCGATCGTGTGCGTCGGCGAGACGTTGAAGGAGCGCGAGGCGAATCGGACCGAGCAGGTCGTCCGCACGCAAATCACCGGCGGCCTCGCCGGGTTGAGCAAGAACGAGATGCTCGAAACCGTGATCGCGTACGAGCCTGTCTGGGCCATCGGCACCGGCAAGACCGCCACGCCGCAACAGGCCCAGGACGTTCACGCGTTCATCCGCAAGCTGATCGGCTCGCTGTTCGACGCCGACACGGCGTCGCGCGTGCGCATCCAATACGGCGGCAGCGTCAAGCCCGACAACGCGAAGGAACTGCTCGGCCAGGCTGACATTGACGGCGCGCTCGTCGGCGGTGCAAGCTTGAAGGCGGACGGTTTTGCCGCCATTGTGAAAGCAGGAGTGTAATCATGAACATATTGATTTGGATACTGACAACGATCCACGTGATCATCGCCGCCGTGCTGGTGGTGTTGGTGTTGATGCAGAAGTCGTCCGACCAAGGCGTCGGCGCCGCGTTTGGCGGGCAGATGACCGAGACGATGTTCGGCGGCAGCATCACGCCGCTGGTCAAGATGACGATTTACTGCGCCTGCATTTTGCTGGCGACGACGTTGACGCTTGCGGTGCTGCACTCGCGTCGCAGCGGCCAGTCGCAAGGCAGTTCGTTGTTGAACAAGATGCAGCAGTCCGCGCCCGCGCAACCGCCCGCCGGTGCTCCGCCGGCACCGGCACCCGCACCGGCTCCGTCCAGCGTCCCAGCTCCCGCGCCGGCGAAATGACCCGACGATGTGCTGACGCGACTCACAGCGACAGGCTGTCTTCTGTTTTTGGCGTTAGCCGGCTGTGCGCCGAAACAGGAGAACAAAGACCGAACGCTCTACCTCATCGGCGGCGACTTTCGCGGGTTCGACCCGATGGACAGTGGCGACACGGAGACCGCCGAGGAAGTTTGCCGCGTTTACGAGGGGCTGCTGGAATACTCGTACTTGGAGCGCCCGTACAAGGTCATCCCGCGTCTCGCCGAGTCGTTGCCGGAGATTTCCGCGGACGGGTTGACCTACACGTTCCGGTTGAAGAAGGGCGTTCGGTTCATGGACGACCCGTGTTTCCCCGGCGGCAAAGGTCGCGAGGTCACCGCGAAGGATTTTGTCTATTCGTTCAAGCGTTTGATTGATCCGAAGGTTGGCTCCGACGGCGACTGGATTTTCATCCACCACGTTCTCGGCGCGAAGGAATGGGCCGAGAAACGCGACTCCGAGGCGCCGGTGCCCGGCTTCGTCGCGGTGGACGATCACACGCTCCAGGTCAAACTCGCCAAGCCGTACCCACAACTGGTCTGGACGTTGACGATGTCGTTCACGTTCGTCGTGCCGCGCGAGGCGGTCGAGTTCTACGGCAAGGATTTCCGCTCCCATCCCGTCGGCACCGGGCCGTATCGGCTGGTCTCGTGGCGACGGCGATACCGGCTCGAATACGAACGCAACCCGTCGTTCAGCGGCCAGCGTTATCCCGATGTCGGCGTGCCCGGCGACCGCGAGACGGGCTTGCTGGCGGATGCGGGCAAGCCGCTGCCGTTGATTGACCGCATCGTGATGTACGATGTCGAGGAATACTACACGTTCTGGCAGATGTTTCTCGGCGGGCAGATTGCCGCGGCGGGTCTGAACAAAGACTATTTCAAGAAGGCGATCACGCCCGACCTCGGTTTGAGCGACGAACTCAAACGCCGCGGCATTCGCCTCTACAAGACGCCCGAGGCCAGCACTTGGTACATCGGGTTCAACATGAACGACGCCGTCGTGGGCGGCAAAAGTCCCAAGCTGCGGCAGGCGTTTGCATCGGCCATTGACCAGAAGAAACTCTGCGAGGTCATTTACAACAACCGCTACACGCCCGCCAATTCGCCGATCCCGCCCGGCATCGCCGGACACACCGACAAACCGTATCCGTGCATCTACAACCTTGAACGCGCCAAGCAATTCATCGCCGAGGCCGGCTACCCCGGCGGTCGCGACAAGAATGGCAACCCGCTGCGCCTGACGATGATCATGCCGGGAGCCAGCACCGACGTGCGGCAGTTGGGCGAGTTTTTCACGGACCACCTGCGGGCCATCGGCGTGGAACTGGTGCCGCAACCGATGAGCTTCGCCGAGTACCTGCGCCGCGAGCACGACGGCAATTACCAAGTCTTGTATGCCGGTTGGATAGGCGATTATCCGGACGCGGAGAATTTCCTGAAGCTGTTCTACGGCCCGAACAAGTGCCCCGGCGTCAACGCAACGAACTACCAGAACCCGGAATTCGATAAACTGTACGACCGGATCGCGGTGATGAACGATTCGCCGGAGCGGACGGCGCTCTACGAGCAGATGGTGGACATGGTGCTGGCGGATTGTCCGTGGGCGTTGATGACCTATCCGTTGACGTACGGTCTTTATCAGCCGTGGTTCCAGAACTACAAACGCCATCCGTTCTCGTACGCGAGCTGCAAGTACCACAGGGTGCTCCCTCACTGACGCCATGATCGCCTACCTCATACGCCGACTGTTCTCCGTGATTCCGATCGCGCTCGGCGTGTTGATACTGACGTTCCTGCTGTTCCGCGTCATCGGCGGCAACCCGGCCTACCGCATCGCCGGCAAGAATGCGACGCCGGCCAAGATCGCGCAGATCACCAAAGACCGCGGCTACGACAAACCGTACTTCGGTAACTTCCAGAATTTCCCGCGCCAATTGTTCGATGCGCAATTCCCGCGATTGGTTGGCAATTTGTTGCGCGGCGATTTTGGCGAGTCCATCACGACGAAAGAGAAAGTCCGCGACATCCTTGTCGAAGGCGTCCTGCCGTCGGTGTCTGTGACACTGCCGTTGTTCTTGTTGAACCTAATGCTCGCCATCGCGCTGGCGTTGTTG
Source organism: uncultured Verrucomicrobiota bacterium (assembly GCA_964574605.1). GTDB lineage: Bacteria > Verrucomicrobiota > Verrucomicrobiia > Palsa-1439 > Palsa-1439 > CAIKAP01. The sequence goes on from CAZNOK010000143.1 coordinate 6,152, forward strand.
GCGGCGTACTATCGAAATACGTGGGCAGACCGCTCGTTGGTAGTGGTGTCAGTGATGGGTATGAGCATCAGTTCGCTCGTGTACATCATGGTCGCGCAATACTGGCTCGCCGGCGAATGGGGCATCTTCCCGGTGTGGGGATTTGAAGGGCCGCAGTATCTCGTGTTGCCGGTCTTGATCGGCGTCGTCGCCGGCGTCGGCGGCAGCGTGCGGTTTTACCGGACCATCGTGCTCGACGAGATGTATCAGGATTACGTTCGCACGGCACGCGCCAAGGGCGTGTCGCCGCAACGAATTCTCTTCAGCCACGTGTTGCGCAACGCGTTGATCCCGATCCTGACCAACGTCATCATCGCGTTGCCGTTTCTCTACACGGGGTCGCTCTTGCTGGAAAGTTTCTTCGGCATTCCCGGCCTCGGTCGGATGCTGGTGATGGCGATTCCCAACGGCGACGAAGATGTCATCTACGCAGAAACATTTCTCGGCACGATGTTGTTCGTGCTGGCCAACACACTCACCGACATCGCGTATGCGTGGGCCGACCCGAGGATCCGGCTGAAATGAACAGACCCGAAAGCTTGTGGACGATTGCCTGGCATCAGCTTCGCCGCAACCGGCTGGCGATGGTTTGCCTCGGCATCCTCGCGGTATATGTCACTGTTTGGTTCTACGCCGAGGGGGTATTCTGGACGAGCCGCATCCGCGACAAGACTCCCGCCTACAAGATCGCCCACTACGACATTCGCAACCAGCCGCCGAGTCTCTCTCACTGGATCGGCACCAACTACGCCGGCAAGGACAACCTGTTGCTCGTTGCGCAAGGCACACGCATCGCGTTCGAAATCGGCCTGCTCACGTCGCTCATCGTCATCCCGATCGGCTTCGTGCTCGGCGCATTCGCCGGGTATTTCGGGCGCAAAACCGACACGATCATCACGTACGTTTTCAGCGTCGTCGGAAGCATACCGGATATTCTGCTCATCATCGGCATCGCGTATGTCGTGCACGGCGTCGTCGAACGCAGCACGGCGATGCAGACGTTGACCCGTTACATTGACAGCGGGCTGCTCTCTGTTTGCATCGCGATGGGATTCACCGGCTGGGTCGGCCTCTGCCGTCTGATTCGCGGCGAGTATCTCAAGCACCGCGACCGCCAATACGTCCTCGCCGCGCGCGCACTCGGCGTCGGACATCTCGGCATCATGTTCCGGCACATCGCGCCGAACGTCTTCCACATCGTCATCATCAACTTCTCGCTTCGCTTCCCCGGCCTGATTCTGACCGAGGTCGTTTTGAGCTTCCTCGGCGTCGGCATCGCCAACGAACCGAGTTGGGGCGCCATCATCAACGACGCCAAGCAACGCCTCTGGCTCGGCAACTGGTGGGAACTCGCCGGCGCGACCGCAGCGATGTTCTTCCTCGTGCTCGCGCTGAACCTGTTCGGTGACACCCTCCGCGATGCGCTCGACCCGAAACTCCGCACGGCCGATTCCGGCCGTTGATGCAACGGCGGAATTTGTTATGATGTAACTGTTGATGTCACGCGAGAACGTCCAATTTGAAACTGCGGTGCTGGTGTCGCTGGCGTTGCACGTCGCCTTCCTCGGCGGCTGGGAGCAACGCGCTGCGCTCGCGCGCGTGCCGGTTGTTGGCAGCATCGTGAAAGCGCTCACGCCGGCGCCGAGACCTGTTGTGGTCGCGCGGGCAAGGATGGAAGCCCCGGTCGAGCCGGTCATCACGTTCATCGAGGAGAAAGACATTGCGCCGGTGGTTCCGGCTCCGGCGGCTCCGGCACGTCCGAAACAATTTATCGAGACCGACAGCAGTCAGGTCACCGGAGAGAAACCGAAGGAAACCGATTTCTATTCCGACCGCTCGACGGTTGCCGCCAACCCGAAGAATCCGACCGGCAAGACCGGCAAGACACCGTATCTCGACGGCAACGACACGCGGATGTTGAGCACCGAGGACGTCAGGGCGAAAGTCAGTCCGCCCGGCATCCCATTGCCGCCGAGCCGTCCGAGTCCGCCGCAGCCGGCGACACCGGCAGCGCCGGCTCCGCCGTTGGCGATGCTGGCGCCGACAAAGCCGGCCACACCGGCGCCGTTGTTGAAGCCGGTCAATTTGCCGCCGCGAAAGGCGGAAGAGGCAAAACCGGAAGTGAAGTCGCCCGGTGAAAACAAAGGCGTGAAGGAAGGCACGGAGAAGAAAGGCGCGTTGGAGAAACCGAAGCCGGTTCCGGACGAAGGCTTGAAGGCACAACCGGAAACCAAGCTCGCGATGTTGACGCCACCGCCTGTGCCGAAGACGGTTCCGATGCCGCCGCCTGAACCGCTGCAACCGGAGACGCCTCCGGCCAAACCGGAGCTTTCGCTGCAACAGCCTCCGCCGGCGCCAGCCAGTCCGCCGCCGTCGCTTCCCGGCGGCACGGGCAGCGCGGGCAGCGCGTCGGAGCGCGAGATTGCCGCGCGCAAATCGAAATTGAACACCCTTGGCGTGACGCGGCTCGGCATTGCGGCGTTCAACGTTGCGGAAAGTCCCTTCGGCGCATACGACAAACTGATCGTGCGGGCGGTGCAGAGCCGCTGGTATGCGCTCATCGAGAAGAACGGCCTTTACGAACGCTCGGGCGAGGTGACGATTCATTTCCAGTTGCTCGCCGACGGCGCCGTGACGAACGCCGAGGTCAAGAGCACGAGCGCCGGGGAGATTTTGGCATTGTTTTGCCAGAAGGCTATTGTAGAGTCCGCTCCGTTTGCGCCGTGGCCGGAGCAGTTGCGGGTGTACCTCGGCAATGAACCGCGCGACGTGGATTTCACTTTCTACTACTAGGAGAAGACAACAAATGGTGCCTCAATGGTTTCATCAAGGCGGCGTGGCGATGTACCCGCTGTTTCTGTGCTCGGTCGTCGGTCTGGCGATCATCCTCGAACGCATCTGGGCGTTGCGCCGCGCCCGCATCATCGCGCCGGCGCTGGAGCGCGCGATTGACAACACGCCGGCCTCCGGCAACAGCCAGGACGCGATCAAGACGCTCAGCGCCAGCGACGCCACGGTGCTCGGCGAGTTGGTCCGCGCCATCTTCGCGCACGCCACGATGGCGAAACACGAAAATGTCGAGGCGGTGCAATCCATCGCCCGCCAGATCGTCGGCCGGTTGGAACGCGGGTTGACAACGCTTTCGATCATCGCCGAGATCAGCCCGTTGCTCGGCCTGCTCGGCACCTGCAGCGGCATGGTGAAACTGTTTGTGGACGTCGCCCAACACGGTCTTGGCGAGCCGGCGCAGATTTCGCGCGGCATCTTCGAGGCGCTCATCGCCACCGTCACGGGCCTCGCGGTCGCCATTCCCGCGCTGGTCGCCTACATGTACCTGCGCCGGCGCATCGAACTGCTGGTGCTGGAAATGGAACGTTACACCAACGAATTGCTCGGCCGTCTTTATCGCTAGGTTGCCATGCGCCTGATTGAAATGTCCCAACGCCACCGGACGCCTTCGATCCGGATGATCAATCTCGTGGACATCCTGTTGAATCTGCTGATTTTCTTCATCGCCTCGACGACGTTCCGCATGGCGCAAAAGGAACCGACGGCGGTGAAGCTGACACTGCCAGAGGCGCGCACCGCTGAACAGGTCGGCAAAACCGAGATTCCGAAGTTGCGCATCACCGTCGCGCCCGACAATCAGGTTTACCTCGACCAGAACCTTGTCACGCTGGAATTGCTGGAGAAAACGTTGAAGGTGGCGCACACCAAGAATCCGCACACGCTGCTGGAGTTGTCCGCCGACAAAGGCGCCAGCTACGGCACCATCGTTGGCATCGTGGACGCCGCGCGCCTCGCCGGCATCCGCGACATCACGGCGTTCACCAAAAAGACGGTCACCTCGACTTCACCCGCGCCGGCGCGGTAAAAAAAGAGCGGCCCGTACAGTGACGGGCCGCTCTTCAAGTTCGCGGACTTGCCGCGAGGACATCGTTACTTCTTCAGGATGGCGTCCTTCGCCGCTTTGGCGACGCGGAACTTCAACACTTTCTTCGCAGGAACCGTGATGGTCTGGCCGGCCATGGGGCCGAACCGCATCACCATTTGGCGCTCCGGACGTTGGGACAACACGAGCTTGCCCAAGCCGGGGACGGTGAAAGTGTTCTTCGCTTCCTTGTAGGCGAGCGCGACGAGCGCGTCCACCACTGCGCCTGCTTGCTTCTTGCTCACCTCTGCATCCCCTGCAATCTTGCTGAGGATCGCCGACTTCGTCATTTTAGCCATGATCTCCTCCTTGTGTTAGGTTGTTTTTGGCTTGACTGAACTTCTACCAGAACCCCGACAGCTTTGCAACCCCTGATTTTCAGGGCTAAAATCGCTCTTGCCCGGTCAGGAACGGGTTCCGCCGGCGCTCCCTTCCGATCGTCGTTTCGGGACCATGACCCGCCAGCACCCGCACATCGTCGCCGAGCGGCAACAATTTCTCCCGGATCGAACGCAGCAACGTCGCCATGTCGCCACCAAACAAATCCGCGCGGCCGATTGCTCCGGCAAAGAGCACGTCGCCGGTGAAAACGATTTTCTCTCGTCGCTCGAAGAACGACACGCTGCCGGGACAATGCCCCGGACAATACAGAACCTCCAACTTCAAGTCGCCGACATCCACCGTGTCTTCTTCCTCGAAATACAAGTCCGGTGTCTGAGTCGGCATATCCACGTCGAAACCGAACATCCGCGTCTGCTGTATCGCCAGCAACGGCACGCCTTCGCGGTGCAGGCCCCATTTTGCGCCCGACCGGCGCAGCAATTCGTCGGTGTCGAGGATATGGTCCCAGTGCGGATGCGTCGTCAACAGGCGCGCTATCTTCGTTTCCCAGCGGCGCGCCTGTTCCACCATCGCCGCCGCCGTGCCCTCCGGCGTGTCAATCACGGCTGCTGTGCCGCCTTGGTGATCGGCGACCAAATACCCGATCGTGTCAACGGGTCCGCCTTCAAATGGTTCGATAAGCATGGCGGCACAGGATATGGAAAAACCTTTCCTGCACAAGGCTGATTTGTTTTAATGCCGCCGATGCAAAAACTCCGCGCCATCGCCCGATTGCTGCGGCTGCCGAACATCTTTACCGCCGTGGCCGACCCGCTCGCGGGCTGGTTCATCGCTGGACAGGCCGCTGCGCTCTGGCCCGCGCTCGGCGCATCCGCCTGCCTCTATGCTTCCGGCATCGTGCTCAACGACTGTTTCGACTACGCCGCCGATTTGCGCGAACGGCCCGACCGTCCGCTGCCGCGCGGCGAACTTCCGCGCTTGTTCGCGTGGTTGCTCGCCGCCGTGCTGATGCTCGGCGGACTCGCGCTCGCGCCGAACATCAAGGGGCTGGTGCTGGCCGCGTTGATCCTGACGTACAACGGCGTCCGCAAATGGCCGTGGCTGCTCGGACTCTGCCGCGCGTTCAACATGACGCTCGGCATGAACGTCATCGTCCAATGGCCGCCGGTGGTTCTCGCCGTGTACGTCATCATCCTCTCGTTCATCGCCCGACGTGAGGAAGAACAGCCAAAATTCCAACCGCTCGTGAAATGGCTCCTGCTCGGCGTCATCGTTCTCGATGCCGCGCTCGTCGCCGCCACCGGCCACTGGATGGGCGCCGCTGTCGTCCTCTCGCTGTTGGCGCCGGCGTGGTTGTTGAGTAGAATTCTTGCCATGACATGAGTAAGCCCGTCGTCATCCTCAACGTCGTCGGCCTCGCGCCGCGTCACCAGCGCGCGATGACGAGCCTCGCCAAGTTCACGTGGCGACCGATGCGCCCCAGTTTTCCCGCCGTCACCTGTTCCGTGCAGGCCACGCTGCTCTCTGGAACAAAACCGGAAGACCACGGCATCGTCGGCAACGGCTGGTTCGACCGCGACACGCATGAAGTGAAGTTCTGGGAACAACCCGACTCGCTCGTTCAGCAACCGCGCATCTGGGACATGTTCCCGCGACTGAAGACCGCCGTCCTGTTTTGGCAACACTCGATGTTCATCAACGCCGAGATTGTCATCACGCCGCGCCCGATCCACGCCCACCACAAACTCATCCAGTGGTGCTACTCCAAGCCGCCCGGCTACTACGAGGATTTGCAATCGGCGATTGGCGATTTTCGATTGCAGAATTACTGGGGCCCGCTCGCCGGCATCGCGTCGAGCCGTTGGATTGCTAACGCCGCGCAGGCGACGTGGCGCCGACACAAACCGAACCTGATGCTCGTCTATCTCCCGCACCTCGATTACTCCTCGCAGAAACTCGGCCCGGACCAGCCGGAGGCATTGCGCGAGATTGACGCCGTCGTCGGCGAGTTACTCGCCGAGTTCGGCAAGGAAGCCTCGGTGATTGTCTGCTCCGAATACTCGCTCACCGCCGTCAATGGCGCGCTCTATCCGAACCGCGCGCTCCGCCAAGCCGGCCTGCTCCGCGTCCGCGAGATCGCCGGACGCGAGTATTTGGATTTCGAGTTGAGCGACGCTTTTGCCGTCGTGGACCACCAAATCGCGCACATCTATTGCAAGCCCGACGCCATCGAGGCCGCGCGCGCCGTGCTGGGCGAGGTTGAGTTCACCACCATCGCCCACCCGCGCGCCGGCGAGCTGGTGGCCGTGGCGCCGCGCGACAAATGGTTCGCGTATTACTGGTGGAACGACTGGAACAAGGCGCCCGATTTCGCCCACAGCGTGGACATCCACCGCAAACCCGGCTACGACCCGTGTGAACTCTGGTTCGATTGGCCGCGCACGCTCCGCTCGCTCCACCCGGCGACCGGAACAAAACCGGAACTTGTGCGCGGTTCGCACGGTCGGGTCGGCGACGATTTTGCGGTGTTGGCGGCCAACGTGGACTTGCCCGACAAGGAAGCCGAAGCGACCGATCTTGTTCCGGTGCTCTTCCGGTTGTGCAGCGGCTAACGAGTTGCGTAAAGCTTGTCTATCTCAACGCCCAAAGCGTGCGCCAGAACAAGCAATTCTGAGTCGGTGACGCACCGAAGCTGCGCTTCGATCTTTGAAAGGGTAGCCCGGCTGATGTCCCAATCATATCGCGCACACCGAGCCGCCAGCATTTCCTGTGTGAGTTCCTGCTGGTAGCGAATCTTACGAATCTGCGGCCC
>CAZNOK010000144.1:0-13057 GCA_964574605.1 uncultured Verrucomicrobiota bacterium
CGTGCTACGTCCCGGCGGCGCTCGCGCTCATCGTGGATTATCATCGCGGACGGACGCGGTCGCTGGCGACGGGCATCCATCTGACTGGCATTTCCATCGGCTCCGGGCTCAGCGGACTCGGCGGCTTGCTGGCGGAACGGCACGACTGGACTTTCCCGTTCAACCTCTTCGGCATCGTCGGCATCGTCTATTGCGTGGTCCTGTGGCTCGGATTGCGCGACGCGCCTGAGGCAGACACCGGCACCGTCGCGCCGCCAAAGGTGAAGTTCGGCGAAGCCATTGTGAGCTTGTTCAGCAAAGGCTCGTTTTACCTGATGCTTCTCTTTTGGGGACTGCTCTCCGTGGCGGGTTGGGGAGTGGTTGGCTGGATGCCGACGTATTTGGGTGAACAGTTCAACCTCAGCCAAGGCAAAGCTGGGTTGTCGGCGACCGCTTATCTCAACACGGGGATTGCGCTGGGATTGCTCATCGGCGGATTCTGGGCCGACCGTTGGAGCCGGACAAACAAGCGCGCGCGCATTCTCGTTCCCGTCATCGGCCTCTGTATCGCGGCGCCCGGCGTTTTGCTTGCTGCCAACAGCACCGTGCTCGCGCTCGCCATCGCCGGGCTGGTCATCTACGGCCTGACCCGCTCGTTCACCGACTCGAACATGATGCCCATTCTCTGCATGGTCTCCGACCAACGCTACCTCGCGACCGGCTTTGGCGTGTTGAACATGTTCGCGTGTTTGGTCGGTGCTGCGACGATTTACGTCGGCGGCGCCCTGCGCGACGCCCATGTTGACGTTGGCCACGTTTTCCGATTTGCCGCGGGAGGACTGATCGTGTGCGCTGTGCTGCTGTTCCTCGTCCGAACCCACCGCGAACAAACCACATCATGACGCACCGCGAACGAATTCTGAGTGTTTACCGGGGCGAAACGCCCGATGTCGTGCCGTTCATGCTCGATTTGTCGCATTGGTTCTATCACCGGTTCCAAAAACCGTGGGACCTGAGCAAGGCATACATGGAGCCGGAGAAAGAGTTGATTGACTACCACCGGCGCGCCGGCGTCGGGTTTTATCTGGCCAACCTTGGCTCGTTCGTCAACGTCACCTACGGCGACGACGTCACAGCCACCGTCAAGCGCGACGGCCCGCAAATCACTTGGACCCTGGCCACGCCGCTCGGCACGATCAGCCGCGTCCGCGAATGGGAGGAATGCAGCTACTCGTGGGCGATCCGCCAGTTCTCGCTCAACACTCAGGCTGACCTCAACATCCTCGCCTACGCCCTCAGCAGCCGGCGATTCGCCCCCGCGTGGGATCGCTACCAGAAATGGGTCAAGGAAGTCGGCAACCTCGGCGTCGTTTACATCTCGCCGGGCTACAGCGCGATGGGCGACTTGCTCGGCTACTGGATGGGCATCGAGAACGTCATGTACGCCGTCGCGGATTATCCTGAGTTCCTCCACGACATCGTGACCCGGATCAACGAGTCATATCTCCGCTTTGTTGACCTCCTCACCCAAAGCCCCGCTGAGATCGTCATCATGGGGGACAACTTTTCCAGTGATGTCCAGCCGCCGCGTTTCTTCCGCGAATGGTCGCGCGACTACTACAGCGAGGCCGTCTGCCGGCTGCACCGCGCCGGCAAATACGTCGCCGTCCATGTGGACGGCCGGATGCGCGGCTTGCTCAACGCGCTCGGCGAGATCGGCGTGGACTGCATTGACGCCGTCACGCCGACGCCGACGGGCGACCTCACGCCGCAGGAATGCCGGAACGAAGCCGGAACGAAATTGATTTTGTCCGGCGGCGTCGCCCCGTATGTCTGGCTGCCGCAAGTGCCCATCGAAGTGTTCAAGAAATCCGTGCTCGACTGGTTGGACCTTCGCAAACGCAGTCCGCGCCTGATTGCTAATGCCGGCGACCAAGTCCCGCCCGGTGCCGACGAACAACGTATCACGATCATGCGCGACCTCGTCGAAAAGCACGGCCGGTTTTGATACGGCTTGCGGGTGAATCACGAGGTGGATAGAATAACGCCATGCCAGAAATCAGCAGGTTCTTCGGGATAGTGATTGCCATCTATTGGCAAGAGCATGGCGTTCCGCATTTTCATGCCAAGTACTCTGGTCAGCGGGCTGTGTTTTCCATCAGCGACCTGCGACTGTTGGATGGCAAGCTGCCGCAACGAGTGACCGCCTTGGTCTTGGAGTGGGCATTCCAACACCGGGCCGAACTGATGCGGGATTGGGAGTTGGCAGCCGCCAAGAAACCGTTGCAGCCGATTCCACCGCTGGAGTAGACTATCGCACCGATGCACTGGATAACGTCAGTTGAATATCTATCGGGCTACAAACTGCGCTTGGGGTTCGATGATGGTTCGCTCAAGGTGGTTGATCTTTCTGGCCACCTTGACGGCGAAGTGTTCGAGCCGCTGAACGACCTGCGCCTATTCAAGACCGCACGGCTCAACCCGGACATAGATACCGTTGTGTGGGACAACGGAGCGGACATGGCTCCGGAGTTCCTGTATGAGATCGGCCTACCGGAGCAACGCGCCGCGATGGTAGCGGAAACACCAGCCAAGTACCCGGCAAAACGGAAGCAGTAGTTACGAATGTGTTGTTGCAGAGCGACTCGACTGCCGTGCTGGGAATACGCAGACGGAGCACATGCGCGACCTTGTCGAAAAGCACGGCCGGTTTTGATACGGGATTGCCAATTCGTATTCGCATTCCTTCCGACGGCGGCAGCAGCCCTGCGAATCGTGTTTGCACACTCTCCCAACAGTCATTACATGCAGATCCAGCGCCAAATTCGGTCTTGTCAATACCGTCCGACAGGCGCACTATTTTAACAGAGATTCACCGGAGCCATGTACAAAGCACTTCAGCTTCTCGCGCTGGCGTTGGTGGTTAGCACATTAACGGCAGGGTGTAGCGTGTGTCCTTGGCACCGCGACAGCATCTGGGATAGGTACGGCTGGGACTTCTGGCGCGATTGGGAAATGGGGGGCGACGACAGGAGCTATGCGGAGTATAAACTGGACGAGCTGAGAAATGAGCGTCCTCACAAACTAAAGTAGAAGCAAAGCAATCGACGCAACAATTCCGTATTAAGTTCGGTCTCATGATGAAATGGATCAAGATCACGGCAATCGCGTCGCTGGGCATCGCCGCCCTTGGCATCTCTCTTTCTGATGCAACGGAGCAGCGAATCCCGATTGATGCCAAGATCAACGACAAGCCTGTTCATCTAGCTTTTGACACAGGGGCTGATAAATCGCTTCTGCTTCGCGACGTAGCCAAACGACTCGGGCTGAAAATCCTCAAGCGAGAACTCAAGGAACCGATTCCTGCAGGAAAGATTGCCGCCGACCTTGCCGAAGAGTGCAACATCACATTTGGCGGAATCTCGGCAAAGGCCAGGTTCGGAGTCATTGATGCTCCCTCCCACGTGCGTTCGGACGTTGACGGTTTTATCTCATGGAATTGGTTTACGAATCATGTTGTCCTAATTGATTTCGAATGGAAGAGCATCACCGTTACAGATGATCCGCCGGAACGGGTTAACAAATGGAACAAATGGAAACTTGTCCCTAATTGCGATGTGCTTGTTTTCGAATGTACCAATGGCGTGGAAATAGCAAGAGTCGGAATCGACACCGGAGCTTCTTCTGGTGTTAGGTTGAGTCGTAAACGGTGGGAGAAGTGGCGGGGAGAGCGGGCAAACCAGAGAGCCACTATCGAAGCGTTTTCGGATGCAGTTGGTCGGCTGGAGGTCAAAGAAACGCTCCGCGCACGCAAGTTCACGATTGGTGGTATTGTGCTTGAGGACGTTCCTGTGAGCGTAGCTACTCCTTCCGAAGAAATCGCCTTTGAACATGCCGACGCTATCTTTGGATGTTTCATACTCCAACGGTTGAAAATGGTCATTGATGGCAAGCATGGCGTCTTATACACGGATGCGATTCTTTTTCCGGACAGTGAGTATGCTTACAATCGGTTGGGATCTGTATTTGTACCGAAAGATGTGCAGAAGACCGACGAGTTGGTTGCCCACGTCTGCAAATCGAGCCCGGCCGATCGTGCCGGCATTCGCAATGGGGACATTTTGCTGAAGGTTGGGGAACTGGACGTGACTAAATGGCGTACCGACCCGCATGTCTCACCGCTGAGTCGCTTTTGGGAGCAAGCCGCCGGTACGAAATTGATGCTGACTCTGAAACGCGGCGACCAACAATACCAAGTAGCAGTCACGTTAACTGATCTGCTTGCGGAGTAGAACAGACTTCTGAACAAAGTCGAAGTGTCCGGTTTACACTTCCCCGTTCTTGGCTCTGCGCAGTTGACGGGTGCACAAGGGTGACAGCCAACCACGGGAGGAGTGAATATGCCATTCGACTCGACTTCGCTGCTCACCGTTGCCGACATCAAGTCGGCGGAACTCCGCAGCCGTGCGTTCCGTTCCTTCTGTGGCATACTTTTTCCATGCGGAACAAAACCGGTTTGCCCGCCGTAGTCCCGAATGCTTTCGGGACGAAGGAGGGAACACCTTACAAATATCTTTCGCGGCATTCTCGAAAACGGAAGCGGTTCTGATATAGTCCTGCCATGAGAATACAAACAGAGCTAGTCGGAGCACAGTCACACGCAGCCACCATTGTAGCCGCGAGCCTGCTCGCGGTGGGAGGTGGTGTGGCATTTTTCCAGAAGGCCGCGAGCAGGCTCGCGGCTACAGTACCCGTTTTCGCAGTGGCACCCCCAAAATGGGCCCAACGAATCTTGAGCTTGCTTCTGTTCGGCGTTGCGGTGACGACGCTCGCGGCACCGGTCGAGCGTCCGCGGTTGCGCGCGGCGTCACTTGAGTTTGGCATCACGCCCGTGGCCGGTGGACCGACCTCCAGCAAGACGGCGGCGGTGGTGGAGAAGGTGGCCGGGCCGTTGAAGAGCAGCGTGGTGCTGTTGGAGGACGGCGATCTGCGGTTGTGTTTGGTGACAACGCACATGAACTCGCCGAAGGCCGCCAACGTGAGCGCGATGTTCCGGCAGACGATTGCCGACGACTTGAAGTTGCCGGTGTCGAACGTGATCCTGTTCGTCTCGCACAATCACACGGACTTGAAGGTGAGCAGCAATCATCTGGAAGCCTACGAGACGTATCGGCTGCCGCAGGTGCCGGAGGCGAAGCTGTTGCCGGTGGGCGAGGAGTTGCTCGCACAACTGCGGAGCCACGCCAAGCGTCTCCCGGCGATGCTCCAGCCGGTGACGGTCTGGTGGGCCGAGGGAACCGAAGGACGGATCACCTACAACCGCAAAGGCCGTCGCGCCGATGGTTCGACGTATCTGATGCGCGAGGAAGACCGCGACTTGATGGGCGTGGATTTCAACGGCGACATTGACCGTCAGGTGCCCATCGTCGTGCTGAAAAACACGGAAGGCAAACCGGTCGCTGCGCTGGCGCAGTTCACCGGGCATCCGTGCAGTTGTTATCACCCGGAGAAGCCGGTGGTGTTTGGTGATTGGCCGCAAGTGGCCTGCGACGTGGTGGCCAGGCATTTGTCGCCGACGGAACCGTTGGTGGTCAGTTTCCTGCAAGGCTGCGCCGGTGAGGTGAACTCCAAAGGCATGTTCCGTGGCGATGTCGCGCTCTCGGAGAAATACGGGCAGATGCTCGGCGAGAGCTACATCAAGGCGCTCGACAATCTGAAGCCTTCGCAACGTGACGGCTTGAACTACGCCGCGGAGGATGTTCGGATACCGCTCGGCCCGCTTCCTTCCGAGAAAGTCCTGAAAGCGGAGATTGCCGAGATGGAAGACTTTATTCGTCGCGCCGCCGGCGGCGATCCGAACACGCTGGCATGTGTGGGGCTGAACTTCCCTAGGGAACTGACACCCGCGTACCGTGGCAAACTGATTGAAGCCGTGCTGCCGTGGAGTAAGTGGGCGCTGGAGTTGCGGCAGAGCGGCAAGGCCGACTCGGTGCCGAAGTATTTGCAGGTGGAGATTCAGGTTCTCCGGCTCGGCGATGTCGGCATCGTCGGGATGCCGTTCGAGCCGTTTCAAGGAATCGGGCGACAGATTCGCGCGCGGTCGCCGTTGCCGCTGGCGATCCCGTGCGGATACGTCAACGTCTCGCACGGTTATCTCACCGATGGCCCGAACACCGGTGACCGCGAATACATGAGTGCCCACTACCGGTACACCAAGTTCCGTCCCCCATTCAAGAAACCTGCCGGTGATGTCATCGCTGACAAAGGTATCGAAATCCTCAACCGGTTTGCAAAACATGAAACAGGCAAGTAAAGCAAAACCGCAGCGGGATTGTAGCCGCGGCGCTCTGTCACCGCGTATTCCCTGCACGCCGGCGGAGCGGCGTGACTACAACATCTTTTCCCTTCACAGGGAGGGCCACGCTCCATCGTGGCCGAATCCCCAACGGACGCGACAGAGCGCGTCCCTCCAGAACCGCTTTACGAAATGAGCACCAAACCCTACTACGAAATTGGTCAGCATGCGCAGGTGGGTGCCCAGGTGATTTTGGGCTACAGGCGGCCGGAATCAAAATCCCTATCGTTCGTTGTGACGATTTGCTTCGCGGTTCTTGGGTTTGGTGCGGTGGGGCCGTGCCGCGTGCAGGGCATGGAGAACTCAGAAGCCGCTCCCGGCATTTCGGCTGTCGCGCAGCGGATTGTCCACACACGTCCACCGTTGCGATGGGAACATGGTTTTCCGTTGGGCAACGGCGACGTCGGCGTGATGATGTGGGGCGGTGGCGAACCACTGGCCTTCACACTCGACAAAGCCGACCTTTGGGATCTTCGCGCGAACACCGACTACCGCTCGCAACCGCAGTACAACTATGCGTCGCTCGTCCGTCTAACAGAGGGAAAACGGTTCGCCGAGGTGGACGAAATCTTCGAGAAACGTCAACGCCGCGACAATCCCATTGGCCCCACGAAGATCAGCATTGGACGGGCCGAATTGCGGCTGGGAACTCCCGTCCGTTACGAATGCGGCTTGGAACTCGGCACCGCCACGGTCGCTGGCAGGATCGAGACCAAGGCTGCGCGGCACCAGATGCGAGCCTTCGTTCATCGGGCGAAGAACGTCTTCTGCCTGCGCGTGACCCACGCGGCGCCGGGGGCGGAGCTGCACCTGATCCCGCTGGCCGAGATGAATGCCACGCTGGCCAAGTTGAACCATCCCCAGCCGCAGCTCCAGACGAACGGCAACCTGCGTGTGCTGTCGCAGAGCATTCCCGGCGGTCCGGCCTATGCAGCGGCTTGGAATCAGACGGGGCCCGATTTCTTTTTGGCTATCGAATCAGCCTCGTCGTCGGCCGCTGCGGCGGCAAGAGCCAAAACCACCCACGATCTGGCAACGGCGCAGGGCTTCGACGCTTTGCTCGCGGAACACGTGCAGGCATGGTCCAAGTTCTGGGCGGGCGCGGCCGTATATGTGCCCGAGCCGCGCATCGAGTTCCTCTGGTATTTCGGCCAGTATCTACTCTCCTCGTCCGCGCGGCGCGGCTCGCCACCACCAGGGCTTCAAGGCTTGTGGCCCGTGGACGGCGTAATGCCTCCCTGGCGCGGCGACTACCACGCCGACATGAATGTCCAAGAGACCTTTTGGCCGGCCTGCGCTGGCGGACATCTCGACCTCTTGGACAGTTGGTGTGACCTGATGAAGGAGTCCATCGAACCGGCCCGGCAGTTCACACGCCGGTTCTTTGGCACCGAGGGCACGTTCTGGGTCTGCGCCACGCTGCCACGCTACACGGTCGTACCCGGCTGGCATACGGTGCAGCACGCTTGGAGCAGTTCCGGCTGGCTCGGCTCGCTGGTCTGGATGCGGTGGCGCTACAGCATGGATCGCCAGTGGCTGGCCGAGACCGGCTATCCGCTGGTGGCCGAGATCTTCAAATTCTACCGGGCGAACCTCCGCAGGGAGGCCGACGGCCGGCTCCACATTCCGGTTTCCAGCAACCCCGAATACAGGGGGAGCAGGCCGGAGGCTTGGTGCAAAGACCCCAACATTGACATCGCGCTGATCCGCCGCACGTGCGATTGGGTCGTGGAAATGGAGCAGGCCCTGGGCAGGAGCGACCTGACCGCTTCGGCCAAAGACGTCCACGACAAGCTCGTTGCTTACCATCTGACCGCCAAGAAAGAACTCTGCCTATGGGCGGACAAACCGCTCGATGAGTCGCATCGCCATCCGTCACACCTCATGGCCATCCATCCGGCCATGGACCTCACCGTGGAAGACGACGCGACCCACCGGGCGATCATCCACGCCAGTTTGGAACAGTATTTTTCGCTTGGCCAATACGGCTGGGCCGGACACACCTACGCCCAGATGGCCAGTTTTGGGGCCGTGTTGGGCCGCGGCGAGTTTGCCTACGACTGCTTGCTGCACCTGAGCGAATACTGGTTGGGGCCAAACGGACTGCACTTCAACCGTGACTTCCGCAACACAGGCATGACTCGCTACCAAGGCACAAGCTTGGCATTCACCATGGAGGCCAACTGCGGCGCCGCTGCCGGTCTGAGCGACATGCTCGTCCAAGGCTGGCGCGACACGCTCCGCATCTTCCCCGCCGTTCCACAACACTGGCCAACGGCTGCATTCCGCGACCTGTTGACCGAAGGCGCGTTTCGCGTCTCCGCGGTTCGGCGCGACGGTCGCACCACTTGGGTCAGGATTGTCGCCGGAGTCAATCGCCGGTTGCGGCTTTGCAATCCCTTCGGTGATCAGGCCGTCGAAATCTCCGGCACTCCCCTCCGCCGCGAAGGAAATACCCTGATCGCCGACATGGCCAAGGACGAGGCGGTTCTCCTGCAGCTCAAAGGCGAACCCGCCGGTTTCGAGGAAGCCGCTCGCTTAGCTCGGCAAGGCAACATTTCACGCATCGGACTTCGATAGACTTCTACCCGCTTTACAAAACATGAAACAAACAAGTAAACCTTTCTTCGAGATCGGCGCGCACGCGCAGGTGGACGAGGGCGTCGTTCTTGGCTACCGGTATCCCGGTGATTCACAGCCGACGCGGATTGGCGACTACGCCATCATCCGGTCGGGGACGATCATCTACGCCAACACCACCATCGGTCATCGTTTTCAGTGCGGGCATCAGGTGTTGATCCGCGCCGAGGTGACCATCGGCAATCGCTGTGTCGTCCATCACAAATGCACGCTTGAAGGACGCATCCGCATCGGCAATGGCGTGAAAATCATGGCGCACGTCTATATTCCGAGCACGACAGTGATCGGCAACATGGTGTTCATCGGCCCCGGCACGACCTTCCTGAACGCCAAATATCCGATGCGCCAACCCGGCGTCCAAGGCGCGCGGATCGAAGACCACGTCTGCATCGGCGGCGGCGTGACCATCTGCCCCGGTGTTACCATCGGTCACAACTCATTCATTGGCGCCGGTTCGGTTGTGAATAAGGACGTGCCGCCCGAAACGCTGGCTTACGGCGTGCCTGCTCGTCATCATCCTTTGCCCGAAAATATCTCGCACGGCAATCTACCCGAATTGCTCCTGCCGCAGACCGATCTCTGGGGCGCGCAGCATGACGATTCGTGGAAAGAGGAATACACGTCAACCTGATGAACAGGACCTGCTTCGGTCGGGAATCCATCATCGCACTCATTGTCGCGGTTGGTAGCATCTCTGTGCAGGCCTTGGAAGCGGAACGATTCGACAAGGCATTTCTCAACGGACACCTCAGCGACTACCCTGCGCGCGGCTTTGAGTGGGAGAACAACCGGATCGGCATCAGCGAGAAAGTCCCCATTCCGTGGGAACCGGTAAAGGTGGAAGAAGGCACTGTCACACTCACGCATCGCAATCTTCATCTCGGACCAAAAAGCGGCACGGCTCTCATTCAGCAGATCACTTCCCTTGGCCAGCCGATGCTGGCCGATGGACTCGCGTTGCAACTCACCGACGGCACCGGCAAAGTCCATCACTTTACGCTCGACCCGAAACCAATCGTTGCCACGGACGTGGCTGTCGTGTATCGCGGCGTTGTGGCGCTTCCCGGCGGCAAGGCGACGTTGGAATGTCGCATCGAGTTTGACGGCTTTGTCCACTTCAGTCTTGATCTTGAGCCGGATGCCGGTACAGAAATGACCGTCCGCGATCTTCGCGTGACAATCGAACTGCATCGCGCAGCGGCGAGTCACTACAAATTCTTTGCTGCCTACGATTTCACAACGGAACAACTCGGAGGAGGCGGACAAAGGCGTTCCACTGGTCTGCTGGAAAAACCGATGAAGATACCGTTCACGCCGATTCTCTGGCTGGGCACGCCGCAGCGAGGGATTGAGTGGATGTGTGAGACGGACTACGGCTGGAGCCTCAATGAGACGAGCGATGCGGTTCACATTCAACCCACTAACGACCGGGTCACATGCACCCAGCAAATCATCAACCGCCCGGTGACGCTCACCGCATCACGACACATCGCGTTTGCCTTTTACATCATGCCCACGCGCCCTGCGCCATTTGCTGCGTGGAATGCGGACAGTATTCTTGTCAATTCAGAGCCGATCCTTGAATTCCGGGCCGGTTTGCCGCCGTGGCGGACGTTTTACGGCGTCCACCGCAACACTTCTCCGCTTCCCGGTCGCGCCAGACCTCGCGCTGAGACCCTCAGCGCGCGTTTGCGTCACTTCGGTTTGAACGTGCCGTATGCCACCGGCCCCGAAGCGTGTCGTTACGAACGCGAGCGCGCTCAACTGCGCGACAAAGGCATTCGTTACCTGCCTTACAGCATTCTGCACGGGTTGCCCACGGACCTGCCGAGTGACGAAGTGCGCGTGGACCGGCAGTATCTTGACCATTGGGATATTCGCGTGCCCAAGAAAGGGCACACCCACTATTTCTACATCTGTCTCCAACACAAGAGCGCGATTGATTTCCATCTCTACTACGCCCTCAAAACCATCCGCGACCACAAACTTGACGGACAGTATTTCGACCTCTCCCAACCGCGTGTTGCCGGTGGCTATGCCCGCCGGCACACCGATGTTGATCGGGAAGTGTTTTACATGCCGATCTTCGGTTATCGCGAATTCTCCAAACGCTATTACGCCGCTGTGATGGAATTGAACCCGGAGTTTCTCATCATCCAGCACGCCGTCGTCCCCACCGCCACGTCCTCGACATACGCCCTCAGTTCCGGCGGCGAACATCTCAAGCAGTATTTCGGCGAAGGCGGCCACGGCAAAACGCACTTCATTGATGAACAAGGCATCACCCAGTTGGCGATGGACAAGGCCGGCTACGATCCCGACTACTTCAAAATCCCCGACATGATGTTCCCGGTTGGCAACTGGTTCCCGGTGTTCGGTCAATGCCTGAGTTTCTCCGACATCATGAAAGGCTCCGGTGATTACTTCCGCGAGCACCCGGAGAAATTGATTTATTACTGCCGGACTTTTCTCGCCCGCAGTCTGGTGCATGGCGTGCCCATCTGGATTCGCTCGCTTCACCACGACGAAACGCTCAAGGTCTTTCAAGCTCTCGACCGCTATGGCCCGCGTCGGGAAACGAAAGCCGTCCACAGCGCGCTTGACCGGAAGATTCACCTGCTCAATGACGACAAGACGCCGATTGAATACCGCATCGAGCAGAAACCCGGCCGCCTGTTGCTGCTCGTCTCCAACAGCGCCACCTCGCCGCAGACGGCGCGATTCGATCTTACGAAGGCCATCGGGGACATCGCCGGATGGAGATTCGTCAATGCCGAAACGGGACAAGTCCTTCCGTGCGACAATGGCCGAGTTCAGATTGCCATCACAAAGCGCGATTTCCGAATCGTCGTGGGAGAAAACCAAAACCGTCAACCTTGAAAAGAAATAATTACAACAACTGGTGGAAACAGACCGTAACTTATTGCTTGATTGTGGCATCCGTTCACGCGGCTGAAGACTCCCGAGTGGAAGCGCGCAAACGGATGCGCGAAGCGGAGGTCCAGCGGGCAGGGGTGTCGAGGGCGTTGTCGAAGGAGATGCCGGCCTCGGTGAAAGAGTTGCCGGTCTTTGGCCGCATCGAGTGGACAGTGAAGGAACTGCCGTTCGTCGAGAAAGGGCCGCACGGCGGTATCAGCGGCGCGGGCATGGTGGCCGTGGAAGGCAAGATTTACCTGATGGGCGGGTTCATCCCGGCGGGCGATGAAACAGAAGATGTGAGCCGCCGTACCTCGCGCTGGGCGTACTGTTATGATCCGAATACAGACCAGTGGACACGGCTTCCTGATTTGCCGGGTCGCCGTGAATACACGCGAGCGGCGGTGTTTGGTCGCTCAGTGTATCTGCTCGGTGGCGGCGCACAGATGCGACCTTACGTGCCCTTTGCCGATGTCTTTCGTCTGGATGTGTCGCAGACACCGTTGCGATGGCAGAGCCTGAAACCGATGACTGTCCCGCGCACACATTTATCGGTGGCTGTGATTGGCAATCAACTGTTTGCTGCCGGCGGGAACCAGTATGATTCTGCCGAGAAAGGTTACAGCTACCGCACGATCCGAAACATCACCGAGCGGTTGGATTTGAACCGCCCGCGAACCGGCTGGCAGCCGTGCTCTCCGATTCCCGGTAGTCCGCGCGGCTGGTGTGCCACTTCCGTGGTGGATGGGAAACTGTATCTGCTCGGCGGTGTGACGTGGACTGCGAAAGCGCGCGAGCGGCTTTTGGAGTCTTTGTGCTACGACCCATCACGCGATCAATGGAAACGGCTCGCCGACTTTCCGATTCCCATATCGGGCTGGGCGAGTGATGTCTTTGAGCGTCGCTACATCATCGCCGTTGGTGGAGCAGGGAGCCGTTGGAACGATGTGCCGTTTGTCTATGACACGCAGACCGACCGCTGGATGCGGATCGCCGACCCGCTACCGCCCGGTGGGGTGTTCAACGATCCCGGTGTCTGTATTGTGGGTGATACCATTTACGTCGTCGGCAGCGAAGGCCCCGGCGGAAGTCATTTCAACCATTTTCTCAGCGGTAAGCCCACATTTACCGGATATGCTTCACAATACGCAGGCAACAATCTATAGT
>CAZNOK010000145.1:0-13039 GCA_964574605.1 uncultured Verrucomicrobiota bacterium
GTCGTTGTTGGTTTCGGTGTCGGCAACGGTGGGGTCGGGAAAGAGACGGTGGCAGACGCCGGGCGCATCGCGCTGGGCGAGGATGTCAGGGAGATTTTGGAGACAGTCGAGGAGAACGGGGTCGAGACCGCTGAGACGCAGGCGTTGGGGGCCGTCGGTTTGGACGTGAAGATGTTTCACTCGGATTTCTCGATGTGAGCGAGGAGTTGGTAGGAGTGGAGTTGGTGGACGTAGAGTTCGGCCTGTTCGCGTCCGCCGCTCCAGACGAGCGAGCGGCCTTTGTGGTGGACTTCAAGCATGAGGGTCTCGGCCTTGTGGCGCGGGTAACCGAAGACGCGCTGGAAGACCATCGTCACGTAGCTCATGAGGTTGATGGGATCATTGAGGACGATGACGTTCCAAGGGATGTCCAAGGCTTCCTTGGACTTGGTCTCACTGATGATGACGGTGCCGGTCTGTGGCATGCGTCAGTCGGAAGCAGGTTCGGTGGTGAGGAGTTCGGGGTGTTCGTTCAACATGCGGATGAGCAGCAGGAGAAGTCCCGTCTGGAAGATGATTTGGGGCATGTCGGTCTCGAAGGAACCGAACACGAGCGTGAAGTGGATCGGCAACCAGATCATCGGTATCGCAATGAACATGGCCAGTGATTCGAGGGGTGTTCCCCGGCATTGGCGGAGGCAGCGGAGCGCATAGATGATGTCGAAGATCATCAAGGCATACAGCAAGAGTAATCCGACGATGCCGACACAACGAATGGTGGTTAGGGGACCGTTGTGGTATGCGCCGTAGAAGAACACACCCTCTGCAAAATTGAAACGGCTCACCTCACTCACGGTAATGGCTTCAGCGGTACGAACCCCGATGCCGTCACCGATCCACCAGTTGCTGATGAGGCGATAGTTGATGATATCGCGCCACCAATCAAAACGGCCCTCGTTTGCGATGGGTGCGTCCTGCAGGACGGCCAGTGACCATCGTCCCGGCAAGAAACTGAGAGCGCGTTGCATCGGCAGCGGCAGAGAATAGTAGTGTCCCTGCCCAGCCACCACTGTGCCAAGCAACACCAATGCGATCGTCGAGGAGACGATGAACTGGCGCCAGTTTCGCCGCAGCATCATAGACAAACCAATGTAGGCAAAGCAGACTGCAATGGCGGAACGGGATCCTGAGATTGCCACTCCGGCTAAGGTAACCATCAACAAATACAGATACGGTTTTACAGGGTGAAATAATTTGGTTGGATTGCAGTGCGATGCGATCAGCAGCGTCGCGATGATACCGCTGTCCCGGAAGGCGTAAACCCGCATCACTTCTGCCGGTGCGTCTAGGTATATATTGGCTTCTCCGTAGAAGGTAAGCACCAACCCGGTCATAGATGGCAGCAAGAAGGTGAGCGTATTGGCGACAGCGCCAATCAGTGTGCCGCCGAACAAGTAGTAGGGGACTCGCGACAGGTTGTGTACTGACTGCGGGAGGCGCACCAACACCCAGACACCCACTGCTGCCATGAAGATGTTAAAGTAGATGCGGGCGCCCATCGTTTCGCTTTGGAATACCCGGAAGCCGGCTGGCTTGCGCAGCCACATCGCCGCCACCCACGCTACGTTCACCGCCAGCAGAAAGAACACCACATGCCGCATGGAGATGGGCAGTCTTTTGACCATACTCCGATGTGCGAGATAGGTGGCCACTGCGAGCATAATGGCTACGTCTCGCCATGCAAACGGCAACGGCAACAAGTTGATCGAGCCAGATGCCATCCAGAACATCGGAATCAACACCCAGCCATCGTCCTGAAGGCTGAACGCGACGAAGGTTACAACCACCACCCACATCAGCCGCCACAGTGGCGTCCAGTTGTTGTTGCCGACCCAGTACCCCGCGTACACCGCCAGCACCACCCCGGCCAGCAGTGGCAACCAGCGTCGGAGATGCAACTCCACCTCCGACGACGACCTCCTTTGAAGCGATGGTTCAGCGTTCACGACAACACCAAGCAAAGCATCATGGGACTGGTTTCTCCAGCACGAAATGGCCGAGCGCCAGACAATCCAATCCGCAATCAAAAAAACACCGGATTGCCTCGCGCGGATGGTTGATAATCGGCTCGCCCATGACGTTGAATGAAGTGTTCAATACCAGTGGCTCCCCCGTGAGCCGCCCGAACTCGTTGATCAGACTCCAGAACTGCGGGTTGTAGTCCCGCTTTACTGTTTGTGGACGCAGTGTCGCGTCGGCGTGCACCACGGCAGGCACCTTGGCTCGCTTGGCGGGTGTGCAGGTAAAAGAGGTGATCATGAAGAACTCGTCTCGTGCTTTCTCCAAGTAGTCCGCCCGGTTCTCCCAGAGCAATGAGGGACAAAACGGACGGAACGCCTCGCGGAATTTCACTCGCGCGTTGATGATGTCCTTGTTCTGAGGCTTGTTTGCACTCATCAGGATCGACCGGTTACCCAGCGCACGCGGTCCGCTTTCCATCCGGCCTTGGAACCAGCCGACAATCTTGTCGTCGGCCAATTGCCGCGCGCAGTACTCCGCGACGTTGTCCACGCGTTGGCAGGCCAGATGGCGCAGTTTCAACACATCCTCGATTTCCTGCTCGGAGTATTCCGGTCCCCAATAGAGATGCTCGATCGGGTCGAACGGTGCGCCCGGGTTCGCCTGATGATAGGCATACAGCGCTGCGCCGACCGCCAAGCCGCTGTCGCCGGCGTTGGCGTAGATGTGATGGTGGTCCACCTGGCCAGACTCCCAGACGCGCTGGTTAAGCTTGACGTTGAGGAAGACGCCGCCGGCGCAGGCGATGTCGCGGGTGTGCTCACGTTCCATCCACGGATAAAGAATCGCCTGAGTCTGCTCTTCTAATACGCGTTGCGCCTCGGCAGCGATGTGCTCGCGCCCGTATTTTACGATCAGATCGCGGATCGCGCCGGCGTGCTCGAAATGCCACTGGAGGCCGCCGTTCTCGTTCCAGAAATATGTCTGGCCGTAGTCCATCGGCTCGACCAGTTCACCGCCGCTGAACTTCGGGTAATACTTGTCCAAGATACCGCGCGCCTTGGCTGGGTCACCGTAAGGGGCCAAACCCATCGTTTTGCCTTCGCCATCGCCGTGCCACCAGCCGAGCGCTTCGGTCACGTTGCTGTAGAACCAGCCAAGCGAAGCGCGGGTGGAAAACTTCTTGAGCGGCTCGATCCGCCCGTTCTCGCCGCGCCACAGACAGGTCGAGACGCCATCGCCGGCGCCGTCCATTGTGACGATCAGTTGCCGGCCCGTCGCGCGACTGGTGTAGTAGGCGCTGGCCGCATGCGCGACGTGATGTTCGACGTGGACAATCGGCGTCCAATCGGGCAGTGGGAACCGTTTGATGTAAAGCGGCGGCTGGCGCAGGGGCCGGTTCAGGAATTGGCGGATGGCGTCCTCGACTTGGCCCGGCAGGCTGCGCTTGTTGCGGCGAGATCCCTTGAGGTCGAGGAGGAAATTCAGGTCAATGTTCTCGCTGGCGCCAGACACGGCGACCAGATCAACGTCGCCAATGCCGATGTTCTGCGAGCGAAGACAGTAATCGAGAGAATAGATGGGCAGGCCGCAGTAGTGTTTGATGCGGACGAACCGTTCTTCGGCTACGTCGGCGACAATGCGCCCGTCCACGACGAGCGCGGCACTGCTGTCGTGTCCGATATGGATACCGAGTACGTTCATGCGTTTATAGCCACATTGCTAAACCAGAATCGCTAATCTTCGCAAGTGGATTCGCTGGTGAAACGGCGGGGGATTTCCGGCTGGAAATGAAGCTGTCGGCGCGCATTATCAGCCACTCGCAACGCAAGAAGATCATGACAACCAATACAGCACCAGCGATTCGCCAAAGTCTCCAGTGATCTTGGCGTGTCTAGCACTCTTATTGATCTTCATCTCAGCTTCTTGCCAACAGTTTGCTCTACTGTTTTCCGCCCGCCTTGGACTCGACTACGGAAAGACTATGAGCGTGTTTGGAAAGTGGTGTAGCGGCGCTTCTGCGAAGCGCCGATTTGTTGATTGGCCACGGAATTCGGCGTTTGACACAAACGCCGCTACACCAGCAGCGAGTTTCCAAACACGCTCTATGAAATCTGCCGAGGGGATTCAAGGCGGAACACTTCCCAGGCATCCGGAACAAGCCGAGCGCAACGAAACGCCGAGGGTGAGGGCGGCAAACCGGAACATTTGCTGTCGCGGCGGCAGCGCGATGTTTGATACAACTCGTCGCCATGAAGCTGTTCTGCGCACTATTTCTGGTGTCGCGCGCCGTGCTCGGCGCTGCCGAGCCGCGGACGAATCTGTTGTCGGCGCTCTCGTCGCCGGTTCTGTTCAAGGGCAACGAGAAGGTTGGCTACCGGGATCCGTTGTTGCTCTGGCACGAAGGGACGTTTCACATGTTCTTCACGCTCGGCGAGCGAAAGACCAACGCGGTTTATCTCCACCTCGCCCGCAGCACGAGCCGCGACCTGCGGACTTGGACGAAGCCGCGCAAGCTGACGCCGCGCGATCTCAACATCAACTTCGTCAGCCCCGGCAGCGTCGTGCGGTTCGGCGGCGAATGGATCATGTGCGCATCCACCTATCCGCAGCCCAACGGCGAGCAGTACGGCAACGCCACAGCGCGGTTGTTCCTGTTTCGCAGCGCCGACCTCGAACATTGGTCGGCGCCGGAACTGATCCGCGTCAAAGGCCCCGACGTGCCGGTCGAGAAGATGGGACGGATGATTGATGCCTACCTGATGCCGGACAAGGATGACGCGGGGAAGTGGTGGTGTTTCTACAAGCAGAACGGCATCAGCATGAGTTGGTCACGCGACTTGCGGACGTGGACATACGCAGGCAGCGCGAAAGCGGGCGAGAACGTTTGCGCGCTTGTGCGCGACGGACGTTACATGATGTTCCACTCACCGCACAACGGTATCGGTGTAAAAACTTCCACCGACTTGCGCACGTGGACCGACGTCGAACCGACGATTACGCTCGGCCAGAAAGATTGGCCGTGGGCGCAAGGCCGGATAACAGCCGGGTATGTGGCCGATTTGCGCGCCGTGCCGGGCGTCGGTAAATACGTGATGGTCTTCCACGGCACCGGACCCGAACCGGAGCCGGTGAAGTTCCTCACGCACGGCTGCATCGGCATCGCGTGGAGCGACGACTTGAAAATGTGGTCGTGGCCCGGTAAGGACTCGCGCACGAACTGAAGACCCCTGCCAGCGCGAACAAGAAATACCCAGCCAGTTTGTGCTGGTTGATATATCAACCACTATGGTTGACATATCAACCACTCGGAGTTGGAGAAAGTGGCGATATTGTCCACGGCGCTCCGCCTGCCACCGCGAAAACCATGGCAACCGGGGCGGTTACCCTACAATCTGCCTTGTAAATCGCATTGACATCGCCGGGCTGGTGCGGATGATTTCGTGCCATGAACTTAAAACTCTTGTTCGTCTTTGCGCTTCTGGCGCCTTGTTGCGGCTATGCAGCCTCCCCTGAAAAAGCGGCTGCCGACAAACTTCTCGATGAACAATACGCCGCGTGGGTCGCCAAGCTGCCGCCCGAACAACAAGCTTGGGAGCGTGTTCTCCAACAACACCTTGGCGGTTTTTATCTGCCACTCCACAAGAAAGACAAAGTTGCCGGCAGGTCGAACGCTTGGGATTTTGTCGTGGACGACCCGAAACTGCCACGAGTATTGCTTATCGGCGATTCCATCTCGCGCGGCTACACGCTCGACATCCGCAAGGCACTCGCCGGCAAAGCCAATGTTCATCGCGCGCCGGAGAACTGCGGTTCGACCGCCAACGGCTTGAAGAAACTCGACATCTGGCTTGGCAACGGCAAATGGGATCTGATCCATTTCAACTTTGGCATCCACGACCGCGCTGCGAAGCCGGCCGACTACGAGCAGCGCCTCGAAGAGATCGTCGCCCGACTTCAGAAAACCGGCGGGAAACTGGTGTGGGCCAGCACCACGCCGTTGCCGCCGCAAGGCAAGTACGGCAGCGATGCTGCCATCGTCGAGCGCAACGCCATCGCGGCTCGCGTGATGAAGAAGCACAATATCGCCGTTGACGATCTTCACGCGCACATCCAGCCGCGTCTCGCGGAATACCAAAACAAGGACGATTGTCATTTCAACAGCGCCGGCTACGATTTCCTCGGCAAGAAGGTTGCCAGCGAAATCCTCGTTGCGCTCGGGTTGAATTCTGCTACAAGGCTGCCATGAGAAAGTTACTCGTAATTCTTTTTGCGCTGGTTTGCGGCCAATTATTCGCGGCTGACAGACCGAATATCCTGTTGATTACAGCCGATGACCTCGGTTGCCAGATGTCGTGCTATGGCGAGAAGCGATTTACCACGCCGCAGCTTGATTTGCTGGCGGCGCAGGGCGCGCGGTTCGAGAACTTCTACGTCGCGCAATCGTCCTGCAGTTCGTCGCGCGCGGCGTTGTTGACGGGCTTGTGGCCGCATCAGAACGGCCAGATCGGGCTGGCGCATCTCGGTTTCCGAATGCACCCCGGCCAGAAGAACTTGCCATCGCTGCTCAAAGCTGCCGGCTACCGCACCGGCATCATCGGCAAACTCCACGTCGAGCCGGCGTCGGAGTTCCCGTGGGACTGGACCTCGGACAAGGGAGTCTCGGCAGGGCCAACGCGCGATGTGCGTTGGGTGGCGGCGCAGAGCCGGAAGTTCTTTGCATCGGCGAAGGACACGAAGCAGCCCTTCTTCTATTACGTCAACTTCTTCGATCCGCACGGACCATACACGGCGCAGGTGAACCAAGTCGGCGGTTTGCCGGAAACACCGTTGAACATCGAGGACATCACCGAGCCGTTCCCGTTGAGAGCGCAGACCGAAACCGCAAAGAAACGCCTGACCGCGACGATCATCAACACCATCCTTCGCGTGGATGCCGGCATCGGTTTGCTGATGAACGAGTTGGTGGCGGCGGGTTTTGCGGAGAACACGCTGGTGGTGTTTCTCGGCGACAATGGCCTGCCGGTCGTCCGCGGTAAAACGTGGTGTTACGAGTCCGGCGTGCGTGTGCCGCTGCTGATGCGCGGTCCCGGCATTTCGCCCGGCCAGATTCGCTGCGATCTCGCGTCCTCCCTGGACTTGATGCCAACCATTCTCAAGGCCGCTGGCGTCGCTGTGCCGGCCGAGTTGGTGGGACAACCCCTGCAAACGGAATTGAAACGCGAGTTCCTGTTCACCGAGATGAATTTCCACGAGCCGCAGATTCTCCGCGCCCAACGCACTGCCCGCGACGCCCGCTACAAACTGTTGTTGAACCTGACGCTGGAGGAAGGCCGGTCGCCGGTTGAGTTGTTTGCTCTTGAAACCGATCCCGGCGAAACGAAGAACCTCGCCAACGATCCCGCGCACGCCGCCACGCGACAGCGGCTCGAAGCCGCGCTTCAGGCGTGGCGCGAGAAGCGGGCCGACCCATTGCTCGACGCCTCGCGTCTCCAGCGATGGAAGGACGCCGCGGCCCGGTGGGCCAAGTTTCCGCGCGCGAAAAGTCCGACCGGCGGTGTTGTCCGTCTTCCGGAAGAAGAGTTGAAGTTGTTGAAGTAGCAATCACAGTAACCCTCACGCGGAGCGTGAGGACTACTTTGTTGCGCCCCACGGGTCAATCTGCCGTAGCTTCTTGGCGGCCAAGGCTTGATAACAGTCGGGCAGATCGAAATGCTTGAGGACGTTGGGAAGCAGCGTTGAGAGCGGCCACTGGTAGTCCTCGGACTCGGCAATGACGGAGTAGGAGACGAGAGCGTTCTTCAGCGTGACATGCACCACCGCGTTCGCAAGCACTGCGGCAAAGGTTGCCGGCAGCGCGCCCCAGCCTTTGGCGGCGAGATGAATCTCCTTGTGCCCGCAACTCACCAGCCAGTCAATCACCCGGAGCACGTCGTGGGTTTTCTGGCCGACGTAAGGATGGTCGAGCATGACGGAATAGATTGCGTAGAAGTAATCGTTGCCGTAGGCGCTTGTGAAACTCCGCAGCGCGCACGTGTCCGGCTGCGACTCGCCGATGCCGCGCACGTCACACGCATAGAAGGCGGACGACGGCTCCGTCTTGAGCAATTCGCCGATGAGCGGTTCGTCGCGCAACTCGGCGTCGGCGGATTGATGCGACACGTACAAGACCGCACGGTCAACGCCGCGGGGCGGGCGCGACATCAACGGCTCATCCGACAACCGATACACAATCGCCTGGATTCCCGGTTCGGTCTCGACCGCGTAAACGGCGGTGTGTTTCTTCGGATAGCGGCGTCCGCTCACGGGGCGCAGGATGCGATAGTCGGGCGCGCCGGAACGCGCGGGAAGCTTCAGCGTGTTCGTCAACGCTCTTGTGAGATTGGGGCTCCGCCTCCGGCTCAAGGCGCGCGCTTTCTCTTGCGTGAACGAAAAGACAGTGCGCGATGTCAACTCGGCCACTTGCCCGTGCGGCGTGCACCAGAGCGTCTCGTCCTTCTCGATGGTCAAGGCCGGCTCGGTCTGCGCATCGGAGATTTTCGTGACGTGGTTGAACCAGCGGTACATTGCCTCGCGGTTTTCCTGCGTGTAACCGTGGTACGTCGGGCCGGTGAAGAGCTCGACGTTGCGCTCCGCTCCGAGGAGCTTGTACAGACGGCGGAGCCGCTCGAACGCTTCCGTTGAGCCGCGTTGATCGAAGTAATCTTTTTCTTTTGTGAGGATGATGACCGGCTTCGGCGCGAGCGCGGCGAGGAAGTCCGAGTGGTCGAGGCCAAGCGCGAGCGCGCGGGGCGGGCATTGCTCGGTATCAGCGGGCAACTCGTTCTCCAAGTTTCGGCGAAACGTGGTGACGAAACAAGCCGGCGCAGCCATGCACCAACGTTGCTCGACACCAGCGAGCCAAGTGCTCATCGTGCCACCACCGGAGTTGCCGGTGACACCGACCTGTTTTGGATCCACTTCAGGCCGCGTCAACAGATAGTCGAGCGCACGGACGCCATCCCACGCGCGCCATGCGCCGAGGAATTCGCCGACGAGGAATTGTTGGTTGCCCGCGTGGAGATGCTGCTGGACGCCAAGTGGAAAACGTTTCTGGTCCACATACTGCGAGCGTTCGCCCTGTCCAATCGGATCAATGATGAACGTTACATAGCCCATGCGGGCGAGGCCCTGTGCGAAACTCTGGTACGCGTCGGCGGCTTTGCCGTTGTTCGAGTGGCCGCAGACGCCGACGACGCCGGGCAACGGGAACTTCCGGCCTTTCGGGACATAGAGATTGCCGGTGACCAAAAAGCCAGGCCGGCTTTCGAACATGATCTTCTCGATGTTGTATGCGTCGCGCTCGACGACGCCGGTGATGCGCGGATGCAACGGCGTCTTCTCCGGCCACGGGCCGAAGGAGGTTTGGATTTTCTCGCGCACGCTTCGGACATAGGCGAGCGCGTCGGATCTGCTTCTGAGCGCGGCGCGCCTCTTGTTGGCTTCCTCTTCGATCTGACGGACGCGCGCGACAAAATAGTCGTGCACCATCCGCGGAAACCGGTTCAAAGGCGTGAGTGGTTCGATCCTGGACGGCGAAGTCTTGGCGGCGGCGTGGAGTTCGTTGACGACCAGCCAATCGAGGAGCGGGACACCGAGAACAGCCAAGCCCGCTTGTCGCAACATGTCGCGACGGGTCAATCCTGCGGCGCGGTGTTTCATGGTTGCTTTATACTTTGTAGCTGCGCTTTTGTGAAGCGCAGATTGACGGTTCCATCTCGAACGCGGCGCTTGGCACAAGCGCCGCTACACGATACGCTACGCCCATGACTCATTTTGCTGCCATCCTTTTGCTTGCCGGCATCTATCGCAACCCGATCATCAAGGCGAACCTAGCCGACCCGACCGTCATCTTCCACCAAGATCATTATTACCTCTACGCCACAGGCGACGTGGACGGCGACAATGGTTATCGCGCCTACACCTCGACCAACCTCGTCCACTGGCAACGCGGACCGGTCGTGTTCCGGCCCGGCCAACGCAACGTCTGGGCGCCGGATGTGTGGCGCGATCCGTCGTCGGGCAAGTTCTACTTGTATTACACGGCCAGCAAAACCGTCGGCGTTGCCGTGGCTGAGGGCCCGCTGGGGCCGTTCACGAATCCGCACAAACTCTTCGACCATGCGATTGACGCGCACCTGTTCCGCAACGACGACGGGAAGTTGTACTTGTATTTCGTGCAGGTGCCGGGCTTCCGCATCACCGTCCAGCCGATGCGGACAGCGACCGGGCCTGACGGCGAACCGAAAGTCGTGCTCCAACCGGAAAGCGCTTGGGAAAAACGCGCCGGGCACGTGACCGAAGGACCGTGGATGATCAAGCGCAACGGCCTCTACTACCTGCTTTATAGTGGTTCTGGCGCAAACACACCTGACTACGCCGTCGGCTACGCCACGGCGACCAATCCGCTCGGCCCGTTCCAACGCGCGCCGCACAACCCGATCCTTCATCGCAGCGAAGGCGTGTTCGGCCCCGGCCACGGCTGCGCCATCCAGGACCGGGCCAGCCAGTGGTGGTTTGTCTATCACCAAAAGAACTCAACCCAGATTGCATGGGACCGGTTCGTCTGTCTCGATGCGCTCCGCTTCGACACGCAAGGCCGCCTTTTCGGCACAGCCACCCGGAACTTCGACCAGCCCGCTCCCTCCACGAAGATGCGATGAGTATGCCGTTGTTCTTTCTTGGACAATCCGTGGGAGACAAAACAGTCGCGCTGTGATATAAGAAAACTTGAATTAGATTTCTGATTTCCAAGTCCATTTTGTCAATGCAGATGAGTCGAACCATGTTGGTGTTGATGGCGCTGGTTTCAACCGCCGGCGCGGTGACGAACTCCGCTCCGACACAAGTTTCGACCAATTTCCCCGGGCCGATGTTGCAACGGTTCCTCGACGGGCCGATGCGCGACGCGAAGGAGATCGTGTTCGCCGTGCGCATGCCGGGACGCGACCATTGGTATGTCACGTTCGGCAATTACTCCGATGACTCCCAATACGCCCAGAAACTTGGCTTCAAGAAGGAGGATGGCGTGTATTGGGGCTACACGGAAGGCGGACGGCTCTGTGCGATGGAACTGCGGACCGGCAAGGTGCGCGTGATTTTTTCCGACCCGAAAGGGGGTGTCCGCGACCCACAACTCCATTACAGCGGCAAGAAGATCCTCTTCGCCTACCGCAAGGCCGGCACGCATCCGTTCCACCTTTACGAAATCAACATGAACGGCACCGGCCTTCGCCAACTTACCGATGGCCCGGACGACGACATCGAGCCGACCTATTGTCCCGACGGCAGCATTGTGTTCTGCTCGTCGCGTTGCCGGCGATTTGTGAACTGCTGGTACACGCGCGTGGCGACGCTCTATCGCTGTGACGGCGACGGTAAAAACGTTCGTTTGCTCTCCTCCAATAACGACCACGACAACACGCCGTGGATGTTGCCGGATGGCCGCATCCTCTACATGCGCTGGGAATACGTTGACCGCAGCCAGGTCCATTTCCATCATCTCTGGACGATGAATCCCGACGGCACCTCGCAAACCGTATTCTATGGCAATCTGCACGGCGGTATCGCCATGCTCGATGCCAAGCCGATCCCCGGTTCCGACAAGGTCGTCGCCATCTTCTCCCCCGGCCACGGTCGGCCCGAACATCTCGGTCCTGTGACCATCGTGGATCCGAATCGCGGTCCCGATGACCGTTCTGCCGCGCGCCAACTCGGTACAGGAACCGAATGGAAAGATCCGTATGCGTTCAGCGAAGACTGTTTCCTTGTTGCTCATCGCAAAGGCATTTTCGTGATGGACGGCTATGGCGAAGCGGAATTGATCTACCAATTGCCGCCCGAGGACAGCCAGTTCCAGTGTCACGAACCGCGTCCCCTCGTGCCGCGCCCCTACGAACGAGTTATGCCCAACCGCGCCAATCTCGCCTATCCGACCGGCGAGCTTTTCCTCCAAGACGTTTATCACGGCCGCAACATGGCCGGCGTCAACCGCGGCGATATCAAGAAACTCCTCGTCCTCAAACAACTTCCCAAACCCGTCAACTTTTCCGGCGGCATGGAACCGCTTACCATCGGCGGCACGTTCACGCTGGCCGAGATCGTCGGCGAAGTACCGGTCGAACCCGACGGCTCCGCCTACATGGAAGCACCCGCCCTGCAATCGTTGTTCTTCGTCGCGCTCGACAAGAACGACGTCGCCGTCAAACGCATGCACAGCTTCGTCACCGTCCAGCCCGGCGAAACCACCGGCTGCATCGGTTGCCACGAACAACGCCAAAGTTCCATCCATGCCGGCGTGCAGGTTTCCCAAGCCATGCGCCGCGCGCCCAATCCCGTCACGCCGATCAAGAACGTGCCTTGTGTTCTCGACTATCCGCGCGACATCCAGCCGGTTTTCGACCGGCATTGCGTTTCCTGCCACAACCCCGACAAGCGCGACGGCGGCGTTGATCTTTGCGGCGACAAAACCTCGATGTACACCATCAGCTACTGGACGATGCGCACCCGCAACCTCGTCAACGACGCCCGCAACGAACCGTTCGCCAACCGCGCCCCGTACACCTACGGCAGCGCCGCGAGCCGGTTGATGAAACTGATTGACGGCGCCCACTACAACGCCAAGCCGACCGACCTCGAACGCAAAACCATCCGGCTCTGGATCGAAACCAGCGCCACTTACCCCGGCACCTACGCCTCGCTCGGTTGCGGCTCCTATTTCGTCGGCCTGCCGATGACCGAGATGATGCAGCGTTGTGGCGCCTGCCATACCGAGGACGTCAAGGACAAGAAAGGCAAGAAACTGACCACGCTCGTTTTTGGTTTCAAAGGCGACTGGGGCTATCGGACCGAACCATACTCCAACATCTCGCGTCCTGAGAAGTCGTTGATCCTGCGCGCCCCGCTTGCCAAGGAAGCCGGCGGCCTCGCCTTGTGCGAGGAAGTCAGCTTCAAGGACACCACCGACCCGCTCTACAAACAAATCCTCGCCACCATCCAGAAC
>CAZNOK010000146.1:0-12892 GCA_964574605.1 uncultured Verrucomicrobiota bacterium
TTTCTACCGGATCGAGTTGCAGCAATAACAGCCCGCCTTGGACGTTTTGTTTGTCTTTTTCACTTGCCGCTCCGCCCGGCAAACGACAAAGTCAGTCGCGGTGACGCATTACCGTGAAGAACGCGACGGGCTTGCGCGTCGAACTCGCTGGTTACGGCATAGTGTTGTTACCGATTCAGAGCACCTGACAGAACTTGGGTTCCTGTAGTCGCAACCTTTATGGTTGCGCGGGAAACGCCCCGACTCAGAGTCGGGGCGGCTACGAGTTTTGTTAGCCGCTCTTAATTAAGAAAGGTAAATCATGACTCGAATCGTACTGACCACATTGTTGCTGGCTGCCACCGCGATGGCCGGCGAGGTGAAATTCAAGGCGCACCGCATCGGCAACTTCCGCAGCGAGGCGGTCGCGGTCGCCGACTTCAACGGCGATGGCAAGCCCGACATCATCGCAGGGGCGTTTGCGTATTTAGCCCCCGATTGGAAGCCGACGAAGATTCGCACGCTCGAAGGCACGGTGGACGAGCAGGGCAAAGGCTACCACGACGACTTCATGAATTTGCCGCTCGATGTTGATGGCGACGGTAAGCTCGACATCGTTTCCTGCGGCTGGTTCTGCAAATGCCTCCGTTGGTATCGTAACCAGTTGCCCAAGACTGACGCATGGCCAGAGACTGTCGTGGACAAAGGCGCGAACCACGAGACCGGCGAGCTTGTTGACATTGATGGCGACGGCAAGGCCAACGAGATCCTCGTTCACGTCAAGGAAACCGTCTGGTACGACCGCGGTCTCACCAAGCACGTTATCTCCACCAACTCGATGGCTTTCGGCGGCGGCGTTGGCGATTTGAACGGCGACGGTCGTCCTGATGTGTTGCGCCCGAACGCATGGTTCGAGGCGCGCAACGGCAAGTGGATCGAACACAAATGGACAGGTCTCGCCGAAGGACTCGGCGCGAAGGACGGCAAGGTCGAGCACACGCCGCAGATTTTGCTTTTCGACGTCAACGGCGACGGCCGCAAGGACATCATCACATCCTCGGCGCACAAGTACGGCATCTTCTGGTATGAACAAACCAAGAGCGGCTGGGTTCAACACCTCATTGACGACACGTGGACGCAAGCCCACAGCCTCGCGCTCGCTGACATTGACGGTTGCGGTGTCCCCGAACTCATCACCGGCAAACGGTTCATGGCCCACAACGGCAAGGACCCCGATGAGTTTGGCAAGCTCTGCGTGTACTACTACAAACTCCAGCGCGCTCCCGAATTGAAGTGGACGAAGCACGTCATTTCCTACGACGAAGGCATCGGTTCCGGCCTCAACCTCTGCGTCGCCGACATGAACGGTGATGGCCGGCTCGATGTCATCGTCACCGGCAAATGGGGCGGCCCCGTTTGGTTCGAGAATCTCGGCGTCCGTCCGTGACCATGATGTGCATCGCTCTTTTGCTGTTGGCAGGCGCAGTTTCTGCGCAAGCAATCACACTTGTCGAGAACGGACAGAGCCGCTACCGGATCGTCATTCCCGCCAACGCCATCGCATCCGAGCGTTACGCCGCCGAGGAACTTCAGCGTTACATCGAGAAGATCAGCGGCGCCAAGCTGCCGATTGTCACCGCCACTGACAAACCGACCGACTACGAGATCCGCCTAGGCGACAACACGCAAGCTCCGCGCAGTGCGGACGCCTTCACGATCTGCACCGGCCGCAACCGGCTTGTCATCGCCGGCGGGCGGCCACGCGGCACATTGTACGGCGTGTACGCGCTGCTCGAAGAGAGACTCGGTGTCCGTTGGTTTGCGCCCGACTGCGAAAGTGTTCCGAAGTTGACACGCGTCACGTTGCCCTCGCTCGACGAGACACAGGTTCCGCCGCTGGAGTACCGCGAAGTCTTTTGGTCCGAGATGTTACACAACGCCGACTTTGCCGCGCGCCACCGGCTCAACGGCGCAAACTATCGTCTCACCGACAAACACGGCGGGCGTGCCGTCGTCTATCATCCGTTCGTTCACAGCTTCGACGCGCTGATACCGCCGGCGCTGTTCAAGGAGCACCCGGAATATTTTCCGGAAATCAAAGGCAAACGAGTCGGTGGCTACGTCCAGCGTTGCCTCTCCAACCCCGACGTGTTGAAGCTCGCCATCGCTGGGGTGCGACGGTGGATCAAGGAGCATCCCGACGCCAACATCATCAGCGTCTCGCAGAACGACACGATCAACAACTGCCAGTGCGCCCAGTGCAAGGCGCTCGACGATGCCGAGGGGACTCCGATGGGATCGTTGTTGAAGTTCGTCAACGCCATTGCTGCCGGCATCGAAAAGGACTACCCGAACGTCCGCCTCGACACGCTCGCTTACCAGTACACGCGCAAGCCACCGAAGACGATCCGTCCGCGCCGCAACGTCATTGTCCGGCTCTGCTCCATCGAGTGTTGTTTCGCGCATCCGCTCGAAAGCTGTCCGTCCAGCAAGAACCAGAGGTTTCGCGACGACATCGTCGCGTGGCAACCGGTCGCGCCGCTGCTTTACGTCTGGGACTACACGACGAACTTCGCGCATTACCAACAGCCGTTCCCGAACTTCGACGCGCTCCAGCCGAACGTCCAGTTCTTCGTCAAGCACGGCGTCAAGGGACTTTTCGAGCAGGGCAACTACTCCGGCGGCGGCCATGGCGAGATGGAACCGCTCCGCGCCTATCTCTTGGCGAAGTTGCTCTGGAATCCGAATACCGACGTGAAACGCCACACCGATGAGTTTCTCGCCGGCTACTACGGCGCGAGCGCCGGCAAAATTCGCGCGTATCTCGATTTGCTTCATTCACAGGTTCGCGGCAAGGATGTTCACGCACACATTTTCGACAGCAGCAAGGCTGCGTATCTCAACGACGCCTTTGTTGCGGCGGCAGACAAACTCCTCGAAGGTGATGATCCGCGCTTGGAAGTCGCGCGGCTGCCCATCTGGTATTTGCAGCGCCCCATTCCGCTGGCCAAATTCCTCGCCGTTGCCCGCCGAGCCGGAATATCCAACATCAGCGAAGGCCAGACGCTGGACGCGTGGGCCGCGAAGCAAGCGAAGGCGAAGTGACGCCGTTCAATTTGCCGCGCTGACAGCCGGTTTTTTCGGGGAAATCCGCGCCAGCACGCCCAGCAGAAACGTTTTGATCAGCCTGGGGTTGACCTTGTGACGGAACACGCGCCACAGCCCGGCAAAATTCCGGTAGCGGAAATAGCCACACAATTCATTGGTCAGGTTCTGGAAGTCATATCGGCTGCTGATTTGCTGAAGATAGGCCTTGGGGATGTGGCTCAGGTTCAGGTCGAAGTTCCAAAGGCTGTATATCTTCCCCTGGTCTTCGAGGCGTGTGGGGAATTGGAACAGGCCGCGCTGGACGACTTGGTCGAACAGCGGCGTGCCGGGATACGGATTGAACATGGTCGGGGACACGTGGAACGGTTTGATCTTCTCGACCAGCGAGAGGGATTTCTCCACTTCCTCGACCGTCTGGTCGGGATAGCCGATCATGATGCTGACGGCCACCTTGATCCCGATCTTCTCCCAGATGGGCACCACCTTCAAAACGTCCTCGACGGTCTGGTCTTTGGCCATCTCATCGAGCACTTCATCGGAACCGCTTTCAATGCCATACGAGATGACGGCGCAGCCGGCTTTCTTCTCCAGCGCGAGCCGCTCTTCCGTGACGTATCCGACACGCGAGAAGTGTTCCCAGTGGATCTTGATGCCTTTCTCCAACAGCAGATTGCAGAATTCCGTCATCCGCTTCCGGCTCACGTCGAAGTTGTCCTCGTGGAAAAACACGCCGTCCACGCCGTGATGTTTCTGCATGTACTCGATCATCTCGACGACCCGCTTGGCGGACACGCCGCGCCACTTGCGTTTGTTGACGGCCTCGTTGTAGCAGAACGAACACCGATGCGGACAGCCGCGCGACGTGTTCAGGTTGACGGCGCGGTAGGCGTAATGTTTCGTCAGGAAATAATTCTCCATCGTCAACATGTCCCACGCCGGCAACGGCAGCGTCTCCAAGTCAATCCACGGACGCATCGGGTTGAGCACCTGCCGGCCGTCCACGCGGTAGCCGAGGTTCTGAATCTGTGAAAGCTCGCCGCGCTTGTGGAAGAAATGCTCGCACAGATCCAGCATCGGATACTCGCCCTCGCCGCGCACGATGTAATCCACGCATCCCTCGTTGAGAACCGACTCCGGGCAGATCGTCGGGTGAAGGCCGCCCCACACCACGATGGCGTCGGGATTGCTGGCTTTGATGGCCTTCGACGTTTCAATCGCATCCAGAATGACCGGGCCGGTCAGCACCGAAATGCCGTAAATCGCGGCGTCGCGTTGCCGCATGACCTCCTTCATGTCGGTGAAATCAACCGTCCGGTCGAGAATCCCGCACTCGACTCCGTTCTCGCGAAGAACAGCGGCAATCGAACAAAGACCGGACGGAATATACGCGGGAATGCCGGTATCGGTTCTCGCGTTAATCAGTAGGACGCTGTTCTTCATGCGGAACGCAATTAGACACAGCCCCACCAATTGTCAAACAGATACCTTGGCTGTGTCTGTGTTCCGGAAATGTTCCGGTGATGTTGCCTCTTACTTTGCTGCGGTGACTTTGCCAGTAGCGGCCCATTCGGCGCCGCGCACAATGAGCTGGCGCACTGCCGGCGTTTCGAGCGCCTTCACATCGTGGCCAAAAGTGTGGTGGAACACACGTCCTTTGCCGTAGTTGAGCGTGAACACCAGCGGCTCGGTCTTCTTGCTCCAGTCGGAATCGGCGGTGGCCAGCACGTGAATCGGCGCATCGCCCTGAAGTTTGGCGTAGAGTTCGTCGTCTTGGTCGAAATCCGCGATGCCTTTTGTGATCGGGTTCTTCTTGTCCTTGATGTTGACCTTGAACACGCTGCGCGGGCCGTGGCCGGAGGTTTTCATGACCCAGCAACGACCGCAGAGCTTCTTGAACTCGTCCCATTCCTTGAATGAGGCGCTGGCGAGGTGACAGACGACAAAGCCTTTGCCGTCTTTGACGGCGTTCAGCAGGTTCGCCTTGCCGGCGTCGGAGGCGGTCGGCGTCGTGGCGTTGAACATGTGGAAATAGATCACATCACATTTCTTCAACGCATCGGCGTCGTCGAGGGCTGCGGCTTTTTCAACGACGGTGACATTGAATTTGCCCGACGATTCCAGAATCTGCTTGGTGGCCGGAGCGGTCTCCTTCCAAGGATGCGATTTGGCGTCGTCGCCCGTGATGAGGAAGACGTTGATCTTGGCGGTGAGCTGCGGTTTACAACCGGATGAAATAAGAACCGCGAGGCTGGCGATGGCAATGAGTAAACGGCTCATGGGATATTCCTTTCGTTGCCAAGAGGTGTAGCGGCATCGCAGCGTCCGGTCAAGACTGGACTTGCCATCCAAGAATCGCTGTTGACAGCCCAAGTTGCCAGACATAGCCTGCCACCGATGCAAATCGCAATTTTGCTGTTACTGTTGTCCGCCGCTGCCAGCGGGATGCCGGAGAATCTGGCAACCAAAGCCCGCGTCACAGCCAGCAGCCAGCACAGTGATGCCTATCGCCCGCAGAATGCCATCGGCGGTGTCCTGCCGTCGGACACCCAGACGGACGCCGGTGATTGGGCGACGCGCGGCAAGCAAAACGGCTGGTTCGAACTTCAGTGGAACCAGCCGGTCGAGGCGGCC
This sequence comes from uncultured Verrucomicrobiota bacterium, assembly GCA_964574605.1. Classification (GTDB taxonomy): domain Bacteria; phylum Verrucomicrobiota; class Verrucomicrobiia; order Palsa-1439; family Palsa-1439; genus CAIKAP01. The sequence continues at coordinate 5,719 of CAZNOK010000146.1, forward strand.
CAGATCCTCTACTACGCGCGGACAAAAAGCCCTTTCGTGGAATGTTTCAAGGACTACGCGGTTTACCTGAACGACGACAAGAAGCCGGTTGTCCGAGGGGTGCTGGAGCATCGCCGCGGTCCGCAGGCCATTGATTTTTCCAAACAGCGCGTGACGAAGATACGCATCGAATTCCTTTCGTCGCATCCCACGTCTCCGAATCCCGGCGCGGCGGAGATCGCCGTCTTCGCCTCGCCGATGAGCGCGGCGCAGTTGGCTGACATGTTGACGCCGACGGAAGAGAAGACGCCGCAAGCGCTCGTGTTGCGAAAGGACCTCATCGCGGGACGTTTCGGTTTCCGTGACATCCTGCTGGTCAAACGCAAGCCGCTGGACATCTCGCACGTCTATGTCTATCACGTCGAAGGCTACCGGCCCGGCGGCGGGCTTTACATTTTCACGCCGGACGAGAACGGCGGCAAGCTGAAGTGCATCTTCGACGCCGGTGAAGGCATGATCACCACGGCGAGCCTGTCCTACGACGCGCGGGAAATCGTGTTCGCGTGGCGGCGCGGCGGCCATGTCGCATCGAGTCCGGTGTCGCACATCGAGGACATCTCGCGTTATCCCGACGAGGCGAGCAATTATCATCTGTTCCGCATCAACATTGACGGCACCGGCCTCACGCAACTGACGCACGGCGACTGCAACAATCTCGACCCATGCTGGCTGCCCGATGGTGGAATCGCGTTCATCTCCGACCGCAAGCCGGCCTATGCGTATTGTTGGGTCACGACCTCACCGGTCCTCTACCGCATGGAACGCGACGGCTCGAAACAAAAACGGCTCTCGGCAAACTATCTGATGGATTTCACGCCGTCGGTGCTCAACAACGGGCGAATCGTTTACACCCGCTGGGAATACGTGGACAAAGCCGCCTGCCCCATCCAAAGCCTCTGGACGATCAACCCCGACGGCACCGGGCTGGCTGGTTTCTACGGCAACCGTGTGTTGAATCCCGGCACGTTCATGGACGCGCAGCCGGTTCCCGGTACCCGTCGTGTCATCTCGACCGCGACAAACCACAACGGCCCGTGCCGCGGCGGCATCGTCGAGATTGACCCCGCGAAAGGCGCCAACGCGCGCGAATCGGTCCGCAACCTGACCCCTGAGATTGACATCTACGCGCACAAGATCGGTGGCGGCCCGTACGGCAACGGGATGCTCAACTGCGGTATCCGCGGCCAATACGAGAAACCGTTTGCCATTGATGAGAACCACTTCCTTGTCTCCAAAGGCGGCGTGATCCAGATCCGCGACTTCGACGCCAACGCCGCGTCGTTGCTCACTCCGAAGGACGGCATGGGATTCTACAGTCCGCAGCCCGTGCGTCCGCGAACGAAGCCGCCGCTCCTCGTTGGCCGCTTCATGGATCACGACGCCAAATTGCCCGAAGACGGCAGCGTCTCCGGGAATTGGGCCACGCTTTACATGCAGGATGTTTACAACGGACTCGAACCCCACGTGAAACGCGGCGAGATCAAGCAGATCGTCGTTGTGCAGGAGGTCGAGAAGAGCACCCACTCGCCGTTCAACAACAAGCAGCCTAACGGTTCCGGTATGCGTGCCATCCCGTGTTTCGGCTACCAGTTCCCGCTGGTCTCATGCGGCGCGACCTACGCGCCGAAAAAAGTCTGGGGCTACGCCGACGTGGCCAAGGATGGCAGCGCGGCGTTTCGCGTTCCATCGGAAGTGCCGATTTACTTCCTCGCGCTCGACGCCGAAGGCCGCGCAGTCCAACGGATGCGAAGCTTCACGCATTTGATGCCCGGCGAAGTCCAAGGCTGCGTCGGTTGCCATGCCGACCGCAACTCCGTCGCGCCGAAAGTGGACAAGGCACTGGTGAAACGCATCGCTCCGCAGGAACTCCACAAACCGACGTGGGGCGTTAAAGGATTCAGCTACACCGAAGTCGTCCAGGGCGTGTTTGACCGGCACTGCATCAAATGCCACAACGAGCGCCAGCAACCCGCCAACGTTGACCTGACCGGCGACATGACGGATTTCTTCAACGTCTCCTACGACGTCCTCTGCCGGACCGGCACGCAGGGGGAAAAGGACTGGGCCAAACACAACAGTCCGTCGGGAACCGAGTACGACAAGGTTCGCGGCCAAAGCCCCTACGTCGAATGGATCTGGACGATCAACGGCGCCGAAATGAACATCTTGGAGATCGAGCCGCGTCGTTGGGGCAGCCCGGCGAGCAAGCTGGCCAAGATCATCCGCAGCGGACACCCCAACAAGGACGGCAAGCCGCGCGTCAACGTCCCCGACGAAGACCGCCGCCGCGTTTATCTGTGGATGGACCTGAACATCCCCTACTACGGCACCTCGTCATCCGATCATAAAACCGAACTCGGCAGCCGGCGGATGTTGCCGTTGGACCTCGACGCGACGATCAACGAAGTCTCCGCGCGACGTTGCGTCTCCTGCCACAAAGAGGGCGTGCCGCGAAAATTCTACACCCGTGTCTTGAAGCCCGAAAAGAACAACTTCCTGTTGGCCCCGCTCGCCGAGAAAGCCGGCGGCACCCAGAAGTGCGGCCAACCGATCTTCGCGACGATTGACGATCCCGACTACCAGAAGATTCTGCAAACGTTCGCGCCGATCCATGCCTTGCTCAAAGAGCGTCCCCGCCCCGACACGGAAAGGTACGCTGTAATGTCCAGCGACTGACGACGACTACCTTTTCATCTCCGCTGCGACGTACCCCTTGATGACCACGTTGCGGAGCGTGAAGGATTTCCCGCGGCTCATGCAGCGGAAGCCAACCGCCCCCTTGCGGAGCGGTGCAGGAAGATGATCCACCAATTCCACAAACTCCACGCCATCGCAGGTCATGCGCAGGTGGGGCGGATTGCAGACGACGCGGTAGGCAATCCAGCGCCCTTTCCCGGAAACCGGCTCACGGGCGCCGCCGAGAAAGGACAGCGTGTTCCAACGTTCCCACATGGTTTCTTGTTCCGCCCGGTTCTTCGCCTTGCGGTTCTCGGTAGTGTAAAAATCAAAACGCGAACCGCCGATGCGACGGACATTGGCGAACTCGTCGCCGGGCCGCGTCGCCGTGTCAACGCCCCGGTTGAAGGCAACGGTATAGACTTCCATCGGGCCGCTGTTGTAATCCTCGTAGGAGGCCGTGCGTTTCCATGTCCAGATGGCTTTGTCGCCAAGGCCGTGTCCGTACAGCATCAGCAGCAGTTTCGTTTTGTCCTCCGGCACAAACGCCTCGAAGGAAACTTCCAGTGGTCCCTCGAACGCTTTCGGCGTCCACAACGTGAACTGCGCGTCGGGCGGCAGCGTGAGGGCAAGCTCCCGTTCACCGCGGACGGTCATCTGCACTTCGCCGTCGAGGATCCAGTTGTCGCGGATTTGTTGCGCCGTTGGACTGTAGGTCGCGGCGATGACACACAGAAGCGCGTGAAGCATGGTTCTCCTTTCTATCGCAACGCCGTCACCAAGCCGTCGGCGGTTGCCACGCACAGCAGGTCTGGCCTCGCATCGGGAACAATCACTGACTTCGGGACAGCGCCCAAGTCGTATTGATAACGTATCCGCCCGGCGGTATCGAGCACGATCACGCGGCCGGTCGCGCCGACGGCGGCCAACAAAACTTCGTTGCCGCGCCGCAAGGTGACGAGAAACTCAACCGGCACGCCGGCGTGAAAGGCCCACTGGCGGCGTCCGGCGGCGTCGAATGCGACGACAAATTCGTTGCGCGACGCCGCCACGATTTGCCCGCCGGGCACGACGACAACGCCGCGAACCTCGTCGCCGAACGCGTGCGACCATCGGACCTCCATCGTCCGCGGGTCGAGACACGCAAGCGAACACGTCGCCGCCAGCACTTCCTTTTTTCCAGTGACCGCGACGGCGTTGAGATGGTCGCCTGTGCGCGGGTAGAAGGAGGCCAGTGGATTGTTCCTGCCGTTGAGCACCCAGAGGATGCCGGCGTTGGAAATGTCGCGGTTGCCCACGAGCATTTCGGGCCGGCCATCGCCGTCCACGTCGCAAGTCGTCAGGACCGTCGCGATGCCGGGTCGTGAACTGGCGAGCCACTGTCGCTGTCCATTCACGTTGAGGCCGTGAACGCACTGGTCGCCGGTGCTCACGACGATTGTCTTGCCGACGACCCAGACGCGTTGCGCGGAATTCTTGTGCAGCCACGTATTGGACGGCGAGATGACCTTCTCCTGTTTCGGCCGGAAACGAAAACGCTCCCGGCCATCGGAGGCGAGGCATTGAAGAGAACAATCTTCGAGCGCGAGGAGAATCTCGGCCTTGCCATCGCCGTCCACGTCGGCCACGGCCACATCGTTGACACGGGCGTCAGCGGAAAGGCTGCGGAAAGTCTTTCCGTTGGCGTCGAGGAACAACACCTTGCCTTCGCCGTTGCCGGCTTTGCCCTTCGCGCCCCAGCCCACCGGCACGACAACGCCGCCGAGATTGGCGCGGAGCGAATGGACTTCGCCGCCGGACTTGACCTGCCACGCGACGGCCAACTTCGGCGCGGCGGCGGTTGGCTTGGCAGACTCGAATGGCCGGTCGTGTTCCTTCGAGGCGAGTTGGGCTGCCAATCGCGGCGATTTCAGCGTCGAGGCGTCCAAGTAGAAGGTGTTTGCGTCGAGCGTGACGCCGCCGATCGTGACGGGGCCGGTAGGCGCGCCGACGTAGGCACTGTGTTTGCCGTCGCTGACGCGGACCACGCCCGGCGCCACCAGCGCCATGCGATATGTCCGCGCCAAACCGGGTGACTGGTGCATCAAGGTGTAGAGAAACTCCGATTCGCCCGCCGCAAGCCGGCGGTGTTTCGATTGGTTGAACTGCTGAAGCGAGGCCGAGGCGTAAGGATATCCGCGGTATCGTTTGCGAAGGACTTCATCCTTCACTGATTGGGTCCAGACGCGTTCGCCGGGGGCTTGAATGTGGAAGAAGGTTGTTTGTTGCTTGCGCTGGTCTCCCCCGCTTGCATCGGGGAACTGTTGGACAGTGAGCGTGTCCTCGCGCTGCACCGGTTTGCCCAGCGTGTGCCAACGGCTGGTGAGCATGAACTCGCCGGGTTGGCGCGCGGTGATGCGCTCGATGGCGACGAGGAAACCGCCGGGCAGCAACGTCAATGTGCGCGTCCAATCGGCGTTGCCGTAGTTGTTGAGGCGCGTCTGGCTGATCATCGCGGGACCGATTGCGCCGGCGCGGATCAACTCCGCGCACGACGGCAACGCGCTGGAAATACCGTCGTGGAGAATGTCGAGCGTGTTGCGGTGCGTGAGATAAATGCGACCGCCGCGCGCGTACTCGTGGAGGACGTGGACGCTGTCCGTGTCGTGGCTCACGCCGACCATGCCGTCGAGCAGGAGAAACTCGGCGTTTGGCGTAAGGTCGGTGCGAAAAGCGATTTTGTTGAAAGCTTTCTCGAACGGAATATTTGGCAGCGTGTAGTTGATGAGGGATGCGAGCTTCGCATAACCGTCCCAAGTTCCCCGGTCCCACGGCACGACCGTCACGCCCACGAGGTTCGTCGGCGGCGTCACAGGCAGGTCATCGGCGAATGTTCGCATCAACTCGTCGGACCCCGCGTCGCCATCGGTGCGAAGCGTGTGCGCCCATTTGTAACGTCCGTCCCGGTAGAAAAAGGCGACCTTGGCGAGAAAACTGTTCGCGCCGAAACCGGGATGCACGTCGGCGATGTGGCCGAGCGGACTGGTGATCGCCAACGCGCGCTCGGCAGCACGCCGCGCCGCACCGGACTCGAAGAATTTCAGGTTGCCGCTGGCGAGTGCGTAGATTGCCTGGTCTTCAATCGTGCCTGCCCATTGGTGCCCCGAGGAATCGCAGATAGGCTGGCTGATCGTCTCCTGCGGCTCGAAGTAGCGACGGAGGCGCTCAAGATAAACGTCCGCTTCCTTCAGGCCGTAGCGGTCGCGGAAGTAGCGCGCGGCGAAGAAACAACCAATGGCCGTGCGCGAGCCGTGGTTGCCCAGCAGTTCCTTGTTCCCGGCGTTCCTGATGGAGGACATCTCGATTCCTTCGCCGGAGCGCAACTGGCTGAGGAGCCAGTTCGTGATCGCCAATCGCTCCGCGTCGGTGAAGCACGGGTGCGTTTCCAGCAAGTTCCAGAGAATCGGACGCGGCAGAAAATACAGGTGCTTGCACTGGCCTTCCTTGACTTGCTTGAGGATTTCCTCGCGGGCGCGTTGCGCGAAGCGGTCTTCGCCGGTGACGAGGTAGAGGATCGCGGGCGGCGCAGCGTCGTTGTAGCCGAGTTGAAACGCGTGCGGCCAGAGCAACGGCAGGTTGTTGCGGTATAGGTTCTCCGCGCGGTCATCCATGCGGCGAAGGAACTCGAACCGTTCGGCGGGCTTAATGTCGTAAATCCGTCCGAGCACCGGCCCCTTCCTGACGTGTGAACTGAACCGGGTCACGGCTGCTTTCAGTCCCGCGTCGTCGCTGGCGCCCAACACGATCACATTCTGACCCGTTCCCCAAGGATTGTGAATTGTCTGGATGAGATAGCCCTGCGGGCCGGGGAACGCACGATCCACAAAGCAAAACATCTCCAAGTACAACCGGCGAATGACGAGGTTGTCCGCCATGTTTCCAAGAACGATGATCGGTTCGCCGGCGGACAACGGCAGAGACTTGACGATGTCCGCGTCCTGCCGCAACCGGGGTGACAAGGCAGCGATGAGTTCCTGTGCCAATTCCCGGTGCTTGGGATTACTGCCCGTGACAACCGTGGCCTTGCGCAAATCGGTTTCGAGACAAAGGCCACGCAACTGCGTGATGGGCTGATGTTCGGCAGCACGACCGCAGAGCGCAAGCAGCGCACTGCAAATGACGCCAAGGAAGGTTCTCATCGCCCGGAACATATACGGCGTGGTCTTCACATTACAAGCGCGGATGCCATTTACACGGCTAGTCCGGCAACTTGTCGTCAGGGTGACGTTGCGTTGAGAGCCACCAGCCGCGACGGAACAGGTAATCTTCGTTCTCGTAGAGCATCGGCGTGGCGGCAAGCGCGGTCACATGGAAATCGCCTCGAAAGCGCAGTGTGATCATTTCGTTCACAGCGCGGGCCACCAGCGTCCACGTGTCAGAATCGCCGGCAGTGACGCGCGGCATCTGGCGTTTCTTGGTT
>CAZNOK010000147.1:0-12887 GCA_964574605.1 uncultured Verrucomicrobiota bacterium
GTATATGAGCGCCTTCTATCGTTACTCGGCGCAACCGCGATTCAACTCCAAGGGACTGCCTCCCTTCAAGAAACCAGCCGGCGATGTGCTGGCCATCGAAGCCGCCCGACTCCTGAATGCGATGGCCAAATAATTATGAAAACGTCCCGACGCGACTTTCTGAGGCAGACCGCGGCTGCTGTTTCGTTCGCCTCAACCGCCCGTCTGTTCGCCTCTGAGCCTGTCAGGACGCCGCGAGCGGGCGTGTCTCCACGCTCGAATCGGCCGGCGTTTCATTCGCGACATATTCCGATTGAACACTTGAATCTGGACACGCCGATGGGAAGAGATGTGGCGCGGAACGGTTTGTGCGACACGATCAAACCCGACATGCTCAAACGACTCCGCGATTTCGGCGTCGAGTTGATCGAAATGCGCGTTGTGTGGTGGGAGATTGAACCTGCACCGGGGCGTTTTTTCTGGGACCGGACATTGCGCGACATGGACGCTGTGTTGAACGCGGGTTTGAAAGTGGGCTTGATGGCGTGGTTGCATTACCCGCCGGCTTGGTATGACCCCACGGGCGAGCGTCATGCTCGATTCCGCGCCTTGGGCAATAACGCGGAGTCGAATGTGCTCTCCTTGTGGGACCCCAAGACGGTCGAAACCTATGATCGGCTGTTGGGTATCATCGCCGGGAAACTCAAGGGCCGGCTCAGCTTTGTCTATAACACGATCTCAGGCAGCTATGGCGAAGTGACCTATTCGTTGGGTGCGCGGCATTACAAGTTCTCACCGCAATGCCGCGCCTTGGGGCCGTGGGCTGGCGACCGTTGCGCCCGGTCATCGCTGGCCAAGGAACTTCAGCGGAAGTATGACACCATCGGCGCCTTGAACAAGGCATGGGGGGCGCACGCATCCTCCTTCGAGGACGACTTGATGCCTCGTTCGCCGTTCCCAGAGAACCCCTTGCGGCAACGCGATGATTTCATGCAATGGTGCACGGATTCCGTCATTGACTTTGCCGACCGGGTCTGCGGGCTTTATCGAACGCATTTCCCCGGCCTGCCCGGCGGATTGCCGGTCGGCTTTGTCGGAGAGAGCATCGCGGTCGGGCAAATCAAGAGCCGCGCGGCGAAACTGGCGGCCAAATACGGACTGACAGCACGCTGGACCGGCTGCGCTCATCTCGGCTCATTTGGTCGCAGCCATTTGCCAGCGCGTCGAATCGCTTCGCCGGCGCATTTCTACGGCGCGCCCTTCGGAACCGAGGCGGCGTTGATCGTCAATGCCGAGAATGCCGCCAATGCGCTGTATGAATCCCTGGCCAATGGCGCCTCGATCATCCACGATGATCCGCAAAACATTCTTCGCGCCGCCGACGTTCACGCGGCGTTGCGACCGAAGCTCGTCATAGACCCGCCGGTCACCCCCGTGGTCGTGTTCTACCCGGTCGAGAGCGAGATGGTACAGATCAAAGAATTCTCGTGGACCGCTCTTGCCGACCGTTGCGCCGAATTCCGGCGCGTCACCGATTACGATGTCTGTGACAGCATCATGATCGCCGACGGTTACTTGAGGACGAAACGCGACTTGTTTTTTCTGGCGAACGCGCATCTTCGAGCGGAGACGGCTCAAGCCATCGTCGAGTTCGCCGCCAGTGGCGGGCGCGTATGGCTTCACGACAAAGCCGAGGTGACCGTGCTCCACCAACCGGACACGCTGATTGAGTTGGCGGCAAGACGCGGTGTCACGATACGCGATCTCAAGAACGTCGGCTCGACAGGTTTGTATCGCTTTGCCGACGCGCGGCTGACTGGTCCGCATATCATCCGTGATGTCTTCTCCATTTGCGACAACGGCGAGCCTTGCTATCGCACAATGCACCAACACCACGAGTCCTGCTACTTCCCGAAAAGACAACAATTGGAGATTCAGCGCCGCCCTGCCGCCGTCAGCGGCAGTTGACCAAAGGAGAAGACAACACACCATGAAAACCACTCGACGCAATTTCCTTCTCGCCACTGCCGGCGGTGTCCTTGCCGCCGGCACGAACAACACACATGCTGCTGCGGAACGCAAGTTGCCGGTGCTCGCCGAGGCCGACGTTGTCGTCTGCGGCGGCGGCACGGCGGGCATTTCGGCGGCGTGTTGCGCAGCACGACACGGAGCAAAAGTCATCCTGCTGGAACGCTGGCCGAGTCTCGGCGGTATGGCCACCAATGCGCTCGTCAATATCTGGCACACCAGCGACCGCAAAAAACAGGTCATCTTCGGTTTCGTGCAGGAAGCCATCGAGCGCGCCGGCAGTTTCATGCAGCGATACACGGATTATCCGAAACGCTACGAAACGCATCGGTTCGATCCCGAAGGAATGCGCGTCGTGTTCTGGCGGATGCTCAAGGACGCCGGCGTGCGCGTGATCTGCAACCTCAACGTCGTCGAGTCGCTCGTCGAGAATGGCCGGATGCGAGCTGTCCTCGTGGACACCAAGACCGGTCGCAAACTCGTGCGCGGGAAAATCTTCATTGACGCCACCGGTGACGGTGACGTTGCCGCCAACGCAGGCGTGCCGTTCGACTACGGACGTGCCAGCGACGGGCTGGTGCAGGGCATGACGATGATGTTCACGTTGCGCGACGTGGACGACAAAGTCGTCAGGGCCGCGAAACCGGAAGTGCGCGAGAAAATGTTCGCCCGCATGAAGGAATTGCGCAATGCCGGCAAGTTCCCGCAGTTCAACGAGCGCCACGCCTTGTACTTTCTTCGCCACGGCTCAAACAACATCTTTATCAACATGGTTCCCGCCAACGGCAACCCGCTTGACGAAGAGGAACTGACACGACTCTCGATGGAAGTGCGCGACCACGTGTATCAGATCGTTGACCTCTGGCGTCGCGAGATGCCGGGCTTCGAGAAGGTGCAAGTAACGCAGATGGGCTACGGTATCGGCGTTCGCGAATCGCGTCGCATCCGCGGCCTCAAGACGCTTGACGCGCAGATGGTCCTGAAAGCCATCAAGCAACCCGACGCCATCGGTCACGGTTTCTGGATGATTGACATTCACGACCCGAAAGGCACCGGCTACACGACACACAGCGACCAGAAAGCCGACATGATGGTGCCGTCCGGCGAGAGCTACCACATTCCGCTCGGCATGTGCCTGAACCCGGCGATTCCGAATCTTGGCGTCGTCGGACGTTGCGCGTCCTCAACGCACGAAGCGCACGCTTCCGTCCGCCTGCAAAGCCATTGCATGGTGATGGGTCAAGGCACCGGCACCTGCGCCGCGCTCGCGCTTGCCGCCGGCGTGGACATGGCAAAATTCGACATCCGCAAACTGCAAGCGCAATTGCGCAAAGACGGCGTCTATCTGGAAAACGCGCCGTAGTGGAACGGGCGTCCGCCCGTTTCTCCGGGCCACAGCATCACCGCCAAACTCCGGTGGTTGATATCTCAACCAGAGTGGTTGCAATATCAACCACCTGTTTTCCAGACGGAACAAAACCGGAACACCAGACCCATGCCGGTTGGCTGGACAGCCACTTCACGACGATGTCGGGCTGTGTTACAACTCCAGCCATCACTCAGAACCATGAACACAATCATCACTCACATCATTCTTGCTGCGGCGTTGTTGTCCGGCGTTGCCGGCGCGCAGCCGGGGCAATGCGTTTTCGTCGAACGTGGCGAGGCGCGGGCGGTGGTTGTCGTGGGAAATCCGTGGCAGGCCGGCAAAGGTTGGTTGCAGGGTTCGGGTACAGGCAACTTCCTTAACGCGGCGAAGCTGCTTGGCGAGGGCGACTTTACCATTTCCGCGAGGTTCAGCTTGCAGGATCTCAACGGCACCGCCGCGTCGTTGGTCTTCGGCGGAAATCATTTCGGCTTCGATGGACGCGGCAACAAGCTGTTCGTCGAGGGGCCGGACTTTGGCCGCTCGCGCACAATCGGTTCCATCGAAGGACTCATCGCGCCCGGCAAACCGGTCGTCGCGGAGGTGATTCGCGCCGGCGCGAACCTAACGTTGCGGCTGGCGGGAAAGGATGTCGCCACGTTCCCGTTCAAGACCAACGCGGTCGGCGTGTTCGGTTTGCGACCGTGGCGGGCTACGATGCGGGTCTATGAGTTCGCCGCAACCGGCAAACTCACGGACGGCTTGACGGACCCGCCGACGTATCCCGCTGTCACCGGCTTGCTCGGAAAAACCAATGTCTTCGTCTCCGGCCAAGGCGGTTATGACACCTATCGCATCCCATCGTTGCTCGTCACGGCACGCGGTTCACTGCTCGCGTTCACCGAGGGCCGCAGGAACAGCAGCAGCGATACCGGGGACATTGACATGCAGTTGAAACGCAGCACCGACAACGGCGCGACGTGGTCCGCCACGCAGATCGTCTGGGACGACGCCGCGAACGTTTGCGGCAATCCGTGTCCTGTCGTGGACCAAACCACGGGCACGATCTGGCTGTTGATGACGTGGAACCGCAGCGACGATCCCGAACCGAAGATCATTGAGCAGACCAGCAAGGACACACGTCGCGTGTTCGTCACCAGTTCCACCGACGACGGTCTGACGTGGGCGAAGCTGCGCGAGATCACCGCCGATACCAAGCGACCGAACTGGACGTGGTACGCCACCGGCCCCGGCGCGGGCATTCAGATCGAGCGTGGTCCGCACAAAGGCCGGCTCGTCATTCCCTGTGACCACATCGAAGCCAGCACGAAACGTTATTTCTCGCACGTCATCTACTCTGACGACCACGGCCAGACTTGGAAACTTGGCGGCAGCACACCGCAGGACAAAGTCAACGAGTGCGAAGTCGTCGAACTCACCGGCAACCGTCTCCTGCTCAACATGCGCAACTACGACAAGTCCCAGCGCACTCGCCAGCAAGCCATCAGCGCCGACGGCGGCCTGACGTGGGCCGACCAGCGCCACGCGCCCGAACTCATCGAACCAATTTGCCAAGCCAGTATTCGCCGTTACTCGTGGCCCGGTGATGGTCGCAAGAGCGTCATCCTCTTCTCCAATCCCGCCAGCGACAAACGCAACAAGCTGACCGTTCGCGCCAGCTACGATGAAGGCCGGACATGGCCAGTGTCGCGCCTCCTCGATCCGCGTCCCAGCGCCTACTCCTGTCTTGCGGTTCTCCCCGACCGGACCATCGCCGTCCTCTACGAAGCCGGCGACAAACGCGCTTACGAGACCATCGTCTTCACGCGGTTCAACCTCGACTGGCTTGCCAGCGGTCGCGTCTCCAAATAGTAGTCATCACGCTCCGCGTGATGATGGTGCGGACGTTCCTCACGCGGAGCGTGAGGAGTACCTTCCTCTCAGACGGATCCCAGAGAAGGGAGAATTGCGAACTTCATGAAGTTCGCAATTGGTCCTACCGGTTTCCAAGCCGCACTGCCTCAGGAAAGATGGTTAACATTTTAACCAGTGCTACGGGTGCGCGTTAGGGGCAAAATTTCGAAGGGTTAGTTGTAACCTTTCGTCGCCGGAGCACGTATTTATTGTTGGAACAACGCTCAATGCGCAGGAGATCCATATGATTCGGTCTGGTTCGCGGCTTATCGTCATTCTGCTGGCGATGGCAGTGGCAGAGTTGTGTCTGTTCGGTGTCATCAAACTGGCGAAAACCCGGCGGCCACATCCACGGGCTTACACGTCCACCCCCGTCAAAATGGTTTCCTTCGATGACTGGATTCCAGAACAGGCGCTGGCAACGCTCGAAGTCAGCCGCGCGGACAAGATCGTCGAACTCGCGTTCGATCCGTCGTTCACGGGTGAGCAATCATTCTGGTCGCAGTGGAGACCATCGGCGCTCGGTTGGACGTTGTTCCGCCGACAGATCGAGAAGGAAATGGGCTGCGATTACGCGACGATGTGGCATCGGTTGGTGCAGGACGGCGTAACGATTGCATCGGGACCGAACAATGCGTTCATCGCCGTCGCGCAGGCGAGCGACGCCGAGTTTCTGAAGAAGCTCAACAACGTGCTCGTCACCGCCACACGCAATGACGCCGCGAAGAAGAATGCGACGAACCGCGTTGTCGAGGCGACGCATCGCGACGTGACGTACTGGACAATATCCGGCGGCACTGAGTATCACGCCATCATCGGTAATCGCGTCGTGTTGGCGAACAAACTTGACGCACTGAAAGCGGTGCTCGATTGTCAGGCCGACGCCGGTGCCGGCAGCATGGCAAAGCGCGCCGACTACCAAACCGCCAAACACGCAGCGGGCGGCGTGGCGACGTTGCGCGTGTCGCCGGAGTTGCGCCAGTTCCTCGCGAAACCGAAAGGTGACGCCAAGGAACAAAATCCGTTGGCCGTGCTGCTGTTCGCCGGGTACACCGATGCGTTGAAGGCGGACACGGGCTGGCTCGCTCTCAGCGCGGACCTGAACGGGCAGTCGCTCTCGTTGCGTGTCGCGGTGGAGTGCGCGAAGCCGAAAGGCGCGACAGCGTTTTCATGGCCGGCGAAATCTGACGATGGCGCTTGGCCGAACCTCGACGTGCCGCGCAAGATCGCCGCGTTGAGTTTGTATCGCAACCTGCACGACTTCTACGCGACGAAGGACACGCTGTTCCCTGAGCGCACGTCGCAACTCATCTTTTTCGAGAACATGATGGGCATCTTCTTCACCGGCCGTGACCTGACCGAGGAAGTCATGGGCGCGGTGGACCCGCACATCCGCGTCGTGGTTGCCGCGCAGGAATACGATCCCACCATCGGCACGCCTGTCGTCAAGATGCCGGCGTTTGCGATTGTGTTTCGCATGAAGAACCCAAAACGCTTCGCCCGCATCAGTGAGGAAGCGTGGCAAAAGGCCTTCGGTCTCGTCAACTTCACCCGCGGCCAGAAAGCCGAGGCCGGCATGATCCTCGACCGCAAAGACCACGCCGGCATCCGTTACACCTTCGCTTCGTTCTCGCCCGAAGACGAGCCGGACCGCTCGAAGCTCGACGCTCGTTTCAACTACAGCGCCAGCGTCGCCCACGTCGGCGAGTACCTCATTTTCAGCTCCACCACGCAACTGACCGAGGACCTGATCGCCGCGCTGCGCAAACCGGCGCCAGCGCCGCTTGATGGTGTGAATGCGCTCCTCGAAATTGACGGCACACGTCTCGCCGAGATTCTCGACTTGAACCGCGAGCCGATGATCCGCGGCAGCATGTTGAAGAAGGGCCAAGAACGCGCCGCAGCCGAAGCTGAATTCAACCGGAACATCAGCATCGCCCGGTTCCTCGGCCACGCCACGCTCAACCTCGGCGCGCCCGACGGCAAAGTCGCCGGCGAACTGACCTTCAACCTACACGGCCCAGCCCGCAAACAAACCGCCATGCTCAAACCATGACGTGGACGCCGCATCAACAGCCGTGGGACCGCACGCGCGCCGCTCACCTGTTTCGGCGCGCGGCGTTCGGCGCGAACCAGAACGAGTTGGAACGCGCGCTCAGCGACGGCCCGGCCAAGACGATTGATCGCCTGTTGAAACCGTCTGCCGACGTGACCGCGTTCAATCGTGAGCAGGACGCCTGTGAAACCTTGACGCTCCCCGAACTGCGCGGCTGGTGGCTGCGACGGATGATGGCCACGCCGCATCCGTTGCTGGAGAAGATGACGTTGTTCTGGCACGGCTGCTTCGGCGTCGGTTTCAACCGCGTTAATCACGCCGACCTCATGCGGGCGCACATTCGCACGCTGCGCGCCCACGCGCTCGGCAAGTTCGATGCGTTGCTCAGCGCGCTTGTCCACGATCCCGCCCTCTTCCTCGCCGCCGGCGGTGCAGACAACCCGAAGGCGAAGCCGAACGAGTATTTCGCCCGCCAACTCCTCACGCGCTACACCATCGGCGACGGCCAGTTCACGCCGCGCGATGTCACTGACACCGCGCGCGCGTTCACCGGGTTCCACGTTCGCGGCGGCAAATGGCGTGACGTTCCTTCCGACCACGACGACGGCCCGAAAACCATCTTTGGACAGACCGGCCCGTGGACGCCATCCGATTTTGCGCGCCTCGCCGCGAAGCAACCTACGACAGCCCGGCGTGTTGTCCGCGCGCTCTACCGCTGCTTCATCTCCGAGGAACAGGAGCCGACCGACGAGATGATCGAGCCGCTCGTGCGCAGTTTTGCCGCCGACCTCGACATCGGCAAACTCGTGGCGACGATGTTGCGTTCCCAGATTTTCTTTTCGTCGCCGTTGCAACGGGTCAAGAGTCCGGTGGAGTTGGTCATCGGCATCTGCCGGACGTTGGGAGTGACGGTGCCGACGTTGCCGCTCGGCGCTGAACTCGCGGAGCTTGGCCAGAATCTGTACCAACCGCCGACGCTCAAAGGTTGGCCCGGTGGCCGCGCGTGGATCAACCACGCCACAATCATTGGACGCACCAAACTTGTGACTCGACTCCTCGGAAACAAGAAGTTTCCCGCCGACTTGTTCGATGTTGCCGACCCGGCTTCACCGGAGTTTCAACTCGCATGAACCTGACCCGACGAGAGTTTCTCCGCGTCTCAACGCTCGCCGCACTCGCGCCGTTCACACCGGCAATCCTGCAACGCGCCGCACTCGCCGCCGGCGACGGCCACAACGTACTCGTCGTTGTCCAGTTGTCCGGCGGCAATGACGGCTTGAACTGTGTCGTCCCGTACGCTGACGACGAATACGCGAAGCACCGCAACACGCTTCGCTTGAGCGCGCGCGAAGTATTGAAGATCAACGACCAACTCGGTTTTCATCCGGCGATGACAGAGTGGAAACGGTTGTTCGATCAGGGTTTGGCCAGCGTCGTCCAAGGCGTCGGCTACCCGAAATCGAGTCGCAATCATCCCGAAGCCGCGCGCGACTGGCAGACCGCGTGTCCCGGTGACGTGAATTGGCCGGTCGGCTGGGTCGGTCAATTCGCCGATCAAGTTTGCGCGCGGGATTCCGCTGCCGTGCCAGTCGCGCTCATCACGCCTTTCACGAATCCCGTCGCTCTCACCGCCGAACGCGCCATCATCCCATCAGTTCGCAAGATAGAAGACGCCGCGTGGCCAGCCAGCGCGCCGCGCCCGGCGTCGGGCAACCCGTTGCTCGATTACGTCCGCGCCGCTTCTGTTGTTGCCGGCGAACACAGTCGCGCAATTCAGGCCGCTGCGTCGCGCACCGGTAATTATCCCGCCACGCCGTTTGCTCACGGCCTTCACATCGCGGCCAATCTCGTCCGCGCTGACGTTGGCTTCCGCATCCTCTACCTCGAACTGGGCGGCGGCGACATCGGCGGCTTCGACAATCACGCCGGCCAAAAGGACAATCACGCGGCATTGCTCCGGCAGTTTGCCGGCGGCGTCGCGGCGTTCATGGACGACTTGCGCCGCGATGGTCTGGTGGAACGCGTGTTGTTGATGACGATTTCCGAGTTTGGCCGCACGCTCACTGAGAATGGCCGTCGCGGCACCGACCACGGTGCGGCGGCGCCGGTATTCATGGCGGGTGGCCGGCTCAAGCCCGGCTTGATCGGCGCGCATCCTGATTTGCGCTTGCTCGACAACGGAGCGCCGCGTCATCACACGGATTTCCGTAGCGTCTATGCCACCGTCTTCGAGCGCTGGCTCGGCCTCGATTCGCAGACGATTCTCGGCGAGAAGTTCGAGACGATTGATTTGATTCGCAGCTAAAAACGGGCTGGACACTGCGGCTGGCTTTCGACATTCTCACCAACAAATCAGAACAGAGGAGAATTCCATGAATCGTCGTGAATTTATCAAGAATGCAGCCATCACCGGAGCCGGCCTGCTCATTCTGCCGAGCGGCACATTGCGCGGGCAAAATGCGCCGAGCAACAAACTCAACATCGCCCTCGTCGGTTCGTGGGGACGCGGCGCCGCGCATTTCGACTCGCTCGGCACCGAGAATGTTGCCGCCATCTGCGACATCAACGAAGACCATCTCGCGTTCGGCGCGAAGCGGTTCCCCGACGCCAAGACCTACATTGACTGGCGGAAGATGCTCGACGACTACAAGAAACTCAAGCTCGACGCCGTCGTCTGTTGCAGCGCCGATCACTGCCATGCGTTCATCGCGAACTGGTCGTTGAACCGCGACCTGCATTGTTATTGCGAGAAACCGCTCGCGATCACCGTCGAGGAAGCGCGCGTCGTGCGGGCCAACTGGATGAAGAAGAAAGGCAAACTCGCCTCGCAAGTCGGCATGCAGCGTCACGCGATGCAGAACTTCAACCGCGTCCGCGAGCTTGTCCGCGACGGCGCCATCGGCGAGTTGACCGCCGCCTACGCCTGGGGCAACCGGCAAGTCAAACCCGCCGGCGGCGACTACGATGAAAAGAAAGGCATCCTCTTCTTCAAGGACCAGCCAAACCGGCCGGCTGGTTATCTGCCCGCCGCGGGCGAGCCGCCGAAGGGCATGCACTACGACCTCTGGCTCGGCCCGTCGTACGAGCATCCGTACAACCCCGGCTACTTCGCGCTTGGCCCCGGCATGAATTGCCTGTCGTGGAATATGTTTTGGGATTTCGGCGTCGGCCAGATCGGCGACATGGGCAGCCACACCATGGACCTGTGCTGGAACGCCATTGACGCCACGTTGCCGACGACCGCCGAGGCAAAGGGCGACCCGTTCAATCCCGACATCACACCGATCAAATGCGAATCACACTTCGACCTGCCCGCCAACGACTGGCGCGGCCCGATCCGCGTGAGTTGGTACCAAGGCCGCGTCATGCCGCCGTCGCCGAAGAAATACATTGACCTCAACAACATTGACCACGGCGCCATGTTCAAAGGCACCAAAGGCTACGTCATTTGCAGCTTCAACGACCGCGTCGTCGTGCCGTTCGGCGACACCGCCGACTTCACCTATTACAAGCCACGCAAGAAGGAAGACGTGCTGCCGCCGCTCGGCCACTTCCAGCAACAATGGCTCGACGCCTGTAAGGATCCCAGCCGCAAGACCGCGTGCGACTTCGAGTATAGCGGCAACATGATTGAGATGATGCTGCTCGGTCTCGTCGCCTACCGCGCGGGCAAGAAGCTCCAGTACGACCCGGTCAAAGGCCAAGTCACCAACCATCCTTCAGCGAACCAATACCTCAGCCGCCAATACCGCGAAGGCTGGAAACTCAACGGCTAAGAAGTTCTCCGAAACATTTCCGGAACATCACGTAGGGGCGACGCATGCGTCGCCCCTACAACTTTTCGTCGCCAGAACGTTTTTCAGCGCGGATACTGCCAGACCCAATCGCCTTTGTCCTTGTCCCATCGCGGCGGTTTCCCGCTGGTGGTGGCAAAAACGCCGTCGTCGTCTTTCTGATTCCAGCCGACCGACCAAAGCGCGAATCCGACCCCATCGCGACGATAGCGGAGCGGTTCGCCGGTGATGACATCGTTGGGGACTTTGGCGAGAAATTCCGGCACGAGCGCGGCGAGTTTGTCCGGCAACGCACCCTTCGCGAGACGGTGGCGTTCGAGTGCACACGCAACAACGACTTCGTCCACGGTCGTTTGCGCCGCCGCAGCAGTCTTGGCGCAAGTGGTAACAGCCGGCAAAAGCAATTTGCTGAGGACATTGTATGGAGACGTTCGCTTTGTTGCGAACGTGTTTTCCATCCGCTGCCACGTTGCCGGATCGAGCCGGCGATGAGCCAAGTCAATCGCAGGCCAGAAACTCTCGCTGTGGATGCGATCAACAGTCAGCATATTCTGATACCACCAACCGGTCGGAACGGCGCGGAGAAACAACGCCCCCAACACCGGCTGAACTCCACCGTCGGTAAACACATGGAGCAGCAACGAGCGTTCCTTTGGTTTGTTGATGAGCCAGCGGCAGGCGTAATGGGCAAAGAGCCGTTCGCCGCGCATCGCATGGGCAAAGGCGGCAAGCTGGTCAACGTTGGCGAACTCAGCCTGCAACGCCGCCAGTTGCCGGTCGTTCCAACGATGAACAGCGATTCCTTCCCACACCGGTTGCGCGGCCAAATCGAGCATGGCGATCCGTACCAGACACGAAATCAGCAAGGGTTCGTCCTTGATCGTGTCAGCGAGTCGCAAACAGAGCCGCACATCCTCAAACGCAGCTTCGGTCTGTCCCGCCGACAATTCCGCCAGCGCGCGGAGCCGGTATACGCGTGCCACGTTGCGGAGTTGGGCGAGGTGTGGAAGTGCCGCGCTGAAGTTGTCCTCATAGCGAATGGGGAACCGGCACTTGGGCCGTTGCTGCAACGCCTCACTGATCTCGCGCATCATCGGCTCATACACCTTCAATGCCACCAACAGATCATCGTTGGTGAAACATTTCTTCCACGCTGCGAGGTTTTCAACGCGGCCCACGTGCCAGTCGCCCGCCCTGCCCTTGGAGTCGGGCAAACGAAGCGCATCGAGCTTCGGCTTCTGCGGCGGCTTCGGAAACAACTCGGCGAACAGCGGTGTCATCGCAAAATTCTCCGCATCCGGCACCGGCGGCGGTGTGATGGACTTCCAGTCGAAATTGTCGCCTCTCGCCTCACACTCGCGCTGGTGGACATTCCACGCGTGTTCGCCGCGCCAGTTCTCGACCGCGATGAACAGACCGAACAACGTCACCAAACACACCACGACGAACAACAAACGCTTCAACCATTTCATGATCGCACCTCCAGAATCTGCGTCATGAGGAGTTGACGCTGTTGGAATGCCTCGCCCGACAGGTGATTGCCGTTCCCGTTGCCGCGCGGCTGCGGCGTCGCCAACTGCAACAGCGCAATCAACACCCACGCCGCCGCGACCGCGCCCCAAGCCACCGGCGACGGCCAGAGCCACTCCCGCCACACCGGCGCGGGCGCGACATTGATGATTTCCCGCCGCCACGACGCGGGGACTTGCCGGAACTGCTGGCTTCGCAACTTCTCTTCAAACCTGTCGTT
>CAZNOK010000148.1:0-12787 GCA_964574605.1 uncultured Verrucomicrobiota bacterium
CCGCCGCATCGAGCGCCAGCAGCATGTTATCACCAACGAAGCAGCCACCCGCGCCCGCGACGGGCGACGAGCGCATCTCCCGGTTGGTCTTGAAGACCCAGCGGATGCGCCCCGGCGCGGCGCGGCGCGGATCCAGCGCGAAGACGAAGCCGTTCCCCGCGCTTCCCCTTCCGCCGCTGCCGGGCTGAAAAATCGTGCCGTCCGCAGCCAACGCGGGCGACGGTGAGAGAAAGCCTTGGTTGTCGCCGGTGGTGGTGCCGCGGCGAGGCGGTGACGAGTGCTCGCCTTTCGCGGCGAAATCGTGCTTCCACACGATTTGGCCCGCCGGGCTAATGGCGAAGAACACCGCACCCGCGCCCACGTAAATCGTGCCGTCCACGCCGACGGCAGGCGAGGCGCAGATTTCGCGGCCGAGGTCCACCTGCCATTTCACGCGCATCGGCAGCGGGCCTTTGAACGGACTCTGCCCCGTGCGTTGCGCATTGCCCCGATACATCGGCCAGTCAGCATTCGCCGACGCAGTGATGGTAATCACGGAAATGAGGAGAACAGACACCGCCGGTTTCATTTTGCTTTGCAGCATATCCTCGGTGGCAAAAATCTGCGAACCATTTCTTGTATCGCTGCTTGGTATAGCAAGCAAAATTGTCAGCGCTTGCTATCCGTCGTTTCGCTTTCATCCGACAACGTCGTCCATGCAACCGGAATTTACAGTTTACCGATCGGCCCCGGTGAGAAGTCGCATTTTGAAAACTGCGCGACATATTCCTGTATTGTCTTGCCACAGGTGCGATGCCGGCTAATATGGGTGAATTCCGGAGCCGTACGATGCTGTTTGGTTACTGGAGGTGACTATTGAAGAATATAGAGAAGAGCCGGGACAGTTTTATAGCCAAACTCAAGTTCATGGGGCCTGGCGTGGTCTTGGCGGCACTGGCCATCGGTTCCGGCGAGCTTATCCTTACCCCGAGAAACGGCGCGCAATATGGATATTCGCTGCTGTGGGTGCCGATTCTGGCAATTATCTACAAAGCGGCATTCAGCGAGGCTCTCGCCCGTCTGACGATCGCATCCGGCGACGATGTCTTTCGCGCCTTCGACTGGCTGCCTGGCCCCAAACACTGGGCACAGCACTTCATCATCCTTGTCTTTTCGTTGGACATGATCGGCTATGGGGGGATTGCTCTGGCAGTCGGCTCTGCACTGGCCGGACTCTTTCCGGGTCTAGATATTCGCGTTGGCGCCATCTTCGCCACTGCCCTGGTTCCCCTCCTGCTGTACACAGGCTCGTACTCGTTCTTCGAGAAGGCCGTTGCGATGATGTGTGCAATACTGTTTGCCGGTGTGATCTATACTCTTTTTCAGATTCCGCTGCCGGGCGGGCAGATTGCGCGCGGGCTTGTGCCCAGCATACCCGAGGGTTCCCTGTCCACCATCATGGGACTGATGGGCTGGGTCGGCGCTGGCACGACCACACTGCTGTATTCCTCGTGGATCAATGAGAAGATCGGCAAGGCCCGAAGCGAACAGGACTATCGCCGGTGGTTGTCGATCATGCGGATGGATTGCTTCGGTTCGTATGTGCTGATACTCGGGATTTCTTTTTCATTCCTCGCCATGGGTGTTGCCGTTCTGCACGCTCGTGGGATTGTGCCGGCCAAGCAGGAGATAATGTCCACCTTATCCGTGATGCTCGAATCAATTCCCTGCGGCCGCGAAACGTTCCTTGTCGTCGCATTTTTTGCACTGTTCAGCACCGTGGTTAGCTGCATGGACGGCAAGAGCCGGGCCATTGCCTCGATGTTAGCGGGCTTCTCGTCCGCGTTCTCCAACAAACTCAGAAGCTATCGCCTTGTAATGGGTGCCTATCTGGCCGTGATGGTCGTGACCATACTTCTCGGCGACAAGCAGCCGGCCGCCGTAATCAACATGATCGCCTCCATGAACGCCGTTGTGTTCGGCCTGCTCGGTTTTGCGCTGCTCTATCTCGACCGAAAACTGCCAGTTTACGCCCGCAGTCACCCGGTCCTGCGTTATATCGTATTCGCCGGAAGCGCCGTCTTTCTCGGCGTGGCCTTTCTGAAACTGTTCTGACACCGGCGGATATACGCCTTTGGGAAACCGGGACCAGCCCTGTAAACGGGTCAATCGTCGAATGTTGAGCGTGAGAACTACGAAAAGTGACCGGTAATCGCGAGAACAAAAAGCAGACAACGCCGGTTTCATTTTACCGATGAGGAATACCAACGGGCGGAGACTTCGGTAAACCACCGGTCGTATTGTGTTTTCATTCGCTCGACGATGTCAGGGTGCTGCGCGGCGAGGTCTTTCGTTTCGCCGGGGTCGGCGGCGAGGTCGTAGAGTTCGTAGCGGGGTGCGCCTTCGATGCTGCGCTCGCCGCGTCCTTGCAACCGGCACAACTCGGCGTAACGGTCGCGGATGTGTTTCTGATTCGGAGCGTCCATGCCGCACGGCTGAACCAGCTTCCATTTCTCGGTGAGCACCGTAAAGGCGTGACCACGACGCGGCTGTTGACCGCTGTCCCACTGGAAGAACACGCTGCGATCCGGCCAATCAGCGGACGGGTTGCGCAGCAGCGGCACGAGGCTGCGCCCGTCCAATTTCGGCGCAGCCGGCAAGCCGCACGCTTGCAGCACGGTTGGCATCACGTCAATGTGCGCCGCCAGCCGTGTCACTTTTGCCGGACTCTTGAACCCAACCGGCCAGCGCGCGAAAAACGGGACACGAATGCCGTTTTCATAGACGGTTCCTTTCAGCCCGTGTAACCCGGCCATGTGACGATCCAGCGGCTTGGAGCCGGAACAGGGGCCGTTATCGGACGTGAAGATGAGCAGCGTGTTTTCTTCCAGCCCCAGTTCTTTTAGTGTCGCCCGCACCTTGCCGAAGTTGTTGTCCACGCTGCGGATCATGCCGTAGATTTTTTGGGTGCTCTCCGAGAGACCGAGCGCGTCGAACTCCGCGGCCAGTTCCGGCACAGGCTGCAACGGCGTATGAATGAGATTGGAGGGAAGATAAATGAAAAACGGTCTCGCGCGGTTCTTCTTCACGAACTCGATAGCAGCGTCGGTAAAAATGTCCAAACAGTAGCCGGTGCGTTTCTCTGCTGAGCCGTTGTGAAGCAGTTCGGGATTGAAATATTGGCGCATCGCCGGGCCGCGATGGACGAGCGATTCGTCGAATCCCTGTGCGTTCGGGCCGTGTTCAGCGTCGTCGCCGAGATGCCATTTGCCGAAAATACCGGTCGCGTAGCCAGCCCGTTTCAACACTTCTGCGACAGTGATCTCGGACGAATCCATCACTGTCGCTTTCCCGAACACATCACAGACGCCGGTGCGGAAGTTGTAGCGGCCGGTCATCAACGACGCGCGCGTCGGCGAACAGACCGGGCTGACATGAAAGTTCGTGAACTCCACGGCCTCGCGCGCAAACGCATCGAGGTGCGGCGTCTTGACCTTTCGGTTGCCGTGGCAACCGAGGTCGCCGTAGCCGAGGTCATCAGCGAGGAAAAGGATGACGTTTAGTTGCGAACGGGGAAAAGATATTTCCAAGTCGTTCTTTTGCGGCCTGCCCGGTGTGCTGCGGCCTTCGGCGACGTATTTCGCCAACTGAGCGCGGAGTCGCTGGACGATCTCCGGGTGCTCGGCTTGGAGATTCTTCGTCTCGCCGGGATCGTTCACGACGTTGTAGAGTTGAACGGATGGTAAGCCGCGTTCGCGAGCTTCTTTCTCGCTCGTGTCTTGGGGGACGCCCTTCTCATTGCACCAGCGACGTTCGTTTCCGTCGCCGGCGCAGAGCGCCAGTTTCCACGGCCCCTCGCGGATCGCGAGCACCTCCGAGTAACACTGGTGCACAAGATCGCGGCGCACCGGACGATTCTTCCCACGCAACAACGGCAGCAAGCTCACGCTATCCTCGGCGGCGTTGTCGGGCAGTTTCACGCCGAGCATCTCAGCGCAGGTCGCCATCCAGTCACTGAGGCAGACGAGTTGATCGCAGCGAGTGCCCGGTTTCACGACACCGGGCCAGCGGACGACGAGGGGAACGCGATGGCCGCCTTCGGAGATATTACACTTGTAACCGCGATACGGCCCGCCGACCCGGTGACCTCTTTCGTGAAACGGCGCGAGCCCCGTGTAACTGCAATGGCCGTTGTCGGACGTGAAGAGCAGCAACGTGTTGTCGGTAAGCTTGTGCTTCTGAAGCGCGGTCATTACACGGCCGAGCGCGTCATCGGTTTCCATGATGAGGTCGGCCACGTCGCTGATGCCGCTCTTGCCGCGGAACGCTGCGGACGGCGCAATCGGCTCGTGTGGCGTGGTCAACGGCATGTAAATGAAGAACGGCTTCTTGTCTCGCGCACGCTGGGCAATGTAATCCTCGGTCTTCTCGACGATGGTCGGCAGGATGCGGTCGAACTGCCAACCCGGCGCCATCGGTCCGGGCGGTCCCCACTGGATACGGTCGTTGACAGTCTTGCGCTCGGTGGGCGCCACGACCATCCGGTTGTTTTCGATGAACGTGTACGGCGAGAAGTTCGGCACGTCCACGCCGAAGTAGTAATCGAAGCCGCGTGTGATTGGCCCTTGAGCGATGGGTTGGTCGAAGATCGGCTCGCCCGTGCGCTGTTGAAGGAACTCACTCGCCGGGGCGCTGACGACGGAGCCGTCTTGCTGGCGCAACGGCCAGTCCCAGCCCAAGTGCCATTTGCCAAAACAGCCAGTGTGATAACCTCGTTGCTGAAGCATCTTGGGCAAGGTCAATCGCTCCGGCGCGATTAGCGGCGTGCCGTACACCCGAACCACGTGTGTCCGCATCGGCGTCCGCCAACTGAACCGGCCTGTCAACAGACTGTAACGGCTTGGCGAACAAAGCGACGAGCTGGCGTGGGCGTCCGTAAATCTCATGCCTTGTTCGGCCAGTCGGTCAATGTTCGGCGTCGGCACTTTGGCGTGTTCAGGATCGTAGCAACGGACATCGCCGTAGCCGAGGTCGTCGGCGAGGACGACGATGATATTTGGCTTCTCAGCGCGCGCGACCAGCGACGCGAACAACAGCAAGGTAAGATAAGTGTATTTCATTTTCGGAAGGCCAAGGAGTATAACGCCGCGCTCGCAATATGGAAGCGCAACACAACCGGCGTGCCCACAAGAGAAGTGAGATGCAACGGTCATTCCCATTCCACGCGGTGACGAAGATTGTCACCGGCGAATGGCTTTGAGCGTGTTCGGAAATTTCCCGCGCTGTACTTCATCCGGAGGGCGACGCTCTGTCGTCGCCCGTTTTACGCAGACAGCCCGGCGGGATGCTTCGTGGCGGGAACGAGATGGAAGCTGACGCCATCGGCGCGCGCCACCAAAGCGCGATCAACGAACAATTGCGAGCGGCTGCCGACATCGAACACGGCGGCGGATTTCGCACTCTCGCCCACTGCGTTCTGCGACAGCACTGCGACGAAGCAAAGGCAGGTTGTGGCGACAGCCAAGGGATTCATGGCGTCGCAGTGGCGCTGTTGGCGTAGGCACCGAGGTCGGGGGCGCGACCGGTGAAGTAGCCGGGCTTCATGCCGGGCAGCGGGTTGTGGGTCTTGCCGTCAAGCGTGAAGGGTTTGGAAAGGTCGAGACCCGCGGTGCGGGCGGTCGAATCGGTGGGCAGGACGGGACGCGGTTCTTGTGCGGTGTCCCAAAGCAGTTTCCCGGCGGCGTCCACGTTGCGTGGGCCGAACCAGACGGCGTCGAACTTGCCCGATCCGCCGAGCCAGTTGTGGTCGAAGCTCCAAGCGCCCTTCCTCTGCCGGAAACGCGACGAGGTGTACACCGGTCGCCGAGTCGAGAAGATGTTGTTGACGACGAGGGTGTGGGGCAGGCCGCCCATGCGGTCAGCGTGGGCGTTGGGATACAATCCACTCACGCCCCCGGCAAAGGTGTTGTGATAAATGGCAATGAAGGGATGCGGATACGGGTCCATGTCGTTCTTGTCATGGAAATGGAAGAAGATGCCGGTGCCAACGCCGGGCTTTTGCCACACGAGGTTGCGATAGACATAAAGGCTGCGCGGGGCAGTCTGGCGTCGCTCGTTGACGTGGTGGATGCGGATGGCGATGTTGCAGTCGCAGATGAGGTTGTCGTGGATGTGGACATCGGCAATGCCGTCCATGGTGGGGATGATGCCGATGCTGGACATGCCGGTGACGGTGTTGCCGTGGACGCGGGCGTTGGTGGTGCGGGAGAGGTGGATGCCTTGGCCGCCTTTGAAGACGCGGTTGCCCGCGATCTCGTTGTTGGCGCCGCCCGTGAGACGGATGCCGTAATCCGAGGTGCCGCGCGGTCCAAAGAACATCTTGTATTCGACATAGAAATGGTATTTGCGACCGAGTTCGTCCGTGATGTCGGGAACGGAGGCATCGTCGCCCCACGCGCCGGTGAGGCATTTGTCGGAATAGAACTCGGCAGTGACATCGTTGTTGCGAATGACGGTGTGTGAAGCGTGCTCAACACTGATGCGCTCGGCGGCGTTCACCAGCCGGCAGTTTTCCACGACGTTGTGGTCGGCATTTGGTCCGCGGATGGCGACGCCCTGCTGGCCGCCCTGGATGAAGAGATCGCGGATGACAATCCAACTGCCGCGTATCTGCACGCCGCCGCCTTGTGGGGCGATGCAGATGGCCTTGGTGTTCGGGTCATCGCGGTCGCGGAAACGGAGGTAGATCATCCCGTCCTTGCATCCATACATTGCGCCCACCGTGTCCCAGTAGGCGACGGTCTTTCGGCCGGTGGGATCAACCTCCGTACCGGTGCCGGCAAGGATACCGCCTTTGCCAGGCGCTTTTGTCGCTCCTGCGCTATAAACCACGACCCGTTGATCGGGCGGATAGGCCAGCTTCTTGAAACCGAGTCCGTCCTTCATGCGGTCCGGCCAGATGCGCGGCACGAACTTGCCATCCACAAGCATGAGGAACGGTTCGAAGCTGGGGAACGGCATTTTGTAAACGCCATTGCCGACTTCGGGAGCGGGCACCCATCGCGCGGTGACCGACACGGAAGGATCCAGACGGGTCAGCCACTCCCCTTTGGGGCCGCGTTCGCCTTGGAAAACAATCGGACGGCCGGAGCCGCCGGAATTTTTGATCGTGACACTTTCGGCATACGCACCAGCGCGAATCATCACCTTGTCTCCCGGCGCGGCGATGTCTGCGGCCTTTTGAATGGTGCGGAACGGCTTCGCTTCCGTGCCGGGATTGGCATCGGCGCCATTCGGCGCGACGTGGTAGATGGTTGCGGCAGCAGAGTGAACCGCTATCGTCGTGATGATCAATGCCATTCGCATCACAACAAACCTTCTTTCAGTGAAATGCAACATGGCTTCTCTTGACGGGTGCTATTTTCGCAGGATGTGCAACGAGCGGGCGGGCAGTTGCCATTGCTTCTTCGATGAGTAGGCATCGCGCGTCGCCACCTCGACGGCAGTCTGGCCGTAGTTGGCCAGCACGAGGTAAAACTCGCGATTCGCGAATGCCGATGCGACGACGTCTTTGGGCAGCGGTTGTGCGAACAGGTCGGAGTCGCTGATCTCCAGCCACGCCCACGTGCCTTCCTCGACCATCGGCAGGTATTGCTTGAGCCAGCGCGCGTGCGTCGGGCGCGCTTCAGGCCGGCCGGGGCACGAGTCCCACCAACCGTAGCTGTGCGGACCGTTTGGGTTCGCTTGGTAATGTTTCCAAATCGTCCGGCAATGGCGCATCCAGAAACATTTTCCGTCCTCACGATACTTGACGCCGGGAGTCTGTGCGCGTTCGCCGGTGACCGGCTTGCCGGCGAGCAACACAGGGAACTGCATGTACGGAATCGCGTGCAGATACAATTCGTCCTCGCTGGCAATCTTGGCGCGGCTCATGTCGAGACACGGAGCGACGTAGGGCGGATGGTTCTTTGTCACTTCGCGCAGTTTGTCGCCATTGTTGCCGCCTTCGCCGACCCAGAGGTAATCGTAAACCTTCAGGTCGGTCTGCGGCTTGTTTGCACCGCTGATGTGGAGCTTGACGACTCCGCCCCGTCGTTTGACCTCCGCGTAAATAAGTGCCATCAGGTCGCACACCGCGCCGTCATTGATCGCGCTCTCGTTGAATGCGAGCACCTCGTCCGGCGTCGGGGGGCGTGGGTTGTTCCAAAGCTTGATATAGCCTGCGTCGTTGTAAAGGCCGTCCACACCGTAGTCGTCGAGGATGTGCGTCAGCTTCCGCAACAAATACGCGCGCCACGACGGACTTGCCGGCGAGCAGCGGGCGTAACGGAAGTAAATCTCGACGAGGTCTTGTTTTCGCGCCCACTCCTCACGAAAGTCGGGATCGGTTCGTTCGAAGAATCCCGTGGACACATAGACGATGAGCTTCATCCCCCGGCGGTGAACCATGTCCACGAAGCGGCGGAACGCGGCGTGATTCACCGGCGAATACTTGTCGGCGCCAAAAAGTCGCTGCGAATCGTTCCATTCCTCGTGCAACTGGATGAGCCGGATGCCTTGGTCATGAAGCTTATCGAGCTCTTGCTCATCCCAATCGCCGATGTCCCACGGTTTGCGGGCCGGATACTCGCCGAGGTTATAGACGCAATGGCCCGGCAGATAGTCGGTGATGAGATGTTTGCGCATGCACGCGCGGATGCCGCGCTCACCGAGTGCGATGTTCTGCAACCGCCGCCGGTGTTCTTCGGCAGTGTAGCTCGCCAGCACCGCGGGGGGGCGCGATGTGTTCTTCGGGGTGTCGGCGGCGTCGAGCGCATTCGGAATCGCGGTCAAAACCGCGCCGGTCTTAAGAAACTCGCGTCGGTTCATATGTTCCTCACTGTTTCTTTCCATCGGTACCAAGAAACTCTTCTTTGGTGAGATGACCGTCGTGGTTGGTGTCCAGGTTCTTGAAGCGCGCTTCGCCGGCTTCCTTGTCATTGCCAGCAAGAGTGCTCATGAACTCGTCGTGGTCAATGACGCCGTCGTGGTTCTTGTCGCGGATGCCGAAACGTGCGACGCGGTCATCGGAAACGCGGTTCGCTTTCTTCTTGCCGGGTTTTGGCTCGGCGCCTTCGCGCGGTTTCGGTTCGGGCATCGTGGCGAGAATGTCGGCGAAACGTTTACGGGCGGCTTTGACTTCGGGATCGGTCGAGTCGGTCACGTCCTTGTAGCCGGTGCCGTCGCGGCTCTCGCCACAGTCGAAGAACTTCTCAGCTTTGCCGCCCTTTGGAATCTCCAAGAGCCAGCGCGAGTCGCGCAGCACGCGACCAGCATCGAGATGGCTGTAAATCCAAACGCGATGTTTCGCTTTCTCACCGCGCAACACGGGGCCGAGACTGTAGCCGTCAAACGGTTTGTCCTTCGGCAGTTCTGCGCCAGAGAGTTCGGCAAGTGTCGGCATGATGTCAGTGAGATCACCCAAGGCGCGCGACACCATGCCGCGTTTGACGCCGGGGCCGCGGATGATGCACGGCACGCGCGCGCCAAGTTCCGTGACCGTTCCCTTGCCGTCGCCGCCGGTGCCGTTGTCGCCGATAAAAAAGACGATCGTCTTGTCGTCCAGTCCCTCGGCCTTGAGCGAGGCGAACAGTTTGCCCATCAGATGGTCGAGATACTCCAAGTTCGATTTGAACGTCGCCGGCCAGCGCGCACCGGGCTTTGTTGGATCAGGAGTTTGCAGGTGCGGGCTGTGTGTGAGGACGGAAGTGTAATAGACAAAGAACGGTTCGTTCTTGTGGCGGCGCGCGAAGTCAATGACGAAGTCGTTGAACAAGTCCGGGCCGTAGTCATCCGGTTTGGCTGGCAGATATTTGCCGTTCTCGACGATGCTCGGATGCCAGTAGCGGCAGGCGTTGCCTCGGTCGCCGCCCTCGTGGGCGGGATGCTTGATGCCCGATGGCAAGTTCTGATCGTAAGCCCACATCCGGTATTCGTCGAAGCCGGCGTCGTGGATGAGCGTGGGCAGTTCCCCGGAGAGTTGCCACTTACCGGAGAGTGCGGTGGCGTAGCCGCGGGATTTCAAAAGGTCGGCATGGGTGAAATGATTGCCGATCCGCGCCTGCGGCGAGTTTGGCGCAGGTTTGTAGGCTGGGTCTTGCATGCCGAGGAAGCCATTATGGAAACCATATTGTCCCGTCATCAACGTGACGCGTGTGGGTGTGCAAAGCGGATTGGCGTAGAAGGTCTCGAACCGCACGCCTTCAGCCGCCATGCGGTCGAGGTTCGGCGTCTGGTGCCGCGTGCTGCCATAACAGGAAAGCTCCTTGGCGCCGAGATCGTCGGCGAGGATAAGGATGATGTTTGGCTTGTCGGTGGCCAGTAATTGGCCACAGAAAAGTGTGAGCGAAAGGATGAGTATTTTCATTGGCGTTTCAGTTTTACCTGTTTGAAGTCCATCACGGCGGCGCCGGGTTTGGAGAGGACTTCGATGGTGAGTTTGGCGGGGCCTTGGGGCAAGCGCACGGCGCCCAGCTTCAACGTGCCCCACTCGCGGTTGCGGTAGCGTTCCTTGCTGAGGGCGTCGCGATGCGGGATTGGAATCTCCGGTGCCGGAGCGGCAGGGACAGTGGTTTCAAGCACTGCATCGCCGATAGTGACGCGCAGCTTCGAGCCGTCGTCTGCGGCCGGGCAGGCAAAGGCGAGTTCGATTTCGTATCTGCCAGCGGTGACGACGGCGATGTCGAACCAGACTTTGGATTTCGCGTCGGTCCAGCCGGTCAACCAATCGTTGGCGAAGCCGGGACCGTTGGCGAAGCGCAGCGGCTTGTCGAAGTAAGCCTGCGGAGCGTGCAGTTCGACGGGATTGTGTTCGGCGTGTCCGACGGGAAGGGGAAATCGCTGCAAGCCGTCGTGCGAGATGTCGGCGAACCATGCGTCGTAAAGCTTGCTAAGTTTCTCGACGATGTCGGGATGCTCGTTGGCGATGTTGCGTTCTTCGCCGGGATCGGTTTCCATGTCGTAGAGTTGCCAAGCAGTGGCGCTGGCATCGCTGGCTTTCGCTTTCGAGCCGCCGCCGGGACCTTTGATCTCGCGCACCAGACGGTAGCGTTGCGTGCGCACCGCGCCGGGATATTTGTTGGACTCGTTGATCGGGTTATGCGTGTAAAGGACGCGGTCCGGCCACAACAAGTCCCCGCCTTCCAGCAGTGGTCGCAGACTGATGCCGTCGAGTTTTGGGCCGGACGGCGGGGTTACGCCGCACAAATCGAGCAGGGTCGGATACAGGTCAATGTGCGAAACGATCTGTTGGACGACGCGCGGTTTCCACTTTGCTGCCGGCCAGCGCATGAACAGCGGGACGCGGCTGCCGCCTTCGTGGACGCTGACCTTGCCGCCGCGCATCCCGGCGTTGTAACTTTTCACGCCGGCGGTGACGCCGTTGTCGGTGAGGAACAGGACGATGGTGTTGTCGGCGAGCCGGAGCTTGTCGAGGTGCGCGAGCAGGCGCCCGACGTTGTCGTCAATGTTTTCGCACATGCCATAGAAGGCGGCAACGTTGTCCTCGAAGCCTTTGGCCTTGAATTTGTCGAAGTAACGGTCGGGCACTTGATAGGGCGAGTGCGGCGCGTTGTAGGAGAGATAACAGAAGAATGGGCGTTTCCTGTTTGCGCTGATGAACTTCATCGCTTCATCAGTCAGCACGTCGGTGATGTAGCCTTTGGTTTTCTCGTATTTCGCGCCGCGCAGCAGTGTGGCATCGAAGTAACAGTTCCAGTGACCGTTGTTGAACCCGAAGAACTCGTCGAACCCTTGTCCTTGGGGCGTGTACGGATATTGTTCGCCGTTGTGCCATTTGCCGATGCAGGCAGTGCGGTAGCCAGCGGTCTTCACCGCCTCGGCGATCGTGACTTCCGAAGGCCGCATCGCTTCGCGGTTGTGCGTGACGCCGTGACAACCCGTGCGCAACGGCCAGCGTCCGGTGAGCAGGGCGGCGCGCGTCGGCGCACAGAACGAGTTGACGTAAAACCGGTCAAAGCGCACGCCGCTGTGTCCGAGTTGGTCAATGTGCGGCGTCTGCAAATGCGGATTGCCGTGAATCGAGAGATCGCCGTAACCTTGGTCATCGGTCAGGATGAGAAGGATGTTCGGACGCTGCTGCGCAGCCAATGACGAGTGACAAATGACGAATGACGATAGAATGATGGCGAGGATCGTTTTCATTTTGATGGTGGCATCCAGACTTCCATGAAGGACGGGCCTTGGTTGGCCCACGTGAAGTAGGGGATCAATGTGATGTTCTTGCTGGTTAGCACAGTGACGCCGTTCTCGTGGCGTGGCGCGAACTGAACGTTCTTCGTCAAGGAGATGCCCGGCTGATCTTGTGGTCGCTCGTGACAGTAAACGACCGGGCCGCGCACGACGGCAACGCGACCACGACAGTCTTCGACCGCAGGATGCGGTTTCACGATGCGCACCTCCATTGGCAAGTCCAATTCCACGACATCACCTGGCGACCATTTTCGTTGCACGGTCGCGTAAGTACCGGCTTTTGCGGCGACGGGTTTGCCGTTGACTTTCAGCGTCGCGCGCTCCGCCCACGCAGGGATGCGGAGCTTGAGAGCACACGGTTTGGACGGTGCTTGTGTGATGGTAACCTTCACGTGGCCGTCCCACGGATAGTTCGACTCCTGCATCAGCGCGATGAGTCTGGTTTGAAGTGTGTTGCCGCCGTAAAGGTGAACCCAGACGGTATCCGGCGAGACGCTGTACGCCCAACGTCCCAAGCCCGCAATGGTGCGGGCGACCTTCGGCGGACAACAGTACCAGC
>CAZNOK010000149.1:0-6125 GCA_964574605.1 uncultured Verrucomicrobiota bacterium
ACTATAGATTGTTGCCTGCGGATTGTGAAGCATATCCGGTAAATGTGGGTTAAAGCGTTGACAGCGACATCGTCCACGTTCACGCCGTCTTGGATTGCCGCCGCAATCCGTCATGGATTCGGCGGCGACTAAAGTCTCGCGACTAACGTCATGTTCCGGAAAGAACCCGGAACATAATTTCAGCGCAGTTCTTCGTTCCGTCTATGTTCCGGCTTTGTTCAGGCAGGAAAGGGTTCTGGCCTTCTTCAAACGAAGAAATAACCACCACAGAAAGGACCACTGCAGGAAAGTGAGGAGAACAATAACGCCAACGTGAAAATGTCGCTCCACTCCTGAAAGTGGTGTACAAACGAAAATAGCTGGCAGGTGCGATAGAAAACCGACAGTTCCCATCCAATCCCAGTAACACGGGCCGACGGTGCCACAAACGACACAAACACAGGGGAACATCTCTGTGAGAAAACCCAAAAGACATGCCTTGACTAAAATGGAAGTTTCTTTGCGCAAATCAGTTCAGTCGCCTATGTCTCGAGCAATTATCATTACCACGAGCATTACGCAATTCTTATTGCACATTTTGGATTTCGTGTCCTATGTCTCACGCCCCCGGATACGCCTTCTCGCACACCTTCTTGAGCCGTTCCGGTGTGACGTGCGTGTAAGCCGACCTGCGCAACGGTTAGGGGCCGACGGTGACGGTGGCGACGCCGGACCAATCGCTGCTGGGCGCGCCTTTGTCCCAGTACCGGATGCGATAGCGGCGGACCTCAGGCACTCCGGCGACCAGCAAGGCACGGTCATCAAGGTAGGGCGACTCGGTGACAATGTTCACAAACTCCCACGCGCCTTCGCCGCGCTGAGACTCGATCCAGATACCCATGTGCCCATTCTTAATGAAGCCAAGCCGCACGGCCTCGTTGGAACTGCCGTTTACCACTTTGAGTTTGAGACTGGGCGCGGCCTTGGTAGCGTTGGACGCCGCCGGGGACGAAACGATGCCGAGGTCGAGACCGATGCTGTTGTTGTAACCAGGGCTGATCTTGATGAGTTGCACGAGGTCGAACACCCGGTTCAACGCCCCAGCCAACGCGGTCTCTACGCCCGACGGCAACGGAGGTGGCGTGAACACGGGCAGTGTCACCGGGACGCGCTTCTCACCGGTCAACAACATCTCCATCGCGCTCGTGGCAGCGCGACCAAACACGCGTACCTCCGCCAACCAAGCCCCCAACACGTAATGCATGAATCGGCAGTCGTTGATGCAAGCTTCCACTCGTGCTGGTGACAGTTCCAAGACGGTGGCGTATCCCGGGAGTTTGGTGATGAAGTTACTGAGCCAGACACACTGTTCACCGATAGTATTGGGGAAATACCGCTGATATTTCATGGTTTCCTTCCGTATTGGTTGCGCTTCGCTCGGCCTATTCGCAGTGATAATCAGCCTTGAGGTGCATGTCCACAAGAAAAGTGGACGCGCCCCCGATTCCTGTGGACGGGTCCATTATCATTGTGGCCACGTCCACGGTCTCGGAAGGCATGCCCCTGCTGATAATGGACGTGTCTATTACGCTGGTGGGCGCGTCTATACCTATAATGGCCATGTCCGCTATGTCTGTTGCCGCGTCCACTCTGTTGGTGGCCGCGTCCATCACAACTAAAGACACGCCCACAATGCGCATGGACATGTCCACAATGGCGGGAGACACGCCCCCAATGACTCCTAAGCGCGCGGATGCGCTTTCTCGTACACCTTCTTCAGCCGCTCCGGCGTGACGTGCGTGTAGATTTGCGTCGTCGAGAGGTTGGCGTGGCCTAACAACTCTTGCACGCTGCGCAGATCGGCCCCTGCGTCGAGCATGTGCGTGGCAAAGCTGTGACGGAGCTTGTGCGGCGTCAACGAGGGGTCGAGGTTGGCGGCGATGAGATATTTCTTCAGGATGCGCTGCACGCTGCGAGCGGTGAGACGGCCGCCGCCCTCTTGGTTGATGAAGAGCGGGCCGCGCGCGGTGCGGCGACGCAGTTCGAGGTAGCGCTGCAAAGCCTCGACCGCGGGACCGCCAAGCGGCGCGAGTCGCTCCTTCTTGCCTTTGCCGCGGATGCGAGCCACTTCGCCGAGCAGGTCAACATCGTCGTCGTTGAGGCCGACGAGTTCGTGGATGCGGATGCCGGAACTATACAAGACTTCGAGCATCGCTTTGTCGCGCCAGACGGCGAAGGCGTGATCGGCGCTCTTATCCGCAAGCGGCGCGTTGAGCAGTGATTCCACTTGTTGGATGGTGAGAAATTTCGGGAGCTTGCGGACTTTCTTCGGGAGCGTGAGGCCGGTGAGCGGGTTTTGTTTCACGTGTTCGGCGCGCAGCAGCCATTTGTAGAAGCTGCGGAGCGCCGACATCTTCAACTGAATCGTCGCGCGGTCATACTTGCGCTCGGTCATGTGGACGAGGTAGCCGCGCACCTGAAAGACGTCGAGGCGCGCCCAGTCGCACTTGTGTTTCATGCGGCCTTCAAACCACGCTCGAAAAGCGTTCAGCGCCGCGCCGTAGTTGCGGACGGTCAGACTGGAAGCGTCGCGTTCGCCCCGCAGATACGTCAGGAACTCGGCGACGAGTGCGTCTGTTCCAGCGCTTTGGGTGCCGTGATTTTCTTGATGTTCTTGCACGTGGGATAGGCGCTGCAACCGAGGAATTCACCGAAACGTCCCCTGCGAATCACCATCGGCGCGCCGCACTGGTCGCACTTCTCGTCGGTCGGCGTGGGCGCAGCCTTCGGTTTGGGCGGCGGCAGCTTTGCCTTCAATTCGTCGGACAGCGGTTTTGCGTTTTTGCACTTCGGATAGCCGGTGCACGCGAGGAATGGGCCGCGCCGGCTCATCTTGATGGCCATCGCGTTACCGCACTTCTCGCACTTGATGTTCACGTCGGGCATCTTCGTCTCTGCGTCGCCTTCGGCGCGCGGGATTGGGATGACCTTACCGGCTTCGTCGCGCTTGAAGCTCATCGCGTTTTTGCACTCGGGATAACCGCTGCAGGCGAGGAACTCGCCGCGCCGTCCACTGCGGATGATGAGCGCCTTGCCGCACTTCTCACACTTCAAACCGGTGTCGTTAACGGCGAAGTCGAACTCGGTCTTCCACTGATCGTTCAATTTCACCGTGGCGTTGAACTGCTTGCCGGCCTTGCTGCGGAAGCCGTTGAGCGGGCCGACTTGTTTGTCGCGCAACAAAGTCTCGAACTCGTCGCGGCCCAGCAATCGTCCCGCCATGGTCTTCCAGATGGCGAAGTCGCAATCCTTGTTGGTGCACGAGAAGCTCTTGAACCGCTCGACGAGCGCCGCTTTGCATTTCGGGCATTCGCCGAACGGCTCGCTGTCCTCAACATGCTCGTCGAGGCTGAACGACCGGGCCTCGTTCACGATAGTGGCGGTGAGCGAGCGGATGTCGGCCATGAACTGCTCGCGCGTCAACTTGCCGTGCTCGATCTCGCGGAGCCGGAACTCCCATTCGCCGGTCATTTCGGGGCTGGTCAACTCCGGGGCGGCAGTCTTCAACAAGCCGATCGTCTGGATGGCTTTCGGCGTCGGGTGGAGTTCCTTGCCGTGGCGGACGAGGTAGCGCGCGGCAATGAGCGTCTCAATGATCGCCGCCCGCGTGGCGGGCGTGCCGAGACCGCGCTCTTTCATCGCCTCGGCGAGTTCCTCGTCCTCGACGAGTTTGCCTGCGTTTTCCATCGCGCTGAGAATCGTCGCCTCGGTGAAACGCGCGGGCGGCTTGGTTTTGTCTTCCTTGATCTCGATGCGCTCGGTCATCACCTTCTCGCCCTGCGAGACCGGAGGGAGGTTCTTGTCGCCGTTCTCCTGCGATTCCTTGCCATACACCTCGAGCCAGCCGGGCACGAGGAGGATTTTCCCTTCCGTCTTGAACGGCTCGCCCTCGACGCGCGTGATGCGCGTGGTGTTCTCGTACTGTGCCGGCGGGTAAAAGGCGGCGATGAACCGTTTCACAATCGCATCGAAAACAACTTGTTCGTCCTGGTCGAGCGCGTGCGGCAGCTTGCCCGTCGGAATGATCGCGAAGTGGTCGCCGACTTTGGCGTTGTTGAAGACGCGCTTGTTCGGCCTGACCCAGTCGTTGTCGAGCGCCTTGTGCGCCAGCGGGCCAAGCTCCGCCAGCGTCTTCTTCACCGTGCTGATATAATCTTCCGGCAGACAACGCGAGTCCGTGCGCGGATAGGTGATCGCCTTGTGCTTCTCGTAAAGCGCCTGCGCGATTTGCAGCGTGCGTTTCGCCGAGAACCCGAAACGGTTGTTCGCTTCGCGCTGGAGCGTCGTGAGGTCGTAAAGCTGCGGCGCGATCTGTGACGTCGGTTTCTTCTCCTCCAGCTCGACGACGCCCGGCTTGCCGGAAGATTTCCGGAACAAAGCCTGAGCGATCTCCGTCCACCAGATGCGCGGCGCAAAGCGGTGCTCGTCCCACAAGGCTGCGAAATCCAGCGCCGGCGCGTTGAGGCCGAGGCGTTTCGCCAGCCGCTCCGTGCGGGCCGGTTCGCTTTCCTCTTTCGCAAACGTCTCATCAAACCAGCGCCCCGTATATTCGCCGGCCTGTGCGCGAAACGCGCCGAACACTTCCCAGAACGTCGTCTCCTTGAATTCCTGAATCCGTTTCTCGCGGTCAACCATCATCGCCAGCGTCGGCGTCTGCACCCGACCGAGCGAGGTGATCGTGCTGCCACGCCCGCCGCTGAGGCGGAGCGTGAAGGCACGGGTGGAATTGATGCCGATAAGCCAGTCGGCTTCGTTGCGGCTGCGCGCCGCCTGCGCGAGTGGCTGCATCTCGGCGTCGGTGCGGAGCCGCTCAAAGCCGTCACGGATTGCGGTGGGCGTCATGGATTGCAGCCAGAGACGGCGAACCGTTTTCTTTGCCTTCGCGTGGTCGAGGATGTAGCGGAAGATCAGTTCGCCTTCGCGCCCGGCGTCGCAGGCGTTGATGATGTCGTCCACTTCCTTCGACTTGACCATCTTGTCGAGCACCCGCACGCGCGGACCGGACTTCTCCCGCACGCCGAGATCGAACTCCGTCGGCATGATCGGCAGCTTGTCGAGCGACCATTTGTCCTGTTCTTTCATCTCCTCCGGCACGGCCAATTCAAACAAATGACCCACCGCCCACGACATGACATAGCGGTCGCTCTCGTGGTACTCCTTGCTTTTCTTGAATCCGCCGAGAGCGCGCGCGATGTCCTGCGCGACACTTGGTTTCTCCGTAATGATCAGTGTCTTTCCCATAAACTATAATGTTCGCTTTCCGAAAACTTTTCCCGGCAATTGCCGGACGAGTCGTTTCATTTCGAGCGCCAGTAGAGTTGCCGAAACACACGCCGTTGTCAAATTGCTGCGCTGGATGATCTCGTCCATCACAACTTCGTCCTCACCGATGGCCTCCAGCACCTTGCTCTCGTTCTCCGAAAGCTGCACCGCCGCCTCGCGCTTCTCCTCCTTCGACTTTGGCAGCAGGTACTCGAATTCTCCGAGAATGTCCTCGACGTCCTCCGTCAGCTTCGCGCCGTCCTTGATCAACTTGTTCGCGCCCTTCGACAGCGGCGAGTCGGCGCGACCCGGCACGGCGAACACCTGTCTCCCCTGCTCTCCCGCGAAACCGGCCGTGATGAGCGCGCCGCTTTTCAAGCTCGCCTCCACGACGACCACGCCGAGCGACCAGCCGCTGATGATCCGATTGCGCATCGGAAACGTCTGCCGGTCGGGCTGCACGCCAAACGGAAACTCCGTCACCAACGCGCCCCCTTCCTCCACAATCTCTTCAGCGAGTTTCTTGTTTTCCGCCGGATAAACCACGTCAATCCCGCAGCCAATCACCGCCACCGTGCGGCCTTTGGCCTGAAGCGCGCCCTTGTGCGCTTGCGTGTCAATGCCGCGCGCCAACCCGCTGACGACCGTCACGCCCAGGCGCGCAAGTTGGTACGCCAGCCTCCGCGCCATCTCCTGCCCGTACAGGCTGGTCCGACGCGAACCGACGACGCCAATGGAAAACGCGTCACGCTCGCTCAATGTTCCCTTCACATACAGCGCCAGCGGCGGATCGTATGTCTCGCGCAGGAGCTTCGGGTAATCGC
>CAZNOK010000149.1:6135-12787 GCA_964574605.1 uncultured Verrucomicrobiota bacterium
ACGACGCGCACACCGGCTTTCTCGATCCGCGCCAACTCCGCGTCAAGATCAGCTTGTTTCCGCCACTCGGTGATCGAGCAAGAGACTTCCTCGCCGACGCCGTCCACGCGCATCAAGTCGCTGCGGCTGGCTTCGAGGATTTTCTCCGGGCAGCCGAACACGTCGAGCAGCCGACGCACGCGCACCGGCCCGACCTCCTCCAGCATGTTGAGGACGATGTAGGCTTCCTTAGGCGTCATAGTTCGTAGGGGCGCACTGCGTGCGCCCCGATGGGGCACCGATTCTGCGACGGAACGGGGCGCACGCAGTGCGCCCCTACACGATTGCAGTATGCTGGCATAAACTACCGGCGTTTCGACCTCAGTTTCAATTCCAGTTGCGGCTCGCGCAGCAAATCGTAATTCTTCAACAGCCGCAGTGTCTGGAGCAAATCGGACTTCTGGTAATTACGGTTCGTGTGGACGCGCCCGACGAGGTCGCTGAGAATCTCGCGGAACGAAATCACGCCGTCCACGCCCTTCGCACGAAGCAATTCAATGCTCTTCTCGCGCGTCTTCTCCTCGCGCGGCAGGCCGGGCACGACGAGAATCTTCAGCAAACCGTCGCCGCCGACCAGTCGTTTCGCCTCATCGACCGCGCGTTGCTCGACAAACCGGAAAATCTTCGGCTGATGCGCCAAGACGCCGGGCGCGAACGTCTCCGTGTGCCAACCTTTCACGGCGACGACGGCGCGAGACACCTGTTTCAAGGTCTCAGCGTTCAACTCGAACGCGGCCGGAATAGTTCCGGAACATTGCGGGTTGAGGACGATGAGGTCAATTTCCTCGTCGGCGGTTTTCTGGCGTGATTGGACGACATATTTGCGGCGTTGGCAGACCAGAAAGCCGTGGGCCTCGAAGTATTCGCGCACGATGGTTTCGTCAACGGCAGACATTCAGCACCTCCTCGATATCGGCATCGGTCACTTGGTCGCTCACCATTGCCGCGCCGAGTCGTTTCAACAACACGAACCGCACTTTGCCGGCGCGCGCCTTCTTGTCGAGCCGCATCGCCTGCAATAACAGGTCCACAGCAAACTTGCTGGCCAGTCGCACCGGCAAACCGCTCGCCTTGATCAACGAACGCACACGCGCGGCATCCGACGCGTTCAGGCCGGCGTGTTTCACCGACAGGCACGCGGCGCAACACATTCCCGCCGCGACAGCCTCGCCGTGGAGCAACCCCTCGTACTCGACAATCGCCTCCATCGCATGGCCGATGGTGTGACCGAAATTCAGAATCGCGCGCAGTCCCGACTCGTGTTCGTCGGCGCTCACGACGCGCGCCTTCCACTCGCAACAGCGCCGCACCGCCTTGCGCACCGCGCCGCCTTCGAGCCGCAGCACACGACGGTAATCGCGCTCCAGCCACCGGAAGAACGGCGCATCGCAGATCGCGCCGTACTTGATGACCTCGGCGAAACCGGCGCGCAACTCGCGTTTCGGCAGCGTCCGCAACGTCGCCGTGTCGGCGATAACGAGGCGCGGTTGATAGAATGCGCCGACAAGGTTCTTACCTTGTGGCAGGTTCACGCCGGTCTTGCCGCCGACGGAACTGTCCACGAACGCCAGCAACGAGGTCGGCGCTTGTATGAAATTGATTCCGCGCAGATACGTCGCCGCGACAAACCCCGCGAGGTCGCCAACCACGCCGCCGCCGAGCGCGACGATGAAGGATTGACGGTCGAGACGCTGCGACGGCAAATGTTCCAACACGCGCTTTGCCTGCTGCAGCGACTTCGACGATTCGCCCGCGGGCAGCGTCAACAGCGCGGTATCATAACCGCCGCGGGTCAACGAATCCATCAGCCGGCGCGCGTACCGCGGCGCGACATTGGAGTCAGAGATGATGACTCCACGTCGGCCAAGCGCGAGCGGCTGCATGAACTCGGCGGCGCGCTCCAGCAGGTTGTCGCCGATGAAGATGTCGTAACTTCGGTCGCCGAGCGGGACCCGCACCCGCTCCAGCTTCCCCGTTTTTAGCAATGGCATGCCGTTGGCATTACAGCCCGCAGACGGTTCTGTCAACAGTGCAGTTGTGTCATCTTGCGGAGGAGCACACTGCCGACATGAATTGCCGCGACGACAGTTCATTGTGCCGTTGACCACGGCGCGCGCCGTCGGTATAACACCGTTCCATGAACGGCCAAGCTTTCCCCAAGATCGCGAACATCAAGTTCGAAGGACCGAAATCGTCGAATCCCCTCGCCTTCAAGCACTACAACGCCAACGAGAAGATTGATGGCAAGACGATGAAAGACCATCTCCGCTTCGGCGTCGCCTACTGGCACACGTTCCGCGGCACCGGCGGCGACCCGTTCGGTCCCGGCACGGCGATCCGTCCGTGGGACGACGGCTCCAATTCCGTCGAGAACGCCCAGCGCCGGGTGCGCGTGGCGTTTGAGTTCATGGAGAAGCTTGGTGCGCCGTTCTATTGTTTCCACGACCGCGATGTCGCCCCCGAAGGCGGGACGTTGAAGGAGACGAACGCGAACCTCGACGCCGTCGTGAAGGTGTTGAAGCGTGAGCAACGCCGCACCGGCATCAAGCTGCTCTGGGGCACGGCAAATCTTTTCTCGAACCCGCGCTATGTCCACGGCGCGGCTACAAGCTGCAACGCCGACGTGTTCGCATTTGCCGCGGCACAGGTGAAGAAGGCGCTCGAAGTCACCAAGGAACTCGGTGGCCAAGGCTACGTGTTCTGGGGTGGACGCGAAGGATACTCGACGCTTCTCAATACCGACATGAAACGCGAGCTTGATCACCTCGCGCGGTTCCTGCACATGGCGGTGGACTACAAAAAGAAGATCGGATTCAAAGGCCAGTTCTACATCGAGCCAAAACCGAAGGAGCCGACCAA
This sequence comes from uncultured Verrucomicrobiota bacterium, assembly GCA_964574605.1. Taxonomy (GTDB): domain Bacteria; phylum Verrucomicrobiota; class Verrucomicrobiia; order Palsa-1439; family Palsa-1439; genus CAIKAP01. The sequence goes on from CAZNOK010000149.1 coordinate 9,034, forward strand.
ACACCAGTACGACTCCGATGCTGCCGCCTGCCTGAATTTCCTGCGACAGTACGACTTGTTCGACGATTTCAAGCTCAACATCGAGACCAACCACGCCACGCTCGCCGGGCACACGGTCCAGCACGACCTATTGACGGCGGCGGCGGCGGGTGCGCTCGGCTCAGTGGACGCCAACGTCGGCGACCCGATGCTTGGTTGGGACACCGACCAATTCCCGACGGACATTTACCTGACAACGCAGATCATGCTCGTCGTGCTCGGCATGGGCGGGTTCAAGACCGGCGGCCTGAACTTCGACGCGAAAGTGCGCCGCGAGAGCTTCGAGCCGGTGGATTTGTTCCACGCGCATATTGGCGGCATGGACGCGTTTGCGCGCGGCCTGAAGATTGCGGCGAAGATCCGCAAGGATGGACGGCTCGCGAAGTTTGTCCAGAAACGATACGCGTCGTGGGACACTGGTCTTGGGGCGAAGATCGAGAAGGGCAAGATGAACTTCTGCGCGCTTGAAGCGCACATGCTTGCGAAGGGCGAGGCGGACAAGTGCGTGAGTGGCCGTCAGGAAATGCTCGAGAACCTGATCAACGAGTTCATCTAACCCGGCCAGCGTTGCACAGTCATTGGGCTAGCGTTGGGGGCGGGGTAACTCGTCGCCTGCTGTTTTTTCTTCCTTTTTCCCGAAGGGCCACCACGATTTCTTTTTCGGAGGCGCCGGAGGAGGAGGTGGCGGATTCAGCTCGGCGTCAGTGAGGATACGCTCTATCTTCGGGAAGATTTGTTCGCCGCCCGTGACCGTGATGACGCCCCGGTCGTTGAGCAGCCGGGGACGGGACATGTAGTCGGAAAAGGCGGCGCGCTGAATGATCTTGGCGCGCGGATCCACCTCGACGTAGGCAAAGGAACGCGGCGCGTTTTGGAAAATCAGATGGAGATGAGCATCACGGTCAATTTGTACTGAGGGTTGATAGATGGGCAGGAACGTCCCGAGCAAAATGACGCCATACACGAGTTGGGACGGCTCGTCCTTCACGCTGATGTAGAGACGCTCGTCCCGTTCGGTGCGGTGCGCCAACAAGGCGTAAGTGCGATACTCGTCGTTGCGGGCATCAACCGACGGCAGTCCAATCTTCTGGCTCCAAAGCTCGCGTCCCTGAAGAATTGTAAACTTCACCGGCGCGGAAACCGCCGATATGCCGCTGGCATTGACTTCCGCCTGAACACGGTAGTTGCCACGCGCACGGAGTTCATACAGTGGGAGGATGTCCACGGTGCGATTGACCGTTTGGCCGGCAGGGATTAAGACGGTTTGAGCGGTGTTGACACGACCTACGGCGCGGATGGTGCCCCCGTTTTGTTCATTCACAGAGAAGGTCAGCCAAGAGCGCTCTGTGGATCCATCCAGTTGGATCGTGCGGCCGGAGTTGTTCTGCAACGAAACAACCAGAGGGATCGATTCGTACAACAGGAAGAAATTCTTCTCGGACCGCAGTTGGACGCTGAGTTGCGCTCGAAGGTCGCCGGTCGCGCTGATCATGGCCACTACAAACACCAACAGCCGTTTCATTAGACACTCCTTTCGCCGGGCGCGATCACACCACGGCCTTGAGAAACTCCTTGTTCGTCTTGAATTTCGACAGGCCGGTCAGCAGGCGCGGCAGGGCCTCTTCCGGCTCCAGTTCGCTGAGCGCGCGCCGCATCCGGGCGATGGCTTCCAGTTCCTTCGGCGGAATCAACAGTTCCTCGCGGCGCGTGCCGCTGGCATTGATGTCCACGGCGGGCCAGTAGCGTTGCTCGGCGATCTTGCGGGCAAGAACCAACTCGGAATTGCCGGTGCCTTTGAACTCCTGGAAGATCAACTCATCCATGCGGGAGCCCGTCTCAATGAGCGCCGTGGCAACAATAGTCAGCGAACCGCCCTCTTCCGCTTTGCGGGCCGAGGCGAAAATGCGGCGCGGCTGTTCCATAGCGCGCGCGTCAAGACCGCCGCTCATCGTGCGACCCGTGGAGCCGATGTAATTGTTGAAGGCGCGCGCCAGCCGCGTGAGGGAGTCAAGAACGATGAAGACATCCTTGCCGTACTCGACGAGCCGGCGGGCGCGTTCCGTGGCCATGCGCGCAGTGCGGACATGGTCCTCGATGGTCTGGTCGTTGGTGGAGGCAATGACTTCGCCCCCTTTGATGGAGCGGCGGAAATCCGTGGTTTCTTCCGGACGCTCGTCCACGAGAAGCACAATGAGGTGCGCCTCAGGATGGTTGGTCAGAACGGCGTCGGCAATATGGTGCAGGAGCGTTGTCTTGCCCGTGCGCGGCGCGGCGACGATCAAGCCTCGGGTTCCTTTGCCGACGGGCGCGATCAGGTCCACAACCCGCGTGGTCATGCGGTCGGAAACGGTTTCGAGCATGTAACGCTGGTTCGGATTGATGCTGGTCAGGTCGTCGAATCTCTTCAGTTGAAGGAATTTTTCCGGCGGTTGGCCGTTGATCGTGCGGATCTCGACGAGCTGGGGGCTGCCTTTGCGCGGCGGCGCGGCGCGCCCCTCGATCTCAATGCCGGGACGGAGGCGGAACCGGCGGATCATGTCCGGTGAAACATAGATGTCATTCGGGCTGACTTGGAAGCTGCGGGCCGGGTTGCGCAGGAATCCGAAGCCTTTCTCGCCAACTTCGAGCACACCCCGCGCCGGCAACTCCTGTGGAGGCGGCGGTTTGGGCGTGTCGGTGGCCGGGGAGGGCTGCGCTTGGGCTGCCTCCGGCGCTGCGGTCTGTTGTTGTTTGTTCTCGGCTGTCATTCAATCAATCCAGTGCTCCCGTGCTAATGAAATCCCATGGGTTTCCTGCATTGCCACAATACAGCGCGACTTCCGCTGATTATCGGGCGATTCCGCGTTCAGACGTACTACAGAAGTTGATGAAATGATCGATTTCTTTGCTGGGCGGAACTTCGGTACGTACTTTATCCAAAGCGTTACCAACTGTCAATCCCGACCTGAAAACAATTTTGTAGGCGTCCCGCAAGGCCTTTTGAACCTCTGCGCTGACGCCGTTGCGTTCGAGGCCGACCTTGTTGACGCTGCGAGTCACGGCGGGATTGCCATCGGCGATCATGTACGGAGGCACATCCTGCACAACCTTGGCACAGCCGCCGATAATGGCCATGACGCCGATGCGACAAAACTGGTGTACGGCCGCCAAGCCGCCAATAATGGCATGGTCCTCGACGGTAACATGCCCGGCCAGAGTGCCGTTGTTGCTGAAGATAACGTGGTTTCCGACGCGACAGTCGTGCGCGATGTGCGAGTAGGCGAGAAAGTTACTGTGCGAGCCGATACGCGTCACCCCGCCGTCGCTGGTGGCGGTATGCACGGTTACATGTTCACGGAAGACGTTGTCGGAGCCGATCTCCAGAAAGCAGCTTCCACCTTTCCACTTCAGGTCTTGGGTCTTCAATCCGATGCAGGCGAATGGGAAGAACTCGCAACGCGGCCCAATGGTGGTCAATCCATCAAGGACAACGTGGGCGTGGAGACGGTTTCCTTCTCCCAATTTCACATTGGAACCGACAATGCAGTACGGCCCAATCTCGCAGCCTGCGCCGATCTGCGCGCGTGCGTCCACAACTGCTGTTGGATGGATTCGTTCAGAAGACATGAGGTAAGCACTTCTACACGATTCGCCTGCCGGGGTCAATAAACCCTTGCATTTGTGTCAAACCTCGATGAGAATGTCCCCTTCCTTACCACAGTGAGAATGTCCCCTA
>CAZNOK010000150.1:0-12713 GCA_964574605.1 uncultured Verrucomicrobiota bacterium
AACTATAGATTGTTGCCTGCGGATTGTGAAGCATATCCGGTAAATGTGGGCTCAACGTGGCCGTGCTCGAAAAAATCCCGGCGACGTTGCCGGAGCAGCCGTGTCAGTTCGGGTTCGACTACAACGCCGTCACGTCGCCGGAAAATTTCGGCGCAGGCGAGCGGTGGCATTCGAGCAACATCGGACTCAACCTCGACCGCGTTTTCCGTCTCGCGCCGATGGCGGGCGCGCGTTGGCAGCGCGCAGCGGACATCGTGCGCTGGGACGACCGGCCACAGTTGTGCGTCGAGACTGCGCCGGGCAAATTTGTCTTTTACGATTCGGGTGTGAAGGCGATCAAGAGTTACGGTTTGGAAATCATGGCCACGCTCGGCAACGCCAACGCGCGCGAGGAGTTCTGCCCGACGTGGGCGCGGTCCGGCAAGACGACTCGCCGCGCGCCGATTCCGAAGGACGACGCGTGGCGGCGTTATGTGCGGACGATGGTCGAACACTACAAAGGCGAGATCAAATACTGGGAGATCGTCAACGAACCGAACACGGCGTTCTGGGCCGGGGACTACAGTCCGTTGTTGGTCGCGGCGGGCGAGGAAGTCAGGCGCGCCGATCCCGCGGCCAAGGTCGTCGGCATCTGCGGCACAGCGGACCAGCAGGGCGACCCGCAAGGATACGTGCGAGCCGTCGCCGAGACGGGGGCATTGAAGGCGCTCGACATCGTTTCCGGTCACACCTTCTGCAAACCGCGTCCGTGGATGAGCCGGGGCGAGATGCCGACGTGGGATTACTTGCGCGACATGCAGTCGTTGTTGAAGAAAAACGATCCCCGCGGGACGCTGCCGTTGTGGAACACCGAGGGCGTGAAATATCCTTGCTGGAGCGGCCGGCCTGATGCGGTGCACACGACGGCGGAATTCTCCTTCCGTTTCAAAGGCCACAACATCTGCACGTCGCAACGGCTTGCCGCCGCTTATGTCGTGCGGGACTGCGTCATCGAGTTCTGCGGAGGCGCGCAGGTGTTGTTTCTCTGGCAGTTCCGCAACGAAATGGTGGACACTCACCTGCCGGTGGCCGAGGCGCTCGGCACGGTGGATTTCTTCGCAGCCGACGGCACGCCGCAGGCGAAGTTCGTGGCGCTCAACGCGCTCGCTGAGAAACTGCACGGCGCGAAACCAGTGGAGCATTTCGGTCTCTCGCCGCAAGTTCGGTGTGCGGTGTTCGACAGCCCGGCGGGCGCGTTCGCGCTCGTCTGGCGCGAGAACGAGGATGAAAAAGGTTTACACACATACACGTTGCCGTTGCGCGGCGCAATCAAAGTGCAAGACATGTTTGGCCGGCCTGCGGGCGCGGCCCCGGCAAAAGTTTCCGAGAACCCGGTCTATCTTGTCGGCGGAACGGCAACTGCGTTAGCCGCCGCGGTGAAAGACGCCGGCAAGCTGGTGGATTTCAAGTTCGACAAACCGTTGAAGAATACGCTACTGAGAGGAAGACGACGTACATGAAAACACCTAGACATGTTGTGGTGGTTTTTGTGGCCTGCTTGCTGCCAACATTGGCGAGCGAAAGACAACCGAACTCACCGCTTGGGATTGGATTTCTCTGGACGGCGCAAAGCCAGCAGGTCTTCGGCAGGCTGAACAGGGACCAGGATTTTGTTGATATTCTACTCGGTCCGGGCAACGTGGATGTTTTCAAGAAGGTGAAACCTCCGGTGAAAGTGTCGTGCATCTCACTGTCGCTGGAGCAAAACAAAGAACGCCCCTTCCTCGGCCTCAAGGAGACAATCGCACTCCTTCGCAAGAACAATATCCCACCCGATCGCGTCCTGCTCGCCTACAATCCGGAGCGACACCCCGGCACGCCAACGCCGGAAATGGATGATTTGCTTGGCAGCGCGCGACGGGCGCAGCAGATGGCGCGCGCGTATGGCGCGCCGCTGCTCATCGGTCCCGGCATGAGGGAGATGATGCAGCGGGAGCATCTCTATCCCGAACTGGCGAAATGCTGCGACATCTGGATGCTCCAATCGCAGCGGTTGCAATTGGATGAAACCACACGGAGACCGGTGGAGGTGGGCGTCTATCGGCAGAAGGTGAAAAAGATTGTTGACCAGTTGCGACAAGGCAACCCCAAGATTCGGGTCTTCGTGCAAATCGTGACGATTGCCGAACGGGCGAAGGTCACACAAAGCCCGGAGCAGATTGCCGGGTTTGCGCGCGCCATCGAGGACATCGTGGATGCGGTTCGGATTTACGGGGCGCGCGCCAACCTGCTTGGGCAAATCATCGAGCAGTTGAGAGGCGCGAAGTCACCTGCAACCACGCCATGAAAACGATTATCGCGTGGCTCATTCTTTCGACGGTCGCCTTGCCGGCGCCGGCAAAACAGACGATGAAGATTCCGATGCGCAGCGGCGCGGCGTTGGAAGCGGATTTGTTTCTGCCGGCGGATTACTCGAAGGAAAAATATCCGCAGGGACTTCCGACCGTCTTGATTATCACGCCCTACGACAAGAGCCGCGAAAGCGCAGCCAAGCTCTGGCGCGAGACCATGGTTCGCAACGGCTACGCGTTCGTTGCCCAAGACATGCGCGGACAACATGCTTCCGCAGACGCCGGCCGGGGCGCCTCGCGTCACGATGACGGCTACGACACGATTGAGTGGATCGCCAAGCAACCGTGGTCGAACGGCAAAGTGGGCATGATGGGCTATTCTCACCTCGGTGCCGTGCAATACGAAACGGCCATCACCGCTCCGCCACATTTCGCCTGCGCCATCCCCGCACAGGCGCCGGGCAATTATTACACCGATTCCTTTTACCCGGAAAAATTCCGCAAAGCCGACATGGAAACGCTCTTGCGCGGGGCGTTTCGGTCGAGGACACAGCAATTGATCAATCGGCGGATTCGTGGTCGTGACGCTTCGAAGGTCAGCCGCTTCAACATTCCCATGCTTCACAGTGCCGGTTGGTTTGATTTCTATAAAGAAGGCATGATCGAGATGTTTCGCGCCTGCCAGAAGGACGGCGGGCCAAATGCACGCGGCAAACAGAAGTTGCTCATCGGTCCATGGGGCCATGGCGTGCTTCAGGAGGAAGATCCCGGCAAGCCTCTCGAATTGCCGGGCGGAATGGCCTACCCGTCCAACAGCAAGCTCGATTGGGAAAAAGGCGTATGGCTGCCGTGGTTCGATTACTGGCTCAAAGGCAAAGAGACCGGCGTGATGAAACAACCCGCCGTTCTCTACTACCTCATGGGCGACATGAATGATCCCAAGGTGCCGGGCAACAAATGGATTGCTGCGGAGGATTTTCCGCCCAAGTCCACCGCTGTTTCCTACTACGCGCACTCCGATCACTCGTTGCAGACTGTTCCTCCGAACAAGGAGCGCGATTCGATCCAATACGTTTATGACCCGCGCAACCCTGTGCCGACGGTGGGACGCATCCACGCGCGAATGCCGGTGAAAGGACCGCACGACCAGCGCGAGGTCGAGAAACGACCGGATGTCATTTCGTTCACCACACCGCCGTTGACACAACCGCTGGAAATCGTCGGCCAGGTTCGCGCCAAGCTCTGGGCGTCCTCCGACCGGAAGGACACTGATTTCACGGCGAAACTTACGGATGTTTATCCCGATGGGCGTTCCATGATCTTTTTGGACAGCATCGTCAAAGGCCGGTATCGCAACACGTATCTCAAAGAGGAATTTCTGACGCCGGGCCAAGTGTATGAGTTCGAGATTGACCTCGGCTACATCGCCATCGTACTCGCGCCGGGGCATCGTCTGCGGCTCGCCATCTCCAGCAGCAACTTCGACCGATTCGACATCAACCCGAACACCGGCGAACCTTACGGCGACCACGCCGTCACTCGCGAACTGATGGCGAAACGGTTTCGCGGCTACGAAAGCCGCGGCAAGCCGGAATACACCGCGACGCTGCCTGCCAAGAACACCATCTACATGGAACGTCAGCATCCGACGAATGTGACGCTGCCTATTGTTTCCGTGCATCACACGGGACTGGTTCGCCAAACGTGGAGTGCTGCGACCGGTAAATGAAAACAACAAGTCATCTGCTTCTGATTCTGGCATTTGCTGCAACCTGCGCTGCACAACGTCACGCGTTGGTGCAACCAACCGGCTTGCTCTATTTCGCCTCGTACCAGCAGCGCGACAATCCCGCGCCGGCGAAGAACCCGCACCTGGTTGGCGCGCTGTTCACCATTTATTGGAGCGACATCGAGAAGAAGGAAGGCGTTTTCGACTGGCACGATCTTGACCGCCGCATCGCTGTGTGGACGAGTGCGGGCAAGAAAGTTGCCTTGCGCATCATGTGGTCGTCGAGCGGTAACTGGCCGGAGCCGGCCGCCAAACATCCTACTCCGGACTTCGTGCTAACAGCCGGCGCAGTCACAGTCCATTCGCAATCGTCGAAGACGGACATTCCGCTCTTCTGGGACCCGGTTTACCGGCAATATGCGAATCGGTTCCTGCGGGAGGTGGCACGCAAATTCGACGGCGACCCGAACGTGTTGTTCGTGGATGTGACGCCCGGCGCGGAAACAAACCCGTACCGTTTCCGACGGATCAACGTCGCGGAGCCGGAGTTCAAGAAAAAGTTTCTCGCGGCAGCGGCCAGCGACGGGCGCAAGTATTCGCACGAGCTTTGGCTCGCGACGGTGAAACAGGGCGTGGACGACGCGGTGGCCGTGTTCAAGAAGACGCCGTTGCTCGTCACGCTCAACGTCGGTAGCCTCGACGGCCCCGAACAGTTCCAAGCCATCGGCGAGCATTGTGTCAGCCGCGGTTGTCACGTGGGGCAGAACGGACTGAACGCGCGCAGCTACAACACCGACAGCCCACGCAAGGCCGCCTTCCGACGTTGGAGCGCCAAGACCCGTTTCTACTTCGAGATGGTGGACGCTTCCGGCGGCGGCACCGGGGCGTTGATGGACGTGATGAAAGCCGCCGAGCGTGTCGGCTGCAATTATCTCGGCGTCTATGCTGTGGACGTTCTGTGCGGCACGAAAGGACAACCGAATTACAATCCCGCGTTTGAAGCGGCGCTGGCCTACGGCGCGAAGGTCATCGGCAAAACGACATCACGAAATTAAAACCCGCGGATCATGTACGCTTGGAGGATGCCGGACTCGTCGGAGTTGAAGAAACCCATCGTGCCGTCCGGCGAGAGGAACGGATGGATGTGCGCCTCCTTCTTGCAGGAGGAGCGCGGATTCAACAACAGCTTCCAGTTCTTCAACGGCTCCTTGCCCGGCTCGCCAAACTCCGCCGCGTAGATGCGCCCGCCTTTGTTGAACGGGCCGGCGTCGCTGATGAATCGGCGTCCCGCCATGTCACCGGCGAAATGACTGAACCTCGCCTCTTTCAGGCCGCGCGTCAGGTCGTTGCGGACGCCGCCGGGCGTGTTGAGGCCGACGTGGCCCGCGTGCGGCGCGGCTTTGCCTTCTATGAGGAACGCGCCGGACGGTTTGCGCGTACCGGTGCTGGTGATGCCCCACGCGGTGCGACCGCGCCAGCATTGGTGACCTTGGCATCGTTCGTTGCCGTCGCGGCCCCACGGCATGTTGCGGAAGTTCGTGCCGTCGTCGCGGATGACATGGATGTCCGCGCCTTCACCGGCGACGAGCACCTTCAGTTCGCCGTTAGGCGCAATCACACAGCCGTGGTTCTCCTGGATCAGTATGTCGTGCGACGCCTCCGTCTCGGTCGCTCGGCAATACTGCGAGTGCAAGTTGCACCACGTCGGCCCGTGAAGGATGAGATTGACGCTGGCTTTGTCGAGGTCGAAGACCAACAGACCAAACGGCGGCGGATCAGCCTGGCCGTCGCCGAGGAAACAAGAGATCGCCATCCGACGGCTGTCCGACGAAATCGTCGAGATCGGATAGAGCCGGCTCGCGCGAAAATTCGTGCCCGACAATGGCGCGTCCACGACCAGCAGCGTGCAACGGCCCGTGCGGTCGAGGTTGACGCGTTTGAGCGCGAACTTGCCGCCGCCAACGGTCGTCTCGTCCACGAAGTAGTAGAGGTGTTTTCCGTCAGGCGACACGGACGGCGCGACGCAGCCGGTCTCCTCCGTCAACGGCGACAGCGCGAGGTTGTTCCCGATGTCGCAGAGGTAATACTGGTGTTTCGGGTCGGTCTTGCTCCCGCCGTGTGCCGTGGCCGAGCGGTGGAGGGCAAACCGTTTGGAGTCCAGCGAGAAGACTTGCGCCTCCATGTACAAGTGCGCCCACGGCACATCCGCTTCGGTCGTGAGTTGGATCACCTCGATGCCCTTCAATGAATTCTCATCCAGCAAATCAGGACGCGCCTTCCAGCGTGGCGTCGGTGTCCCGGACATGTTCCGGCTTGTCAGCCAGAGGCTTGTGGCAGCCAGTCCGGTCGTGCGCAGAAAACTTCGTCGCGAAATTAGCACAGGCGCGGTCATAGGACATCCCGAAGCTTCGCTCAAGCGAATAATTCGCGCCGGGAATCCGTCGAAGAATCTGCTTGCGCAGAATAACAACGCGCCGTAGCCTCGACGCCGTTGCACTGCAACAGGAGGACACCATGACTCGACGTGACTTCGTTCGCACCACGGCGGCAACCTCTGCCGCTCTCACCTGGCTCGGCGCCAAAATCGCCCCTAACGTCTTCGCAGCCGATGCTGCCAAACCTGCCCTGCTCGGCGGCAAACGCGCCCACACCGGCGGCTGGCCCGGATGGCCGGAGTGGCGGAAAGAATGGGAACCCGAAATCCTCGACATCCTCCGGAGCGGACGCTGGTCACGCGCCGGCGGCGGCGGCAAAGTGCCGGAGTTCGAGGAGGCCTGGGCGAAACTGCTCGGCGCCAAGAAAGCCCTGGCGACCGCGAGCGGCACGACCGCGCTCATCACCAGCCTCTACGCGGCCGGCGTGGACGCCGGCGACGAAGTCATCGTCGCGCCGTACACATTCATCGCCACCTACAATGCCGTCCTGATCCAGAAAGCGTTGCCGGTGTTCGCCGACACCAACCCGGAGACGTTCACGATGTGTCCGAAATCCATCGAGAGCCGGATCACCGAGCGCACCAAGGCCATCCTGCCCGTCCACATCTACGGCATGCCGTGTTACATGGACGAGATCAACGCCATCGCTAGGAAACACAACCTCGCCGTCGTCGAGGACGCCTGTCAGGCGTGGCTCGCCGAATACAAAGGCCGCAAGTGCGGCACGCTCGGCGACCTCGGTTGTTTCAGCTTCCAGAACTCCAAGCACATCCCCTCCGGCGAAGGCGGCGCCGTCACCGGCATGAATGAAAAGCTGGTGGACAAATGCCATTCCTATCACAATTGCGGTCGTTCCTTCGGCACCAACACCGGCTCCGGCAGTTTCACTCGCGGCAACAATTTCCGGATGCAACATTTCCAAGCCTCCATCCTCCTCTCCCAGTTCGACAAGCTGAAGAAGGAAACGGCGCACCGGCAAGCCAACGCCGACTACCTGATTGCCGGCCTGAACGAAATCGGCGGCATCGCACCCGCGCGCTTGCCGGAGAACAGCCGTGCCGTGTGGCATCTGTTCCCGATGCGTTACGACGAGAAACAATTCAACGGCTTGTCGAAAGCAAAGTTCATGAAGGCGCTCAGCGCCGAAGGTGTCCCCGGCCACGGCGGCTACCACGAGCAATACAACGACGGCTTGATTGACGAGGCGATCAACTCGATCGGTTTCAAGCGTCTTTGGAGCGCCAAGCGCTTAAGAGACTATCGCGACAGCTTCAAGGAACTGAAAGGCAACAAGGAGGTCTGCGAAACGATCATCGGCATGTCCCAGACGGTGCTGCTGGCCGACCGCAGCGCCATGGACCACATCCTCGACGCCATCCGCAAAATCAAAGCCCACAGCGCGGAGTTGGCAAAGAAGGCATAAGGAGTAGTCAAGAGTCGGGAGTTGACATTAAAATTGAATAACATGTCAACTTTAGCAAAAGCCAATCGCCATTGATTCTGCTGCTCCGGGAGAAAAGATGACAAGAAGAATGGAAAACAAGAAATTCATGACCGCAGGAGCGAGGTTCTCAATACTGTCGGCGGTCTGTGGAGTCGTGGTCGCCGTGCTCTCTTGCGATGTCCGCTCAGCGCATGACTCGGCCGATGCTCACTCAGTGCATGACCCGGTGGCTGACTTGAAACTATGCGCGTCACGACTGGAAGCGTATTACAACATCAAACACGAAGGCGATGATGCCGACTCAACAAAAAGAGTCAGTGATGTGTCTTACGATGTCCAGAAAACGGACTCCCTCGTCTCCCCGTACGCGGGATACATAGAATACACAGTCATCGCACGTTTTGGCAGTGGAGATCCTCATGAAGGTGATGAAAGGATTGAACTCGTTTATCAAGAGAATCGCTGGGTCGTAAAGCGGCATCTGTATCGCCCGGTGCTGCTGCACGGCTCGGTTGGCCCATGGGTTGACCTTACTGTTGAGTCAGCTCGGTTCGCATTAGGCACGGACTAATTAATATTGAATAGAGGTGAAGAAATGACAGATGAGTTTGAGAAGATAAAACAATTGTTCGAGGAACTTATTGCTCAACCAGAGATCAAGTTTCCACCTCGCCGTAAAAGCCTCGAAGCGCCAAGAGCGCGTGGCGTTTACATAATCCGGCGAGGACAAAAAGTTCTGCATGTAGGCAGTACCCCGAGGGGAAAGAACGGCTTGCATCAACGTTTGCGAAATCACCTCGATGGGATTTCGGAATTCGCAAGGGTCTTTCTTAGTGGAGATGGCAACAGGTTACGTATAGGGCACACATACCAATGCCTCGTTGTTCCGAATAAGAGGCCCCGTGCGTTGTTGGAGCATTATGCAATCGGTGTCTTATGCCCAGCGCATCTTGGCGATGGATAATTTTCATGACGATTTAGAATCGGCTAAAATGTCAGGGTCAACTCCTGACTCTGGACAAATCTGTCAGCCAACCTCGAAGTGCACTTCTGCCGATGCCTGTCACTGACAGGTATCGGTGTTCATCGCAAAGAGCAACCCGCCTGCGGCGGGCAAGTCCCGCCACGCGGACAGGTCGGCGGACACGACGGCAGATAAGGTCAACGTCAACTTCTAATTGTTAACGGAGTTCTTCCGTCTTGCGGAATGGCAGGCCGCGTTTTCCGTCAAACAACCGTCGCAGGCGACCGTCAGAAGAACTGCACGGGCGTTGGCTGCCTTTGGGGGCGAGCCGTTCGCAAATCGCGCGACGAAATTGCCGTCCGGCCAGCCAACTCTCCCACGAGATGGGCTGGTCAATCGGGATCGTAGGGACTGGACACCTGGAGTTCACGACTTACTTCTTGCACTAAACGTTGGATCTCGTCAAACACGTTGTATTCGCTTGTCTCGGCGAGGCGACGAACTTCCTTCCAGTCCATTTGCAAGGCGCCCGACAGGGCCACGCCGGCCAGTTCCCGCGCGCACGCCCGCGCGGATTCATCGGGCATCGGGTAAACCGACACCAGCACCCGCTCCACCAACAGTTCCTCGGGATCAATCAAGTTGATCACGCCGGAAGGAGCCTGCATCTGGCGCACCGGTGTCCGCGCCTCTTTCTCGACCACGCCGAGCAAATCCACAAACAGTCCCGCGACTTCCCAACTGCGCGGACCACCCCGTCCGCCGAGTTCACCCATGACTTCCTGTCGCACACGCAACGGAATGGGCCGTTCGGGCTGTAACACGCACAGGTCCACATCACCGGACAGATAGGCGCCTTCGGTGTAAAACTCAATCGCGGAGCCGCCCACCACAACCAACTCGATGCCGCGCTCGCGGAAGGCGGCGGAACACAACGACGCCAATCGTTGCGCCTTCAGCGTTGGATCCTGCTCTGCCCGGATCGCCGCCAATGTTGCGTTGACCACTTCACGATTCATATTTTACGTGACCTTTTTTCCACTGCACGGCATTCATAACCAACACCGTCCCTCGGGGCAAGCACTGACTCTGTTCGGGGTGTAGTTCAAACTTTTAGGACGGACTTCGATCCCGAAAGCTTTCGGGATGGCGATCCTCTCGTGTTCTGACCGAAAATCACCAGTTTTCGGCGTCCCCCCCTGATTCAGGTCTTCTTCAGCTGGTTCCGTATCGGGGAAGCACGATTGCTGAGTCCTCCAGCTTGTATCTGTGTCAGCGAGGCGGTTTTGCTGAGTCATCCAGCGTGTAATTGAACCGACGAAGGGCGATTGCGGAGTCATGCGGCTTGTATCTGTTGTCGGGTGGCATGATTACGGAGCCTTCCCGCTTGTTTCCGTTACGGAAGACTGCTTTTGCGGAGTGCTTAGGCGTGTAACTGTTCCCGACCAAGACGATTGCAGAGTCCTGCGGCGTGTTTCCGGGTCGGAGCTGAAGAATTTTTTTTGGCTTTTGTCTTCCTTGAGGTAGGGGCGACCCGCCGGGTCGCCCGCCGGCCAGTACATCAACAACGCGGACGAGCCTCGCCTTCGGCGGACGAGCCGGCGGCTCGTCACTACCGCCGGAGAACTCCCGGCTTGCGCTGCGGCGGGGTTTTGCAGACACTCGGCGCATGCCCGACACGCCTCAGCCTCCCGTCACTGCCCCGGCGACGACGCAGTGGAAACCTGATGAGATCTTCTCCGTCCTCGCGGAGTCGGCGCGACGGACGATTCTGAGGTCGCTGGCGGTCGGCAAGCCGAAGGCGGCCTCGACTCTGCGCGGGGCGACGGGTCTGCGGTTGGACGCGACGCTGAAACATCTCACGGCAATGCGTTCGGCGGGTCTGTTGGTGACGGCACCCGATCCGTCCGATGGACGTCGGATGTTGTACTCGCTGGCACCATCGGTGCCGGTGATGAAATCGCCCGAGGGCATTGTGATTGATTTCGGTTTCTGCCTGTTGCGGTTGTGACGCTGATCAGGCATTGGTGATTCGCCGGCGGAGAACGGGGCATGTGCCTGCCGGTTCGAATCGGCACAATTCTGTTGTGTCCTAATCTTCTTCGTTGACACTCACGCGCAGCCCGGTGTAACCTGTGTGCGTGCTTGGAGGACACGAGAACGCAAACGGCCACAAACCACAACCAATGGGTCTCCCTGTGGCTGTTGACATCCTTCGATCACCGAGTGTAGCGAGCTTCCTCGTGAAGAAGACCATGATGAAGACCCCGCCTGCCCCGGCAAACGACCGGCTTCCCCTCCGCTGGATCATCCCGGCAGCAGCCATGCTGCTGGCGATCGCCGCGACGCCGGCGCGGGCGCAGTACAACCTGCTGCATGAGTTTGCCGGGGGTGACAGTGACGGGGCGATGCCGTACTACACCACCCTGACGCTCTCCAGCTCGACGCTCTACGGGATGACTTACAACGGCGGCTACAACAACAATGGCACGGTGTTCAAGATCAACACCGACGGCAGCGGATTCAGCCTCGTGCACGCGTTCGCCGCCGACAACAGTGAAGGACGACTGCCCTACGGGTCGGTGACGCTCTCCGGCTCGACACTCTACGGAATGACCTACTCCGGCGGCGCCAACTCCCGCGGCACGGCGTTCAAGGTGAACACCGACGGCAGTGGATTCGGCCTCTTGCGCGTGTTCTCAGCCACCGCTACTGACGGGCGCTATTCCCACAATTCATTTACGATCGATGGGGCAACGCTCTACGGGATGACCACCTCCGGCGGCAGCGACAACGACGGCAATGTGTTTAGGATGAACACTGACGGCTCCGGCTTCAACAACCTGCACGAGTTCGCCGGTGCCCCCGGTGACGGGAGACGGCCCAACGGCGATCTGTTGCTCGTTGGCTCGACGCTCTACGGGACGACCCGTTTCGGCGGTGGCGACGACTATGGCACCGTGTTCAAGGTGAATACCGACGGCACCGGGTTCAGTTTGCTGCACGAGTTTGATGGCACCGCCAGCGACGGGCGCGACCCCTACGGAGCACTGACGCTCGCCGGCTCGACGCTCTACGGAATGACCTACTCCGGCGGCGCTAACGACATGGGCGCGGTTTTCAAGATGAACACCGACGGCACGGGATTCATCATCCTGCACCATTTCGCCGGCGGCGACAGTGATGGACGCTACCCCTCCGGTTCGCTGACGCTCTCCGGTTCGACCCTCTACGGGCTGGCCTACGAAGGCGGCACTGAAAACAATGGCATATTGTTCCAGATCAACAGCGACGGCACGGGATTCACCATCCTGCACGAGTTCGCCGGCGGCACCGATGACGGGAGCTTGCCTACTGGCTCGCTCGCGCTCTACGGTTCAACGCTCTACGGAATGACCCACGCTGGGGGCGACAGCGGCAAAGGCGTCATCTTCAGCTACACCATTCCCGAACCGTCCAGCGGCCTGCTGGTGCTGGCAGGCCTAGCGGCACTGTCGGTTCGACGGCTCCGGACGGGCGGAAGGAATCCCCGGTAAGGGGTAAGCTTTTCCGTCAAGTCGTCAGGGTCAACTGGTGACTCCGGACGAGCTTCCCAGTTAACCTTGCGGCGCACTTCTGGCGATGCCTGTCACTGACAGGCATCGGCGTTCATCGCAAAGAGCAATCCGTCTTCGCCAAGGCTTCCGCCTACGTCAGAACTACGGCGGACAAGTCGGCGGACACGACGGCAGACAAGGTCAGCGCGAATCTTGAGGGTGATTTGTAGCAACTGTCTTTTCATGTGGGTTGGAATGTGGGGTCTTGAAGGATG
>CAZNOK010000151.1:0-6848 GCA_964574605.1 uncultured Verrucomicrobiota bacterium
GCGGCCGGGGTGATGTCGTTTGCGGTGATCTTCGCGTTTCTGCTGGTGTTGAACTGGATGGATTATCTGTTGCAGGGCGGCGCGATGGGCAAACTGATCAAGTCGCTGTCGGCGTTCGACCAGATGGAGGAGTTCGCGCGGGGGATCGTGGACGCGCGGACGGTGGTGTTGTACCTGAGCGCGAGTTTCTGGGTGTTGTTTGCGGCCACGCGCGTCGTGGAATCGAGGAAGTGGAGATAGAGTCATGGCAGAGCCAACCCAATCGAATGTTCCGAGTTTGCGTCAGCGGCGTTTGACGATCAGCCTCAACGTGCTGTTGCAGGTCGTGGCGCTGTTGGCGGTGGTGGTGATGGCGAACTGGCTGCTCTCGCGGCATCACCCGAAACGCTGGGACTGGACCCGCAGCAGTTACTACAAACTGTCGTCGAAGACCGAGCAGGCGTTGAAAGGGCTGAAGGACCCGCTGGACATCGTGGTGTGCATCCCGACGGCGAGCAGCCGCGATTTCATCGAGAAGGCGTTGCAGGACACGCGCAGTCTGCTGAAGGAGTTCGAGAACGCCGGCAAGAGCAAGGTGCGCGTGGAGTATGTGGACCCGCAGCGCGACATGAACCGCGCGCGGCAATTGGTCGAGAAGTATCACTTGGATTCGCCCGACCAAATCATCTTCGCCAGCGGCGCCCGCAGCAAGCTGGTCAAGCTCGACGACACGGTGGATGTTGACAGCGGCGGTTACATGGGGCCGCCGCGCATCCGCGCGTTCAAAGGCGAAGGCGTTTTCCTGTCGGCCATCCAGAGCGTGACGCAGGAGAAATCGCCGAAAGTCTATTTCCTGACCGGCCACGGCGAACGCGACATTGACAGCAGCGACGAACGCAACGGCTACGCCGTGGCCGCCAGCTACATCAAACGCGACAACATTCAGGTCGAGAAATGGAACTGGGGACAGAAACGTTCCTGGCCGAGCGACGCGGCGGCGGTCGTGATCGCTGGGCCGCAGAAACGGCTCAGCGAAGGGGAGTTCACCGCGCTCGACGAGTATCTGAAGAACAACGGACGCGTAATGATGTTGCTCGATTACAAGGTGCAGTCGGGACTGGAAGTGTTCCTCGACCGGTTCGGCATCCAGGTGGACGACAACCTGGCCGTGATGCCGTTCATGGGGATGATGAACGTGACCGCGATGAGCGGCGAATACGGCCGGCACCCGATCACGCAGAAACTCGGCGACATCAACACCTCGTTCCCGTACGCCCGCACCGTGCGCCGCAAGGCGGACACGGCAACGGGCGGTGAGCGGCCCGATGTGACGGAACTGGTGAAGACGATTGACGCGTTCTGGGGCGAGACCGATTACAAGGCGCAGCAGCTCAAGTTTGATGCGAAGACGGACCTCCGCGGCCCGCTGTCGCTGGCCGTGGCCGCCGAGACGCACAAGCCCGGCGGCGTGGAATTGGACGGGATGCGGATAGTGGTGGTCGGCTGCTCGACGTTTGCCGACAACAACAACATCCGCGCCAATGAGGGGAATGTGGATTTCTTCATGAACTCGTTGAACTGGCTTCTGAAACGCGAACAGCAGATCGCCGTCAGCCCGAAGACGCCGCAGGAGTTTCGCCTCGACATGACGCCGCGCCAGGCCCGCATGGTCTATGCGCTGGTCATTGGCGGAATGCCGTTGGCGGTGGCATTGGTGGGATTGACGGTCTGGGTTCGACGCCGAAAGTAGCCGGAGGGATCTTTCCATACCATGAAATCGCGCACTACAATAGTTCTGGTCGTTCTGGCCTTGGTCATCGGAGGTTTTGTTTATTGGGATTACAAGAAAGGCGTCACCACCGAGGAGGCCGAGCAGAAAGCGAAGAAGTTCCTCGATATGAAGACCGCTGACGTGACGCGCTTGGAACTGGTCTCCTCCAACCAGACCATCGTCGTCGAGAAGTCCAAGGAGCATTGGGACATCAAACAACCGCTCGCCGTGCGCGCCGACGACAACGCGGTCAATTCCATCTTCGACGCGCTGGAGTTTGCCGAGCGCCAGCGCACGTTCACCGAAAAGGAACTCCACGGCAGCGCGCTGGCTGATTTCGGCCTGAAGTCGCCGCGTGTGCGAGTGACGTTCCGCGACAAGAAAGGCGACCGGACCGTGCTCTTCGGTTCCGAGACGCCGACGAAGGACGGTGTCTATGCGCAGGTTCAGGGAGAGAAAACCGCCTGTCTTGTCACGAAGAATGTCTTTGAGCGCGCCAACGGCAATCTCGACTCGCTCCGCAACCGTGTCGTGATGGATTTTGTCAGCAGCGCCGCCACGCGCGTTGAGATCAAGGTCGCCGACCGCCTTCTCGAACTTGCCCGCAGCGCGCCGAAGACCAACGCCGAACCGCGCTGGGCCATCGTCAAGCCGTTCCAGGCCCGCGCCGACCAGCAGAAAGTTGGCGACTTGTTGAGCAACGTCACCGGCCTGCGGGTTCAGGATTTCGTCAGTGAGGACGCCAAGGACGCGAGGACCTACCAACTCGACGATCCCCGCAGCGAATTGACGGTCTGGACCGGTGACAAGGGACAGACGCTGCTCATCGGTCGTGCGCCGACCAACGACGCGGCCAAGTTGTGTGCCAAGCTGAAAAGCGCTGATTCCATCTTCACCGTGCCTGCTGACGGCATCAAGAAGCTCGACCTCCAAGTCAACGACCTGCGCGATACGCGCGTGCTCACCTTCAACGAGACCGACGTCCGTCGCATCGAAGTGGCTGCCGGCGCCGACAAGGTGACGTTGACGCAGACCGGCCATCTCTGGAACATCTCCGGCGC
Source organism: uncultured Verrucomicrobiota bacterium (assembly GCA_964574605.1). Taxonomy (GTDB): domain Bacteria; phylum Verrucomicrobiota; class Verrucomicrobiia; order Palsa-1439; family Palsa-1439; genus CAIKAP01. The sequence goes on from CAZNOK010000151.1 coordinate 2,812, forward strand.
TGTGCCGGTCGCAGCGGAGGAAACCGTGGCGCAGGATTTGTTGCGGCGGTTGGGCGAGGTCACCAGCACCCAGTTCGTCGCCGATGTGGCGACCGATCTTGGCAAGTATGGCCTCACGAAACCGAGCATGACCGTTACGCTGCTGGGTGAGGGGACCAATGTGGTTGCCTCGTTGCTGGTGGGGGCCACGGACGCCAAAACGGACACCTGCTATCTCAAGCGCGGTGATGAGCCGTACATCTACGGTGTTTCATCCAACGCCACCGCTTGGATTCCGACGACGCGTCTGGGCTATCGCTCGCGTCGCGTCGCGGAGTTGAAAGTGGACGACGTGACCAGGCTCACCGTGGAGAAGCCCGACGGCAAGCTCGTCCTGCAACGCGGCGCGGACAAGAAATGGAAGATGGTCGAACCGGCGCAAGGCGTGTTGAACGTGGACCGCCTGCAACAAGTGCTCGATGTCATCGGATTCCTCCGGGCAGAGGAAATTGTCCGGGAAAACCTCGAAGGCCCGGCCACCTACGGCCTCGACAAGCCATCACACCGTTTCAGCGTCGAAGCCGGCGCGAAAACCTCCGTTCTCCAGTTGGGCAGGGCCAAGGATGCGATCGCGACGTTTGCGTCATGGAACGACCCCGCGCTGGTGTTCACGCTCGGCTCGGCCAGCGTGACGACGTTGACCAACAGTCTCGTGGCGGTGCCGGTGGCGACGAACGCTGCCCCTGTGAAGGCGCCATCACCATTGAAGTGACGCCGGCATAACGCCGTTGACTCGCCGCGCGGTGGTGGTTATCAGTTATAGGCAGTGAAAACCCTGCTGCGATGGATGACGCACTCCGTGTGGCCACTGTTGGTGGCCATCGTCGTCTGCTTGCTGTATTTGAACATTCACGGGTTTCCGGAACCGGTCTGCCGGTTTGTCCGCGAGCAGTTCCGACGGAACGGTTATGTCGTGCGTTTCGAGAGCCTGCGCTTGGACTGGTTCAGCGGCATCGTCGCGGAAAAGCTCTCGTTGGCCGATGCCAAGCGCCCTGACGAGACCATCATCCGCATCACGGAAGTGGGACTGCAGATCAACTGGATGGCGCTGGTCACCGGGGAACACGCCATCCACGGCCTGCGCATCATCAATGCCCGGGTCTCCGCGCCGATGCCGCCTGACGAACTCGGCAGCGAACAATTCACCGCCTCCGAGGCGAACGCGACGTTGCATTTCGAGGACAACGGCGTCATCCGCATTGAACAACTCACCGGCATGTACTGCGGCGTTTTCCTCTACGTCACCGGCCGCATCACGCCCGGCGCGCTCACGCAGCCTTCCACGCAGCCCGCGCGCGCAAACGACCTCAGCATCATCTCCAAAGCCTTGCGCGAACTTCACAGCCTCCGCAGCCGCGAACCGCTGGACTTGTACTTGGACTTCGACATTGATGCGGCCCAGCCAATGGCGTTGCGGGCTCGCGCCCGCCTTCATGGCAATGGCGTGCGCTACCGCCGTCTCCTTATTGAGCGCATCGAACTGGACGTTGCCATGGAAGAAGGAGTCGCCCGCGTCCTTGACGCCACGGCCACGCTCGCCGGCGGCGAATTGAAAGTGAGCGGGGTTTATGACCTTGCCAAAGGTCAAACCGACTTGCGCCTGCGAAGCACCTTTGATCTGACCGTGCTGCGCAACCTGCTTCCGCCCGAAGTCGAGAAGACGATTCCGCCGTTTCGGCTCTTTCAGAACCCGAACATCACGGTGCGTTACGTCCTCTCGCCGGCCACCGGCACCGTGCCCGTCCTCAGCGGGACGATCCAAGCCGGCGGCTTGGAGTTTCGCGGCGTCGAGTTCCGCGCGATTTCATTCCGCTTTGAGAACCGCGGACCTGAAATCGCCATCTCCAACGCCCGCGTTGTCATGCGCAAAGGCGAACTTACCGGCCACGGCAAGTACCACATCGAAAGCAGTGATTTCGCCTATGAGTTCGACAGCACGCTTGACCCGACGACACTGCTGCCGTTGATGACGCCGATGATGCAGCGCTGGATCTCCCCGTGCGCCTTCGAGGAACCGCCGCGCATCACAGCCAAGGTTCGCGGCGATTTTGTTGATCCCGATCTCTTCGCCTACGACGCCGAAGTCAACGCCGCAGCCTGCAGTTATCGGAATGTCCCCTTGGAAAAGGCTTCCGGTTCCCTGCGCCTCCGCCGCAACCAGCTCGCCGTGCGCGATCTTGTCCTCGAACGTGAAGACGGCAGCCTCACCGGCGAACTCACTGCCGACTTCGACCGCCAGCAACTCATCTTCAACATGCGCTCTACCGCCAATCCAGTCCCCATGGCCGGGCTGCTCGGCGACAAAGCCGCCAAGACCGTTGAGCCTTACCATTTCGGCGCCAACCTCGCCGCCGCCGCCAAGGGATTCATTGACTTTGCGCGCCCAGAACGCGTCCAGTGGTCTGGCTGCATCACGAACGACAACTTCGGCTGGTGGAAACTCACCGCCGAGCACGGCCGTGGCCAGCTTCTCTTCACCAACAACACCTGCCGTCTCCAACTCGACACCGAAGGACTCATCTACGGCGCCAACCGCGCTGCTCGCGCCACTGCTGACCTTCTCATCACGACCAACACCGTCACCGTCAGCAACGCCGTGATTGCCATCGGCACTGGCGAGGCGCGCGGCAGCGCCGTCAGCGACCTCAAACGCCAACAGATTCGTTTCCAAGTCGAAACCACCGCCAACCCGCACACCCTCGCCTCCTTGCTCGGCCCCGGCGCCGAGAAACAAATCGAACCCTACCAGTTCGCCTCCAACACCGTTGTCCACGCCAACGGGCTGGCCGACATGCTTCATTCCAACCGCACCTTCTGGGCCGCCACGCTTCGCACCGATGGATTTGCCCGCGGGAATTTCACCGCCGAACACCTCGATGCCGACCTCGGCCTGAGCAACGAAGTCTTCCGCGCCGAAGCCCGTTCCCAGGGTTTCAAATGGTGGAAGTTCAGCGCCGACCGCCTCGACGCCGACCTGCTTCACAGCAACGCCGTCCTCACCGCCCGAGCGCGCTCACAGGGTCTCACTTGGTGGAAACTCAAAGCGGACAGCGCGACCGCCAACCTCACTGCCACCAGCAACACCGTCGCGATTCGCAACTTCGATGCCGCCATCTGCGGCGGCACGTTGCGCGGACAAACCGATCTGCAAACCGCCGGCACGAACACTGCGTTCCAGTTCACCCTTGACGCCGACCAGTGCGACATTCGTCGCATCCTCCAGACCATGGGCAGCCCCAACACCAACGCCAGCGGCCGCCTCAAGGGCCACCTCGAACTCTCCGGCACCGGCAGCGGCGCCGAGACCTTCCAAGGCCGCGGCAACCTCGAAATCGCCAACGGCGTCCTCATCGAGGTGCCGGTCTTCGGCATCTTCTCCAGCATCCTCAACCTCGTCGTCGCCGGCCTCGGCTCGACCGCCGTCACCAAGGCGAACTGCACCTACACCATCGCCAACCAGCTCCTCAAGACCGATGACCTGGATTTCGAGACCGGCGCCGCCGCCGTCCGCAGCCGCGGTGCCATCGGCCTTGCCAAGGGCGACCTCGACTTCCGCGTCGAAGCGCAGCCGCTCCGTTCCTGGCCCGGCATCAACATCCTCACGTGGATGTTCGGAAAAATCTTCGAGTACAAAGTCGGCGGCACCATTGACAACCCGAACTGGCGTCCTACGCGGCTCCCCAAGGAGTTCTTGCCCCACCGCGAAGGCAAACCGCCGGAACCCAAGCGCGACAACCCGTGAACCTCGAACTCGTCACCACCGGCAGCGAACTTCTCCTTGGCCTTGTCACCAACACACACGTCAACTTCCTCGCCTGCCAACTCGCGCCTCTCGGCCTCCGCATCGCCCGCCACACCACCGTTGGCGACGACCCCGCTGCGTTGCGCGCCACCATCGCCGAGGCGCTCGGTCGCGCCGACATCCTTCTGATCACCGGTGGACTCGGTCCGACCAGCGACGACATCACCCGCGACATCGTCGCCGAACTGTTGGGTCG
>CAZNOK010000151.1:6858-12700 GCA_964574605.1 uncultured Verrucomicrobiota bacterium
CCGCAAACGCGGTCGCGAAATGCCGGAAAAGAATCTCGTCCAAGCAATGGTTCCCGAAGGCGCCAGTGTCCTGCGCAATCCCAACGGCACCGCCCCCGGCCTCTGCATTCAAATACCCGACAAACAGATTTTTCTCCTTCCCGGCCCGCCCCGCGAACTCGAACCGATGTTCAAGGAGTCTGTCCTCCCGCTCCTTCCGCATGGCGCGCCGGCGAAGTGCCGCATCTACAAAGTCGCCGGCCTGCCGGAATCCATCGTCGAGCAAAAAGTCGCGCCCGTCCTCGCGGACCTCGCTGGCATCGAACTCGGCTACTGCGCTCGCCCCGGCGAAGTCGAAGTTCGCGTCATCACTCCCACACAAAAGTGGGAGCCGCCTCAGCGCGGCGACCAACAAGTATCGGGGCAAGGTCGCGGCGCTGAGGCCGCTCCCACATTGTCACTTGCAGATCAAGCTGAGCAACGCGTTCGCGCGGCGCTCGGCGACGACATCTTTGGGACCGACACCGACCGGCTGGAAAGCGTTATCGTCAGGATGCTGACCGCTGCCGGCAAGACTGTCGCCACGGCCGAATCCTGCACGGGGGGACTCATCGCGAATCGGCTCACCAACGTCAGTGGTTCCAGCGCCGTTTTCCTCAACGGTTGGGTCACGTATTCCAATGCCGCCAAACAACGCGACCTCGGTGTCCGCGATGAAACGTTGAAACAGCACGGTGCTGTCAGCGAACCCGTGGCCCGCGAGATGGCCGAGGGCGCGCGCCGCCGTTCCAGCGCCGACTACGCGCTCAGCGCCACCGGGATCGCCGGGCCTACCGGCGGCACGCCAGACAAACCCGTTGGCTTGGTCTTCATCGGCCTCGCCACACCGACGCAGACGCGAGTGCAACGCTGGCAACTGAGCTTCGACCGCGAAACGTTCAAGTTCTTCGTCAGCCAAACTGCGCTCGACATGTTGCGACGGCAACTGATATAATGAGTGTCATGAACACAAAAATGCTTTCACTGCTGGCCGTCGTGATTGCCGCTTTGTTGGCGGGTTGTTCAACAGTCCCGATCACAGGCCGATCACAGCTAATCCTGATCTCATCCCAACAGGAAATGGCCCTCGGCGTCAGTGAGTTCGACAAAGTCAAACAACAGTCCAAAATCTCCAAAGACCCCGTCTGGTCCCCCATGCTCCAGCGCATCGGGCAGCGCATCTCCACCGTCGCCCCACTGCCAAACGCACAATGGGAGTTTCTGCTCATTGACGATCCGAAGACCGTCAACGCCTTTTGCCTGCCCGGCGGCAAAGTCTCCGTCTATACCGGCATTCTCCCGATTGCCAAGGACGAGGGCGGTCTCGCCACCATTGTCGGGCACGAGATCGCGCACGCTGTCGCGCGCCATGGCGCCGAACGCATGTCCCATGGCGTCATCGTCCAAGCCGGCGGCGCCGTGATCAACGCCGCCATGCAGAGCCGGACCGAGGAAAACCGCCAGGCGTTCCTGAGCGCCTACGGTCTCGTGTCGCAAGTCGGGGTCCTGTTGCCGTACTCACGGAAACAGGAATACGAGGCCGATCACCTCGGGGTGGTTTACATGGCGCGCGCCGGCTACGACCCGCACGCGGCCGTCGGGTTGTGGGAGCGATTCGCTGCCTACAGCAAACAGCACCCAAGCACCACGCCGACATTCCTCCGCACCCATCCCGTGGACGAAGCGCGCATTGCGCAACTGCAGAAGCTCATGCCTGACGCGTTGAAGGAATACAAGAACCCTCAAGCGCCAGCAGCCGCACCTTCCAATCCACTCCAGCGCTGAACCCGCCGAGCGCACCGTTGCTACGCAGCACGCGGTGACACGGCACTAGAATCGGCACGGGGTTTGCCCCGCACGCCGCGCCCACCGCGCGCGCCGCGCGGGGACAACCGATCCGTCGCGCCACCCACGCATACGAGCGCGTCTGACCATAAGGAATTTGCCGCAATACGCGCCACACCTTCCGTTGAAACGCCGTGCCGGTGCTTAGATCCAACGGCACACGAAACTGCACCGGCTTGCCGGCAAAATATTGTTTGAGTTGAGTTTGAAGATTGTAGGGCAACCGCCCCGGTTGCCGTCGTTGGGCAAACTCGACGCGACTGACGCCGCGCGCCGTGTATTCGACGCGCAACTTCAGTGCACCACCAGCCAGAGCAATCCCAACACAACGATGCCGAGTCCGAGGCATAAGTAAAAACGACGGCGATTCTGTCGCTGCACATACCGCAACGGCATGCGCGTCTTCGTGGATTTCTCAGGCGCGCGATTGAACAAATCCGGCTGCCGCTCGAACGGCAACGGTATCTGCTCCAGTTCCTTCAGCGGTTCGACGGGAACATCGGGCAGCGCGCGCCGTGTTGTCGTCACCATGCGACGCGGCGGCGGCGCAAACCATTCCTTCCACGTGCTGGTTGTCGTCGCCGGCTGCGCCGCAGTTGATTCGGTTTGCCGCGCCTTGTGCTCCAAATCGGTAATCTGCCGTTCGAGATCTGCCACGGCACGGTCAATCGGCGTCTGCGGTTTGCGGGCGAAAACCATGGCTCAACGTTTGGCGATGATGGACACGACCAGCCAGATGGTGCCGGCAATGATCAGCGGCAACGACGCCGCCAGACCGAGCTTCATGTAACGGACGAACTCCGTGGTGGCGTCGTCATTTTTCTTCTCGCTGGAAAGTTGTTTCGGATCGAGGCACTCAAGCCGCGCGCCGGCCCGCTGCAATTCGGCCCGCGTGTTCTCGACGATGCCAAGCGCCCGGCTCAATTCGGTGCGGACGTTCATGCTCGTCCATTCCTCATCGCGGATTCCTTGCAGTTGCTCCAGCGCGTCGCGGAACGCCTGGCGTGTGCTGATGCAAAGCTCGACGCGTCGTTGCGCCTCGATCTGTTCACGATCCAGCAACACCAGCGCGCGGGTGAGCTGCTCGATCATCTCCTGACGGCCACGAGCATACTCCTCGTGTTTGCGGCGCAGGTCTTCCAAGTCGGTCTTCTGCTTCTCCAGTTCCTCCTGCTGGCGGCGCAACAACAACAGTTGCTCCCGTTTCTGCTGGAGTTCATGTTCGAGTTCCTCTTTCTGTGTCGGATTTCCGACCACGGTAAAGCCGGGCGCATTATCCGTTGCAGGTACAACGGTGGCTACACTGCTGTCAGCCTCCTTCATAAAAGATACGACCTCCTTGTTGGCGCGCAGAATACCAAAGCCCCCGGAAAAGTAAAGCCCGGTGTTGCAGAACAAACACTTCCCCCGCACGGCAAATGTTCCGGTTCTGTTCCGGCTGGCCGGTACTTCAACAGACACAACTGATGAAGTTGTGCGCGCTTCGATATATCGCCTAGCGATATATCGGAAACGCCTTACGTCTTGAGCTTCTTGTCCGCTTTCTTCATTTCGGTTTTCAACGCTGCCTCGCGGGCTGTCCATTCTGCGGCGAGACCAACATGCTCCAGAACGTCAAACAATTCCTCGGTGGTCAATCCGCCGTTGCCAAGCAGCTTGTTGACGGCGTCGCGATCCCGTTCGACAGCGGTCTTCATTTGCGCGAGGTAAAGGGTGCCCTTCACCGCTTCTTTCCGTATCGTGTTGAATGAATCACCAGCCGTGTCGAGAAGGTCAAGGTTTCGGAAGAACCTCTCAATGACCAGATTGATTGCGTCAAGACGTAGTTTGACCGTCTTGCCTTGTTTCTCAGCTAACGCCCTTTCAAATACCATGCGCCGCGCCAGAAGATAAGCGATGCGCAACGGTTCGAAATTGTCACGCGCACGGTCGGTGACGCAAACGAACCCGTATTCTGGGAAATAGCGTAGCCAGCCGACTTCGGCTCTCACTGCGTCGCTGGCAGTTGCCTCATCGAGGATAATGATCTGTTCGTCGGATTGACGGTTTGCGCGCATCTCCAGAAGTTGCGATAACACCGTATCAGCATCGGCTACGACCGCCCTGTCAGCGATCTTGCCTAGCGACATTCGTCGCACAAGTTTGCTTTCGATGGCAATGCGTCGCGGAGTAACCAAGTTTGCATCGTTGACCGTGACCAGAATATCGCCGGTCTTGTTCATCTCATCCTCGGGGGTAGCTCCGGTCAAACTGACGGTGTCTTGCAACTTCTGCTCCCGGATGATGCCTTGGAGAACTTCGCTATATTCGCGCTCGGCCACTGTGCCCTTGCGCGCAGTGCCTTCCAGAATCTCGCGGTCTTGGTAAATGAGTTTCAGATACTCCATCTGCGTACCAAGCTCGTTTTCCGTCCGGGCGAAGAATGCGCTGATACGGTCCTCCATGAGAGCGAGTACGCCGATTCCAATGGCTCGTCGTATCACGGCACACCGATCAGCGGCTTTCTGCTCGCTGAGGTACTTCACTACAAGCGGATTAGCAACAACCACGTTCTCCACCACTACAGACTTCTCGTCTTCCGAAATCCGGACATTCTCTTTCGCTTCGCTGACTGTTTTATCCTTGGCCACGGTTTGACTCCTTTCATCCGGTCAGTTTTCGTCGCACGCGCTCTCGCAGTTCGGCAGTTGTCGAAGCGGCGGCGGCGAGTTTGGGGTTTTCCGTCGCACGCGCCACTTGCGCGAACGCCGCAAGAGCCTCGTCGCAAAACCTCAACGCGTCCTTATTCCGCCCTAACTGCGCCATGATGTCGGCTTGGCTGGAAATCGCGTAGGCGGCATCTTCTTCGAACTCGGTTCTCCCGCGCGCAATCAGGTGCCGCAGGATCTCCAACTGCTGTTCGTACTGCGGCATCGCCTGAAGCATTCGCTTTGTGCGCATGTAACCTTCACCAACGTTGTACAACGCCCGCGCAATTTCCGGATCAAGCCAACCATTCTCGTCATTCCACTTACGGAGAACGCCAAGAGCAAGTTCATGACATTCCAATCCCTCGGCTTCACGTCCGGTGTTGAGCAACGCCCAGCCTTTGTTCATCACGGCAACAGACCAATCCCGCACAGCGAACGGCAACTTGTTGGTTTCCATCAAGCGTTCATAAATTCGGATCGCGGCGTCGTAACTTTCAATTGCTTCGGCGTAGCGATCCATGTCGCCGAGTGCCGCACCTCTGTTGGCGTGAACCGTTGCGGTCAGAAACTCGAAATCATCCGAGCTGTCGCCATGTTCACGGCAGAGCGTCAACGCCCTGTCAAAACACTCCAGCGATTCTTCGAGAGAAGCACGCTTCCCCAACATGATGCCAGTATCAATAGCCTCACGAATCGTCTGTTTTGTTTCTCCACGATTGCCGTGGTTTGTCATAGGAGAAATCGCTGCAACTACGAATCTTCGCCGGGTTTGGTGGTGGCAACTTTGTCCCTTAGTTCAGCCAGTAAACCTTTGTGTTTACCATCTTGTCCCTTTACGCTCCAAAAGGTCCATCCGTTTGTGCTCTTGTTATCGCGAACCCTCTGCCCGGCGCGACTTGGGTTAGGGAATTCCTCACCGCTCAGCACAACGAAAACCTCTCCCTGTCTTTCCACCAATTTCGCCTCATGCAAGACCCCTTTGTACTTAGCATAAAGGACGTCGGAAATAGACATGACGCCGTTCTTAATCAAGTGCATCAAGGAAATGTTATACGCTGTTTTACCGCTGGCAGGAGTTACTCCCTTGACTGCGACAAAGATCTCATCCAAGACCTCTTGATGAGCTTCATAGATTCTCTTGCAGATGTCTGCGTTGGGTTGGGCCATGACTCGTTCTCCTTTTCCTAGGTTGTGCAAATACTGCTCAAGCATATACTTGCCGTTTTCCGTTAAACGCCGATCTTTGGCCACTACGACACCATCTTCAAAGGGCTTACGATTCTAATCTG
>CAZNOK010000152.1:0-12666 GCA_964574605.1 uncultured Verrucomicrobiota bacterium
TTTGCTCACCTTCTACTCCCTACGAGGGGGGTCACGATGTACCTGTCCATCCCTGTCAACGTATCGGCGGCTTCCTTGGCGTTGCGGGTGAGCCGGCAGCCGATCTGGTACGCCGCGAGACAACGGGCTTGCGTCGGGGCATCAGTCAACGCATCGGCGAGCTGTCGGAGTTGGGCGAGCAGCGTCGGGTTGAGCGGGTCGGCGGCGAGCGCGGCGCAAGCGGTGTTGGCTTCTGCAACCGCCGGGTCGGAGGACGCGACAGGAGCGGGTGACGGAGGCGGCGTGGTGGTCACGGACTGCCGAGGCGTTATCTGTCGTCCTGTCTGCCGAGTGGAAGAAGAGGATGGGGGTACAGGAACCAGCCTTGACGAGGATGCGCCCGCCGCAGGTGAAACGGACGTGGAAACCTGTGGCGATTGCGCAAGGACGGTTGCCGTTGCCGGTCTCCGTGGCAAATCCCACACCACGACGCCGTCATGAAAAGCTACCGAAAAGAACTCTGGTTCAACGTTCCTGCCCGGCGCGGCTTCATCAACATCACACCCCAAGTGACGGACTGTTTACGTGAAAGCGGCATCAAGGAAGGGCTGGCGCTCTGCAACGCGATGCACATCACCGCGAGCGTCTTCATCAATGACGATGAATCCGGTTTACACCAAGACTTCAAGCGCTGGCTGGAGAAGTTGGCGCCGGAGAAACCGTATTCCCAATACGCCCACAACGGGGCCGAGGACAACGGCGATGCCCACTTGAAACGCACTGTCATGGGCCGCGAAGTTGTCGTGGCGGTCACGGGCGGGAAACTGGACTTCGGTCCGTGGGAACAAATCTTCTACGGCGAGTTTGACGGGAAACGACGCAAGCGCGTGCTCGTCAAGATCGTCGGTGAATAGCCGGTCAGTTGGTGCGTCCTTGTTAGAGCAGTTCGTACCATGCAACCGGCGTTGTTGCGCTCGAAACCAAAAATGAAAACACTGTCTCAAGGCCTGCTGTTGACGTTTGTCTCGGCGATGATTGTTATGAGGGCCGGCGCAGCTTCGGCAGAGGTGTTCGGCCACGAGGCGAATCCGACGGGCGACCCGGTCGGCGGTGGAGCAGGCTATCGCAATATTCTCACCAAGGGCGATTTCACAGTCACCACGGCCGAAGAGTTGATTGCTGCGTTGAAGAAAGCGCAGGCGGGCCAAGTGATTTACGTGCCCGATGGCGTGACGATGGGCCTGACTGAGACAGGCACGCTGCGGTTGCCGGGCGGCGTGACGCTGGCGGGAAGCCGCGGTCGAAATGGTTCGCCGGGCGCGCTGTTGATCTCGAAGCATCCCAGCCGCGCGATGTTGAGCACGGGCGGGGACCGTGTGCGCGTGACGGGACTGCGATTCGAGGGCGCCTATGCCGGCGCAGAGCGGGTCGCGATCAGTTCCCATTTCATGAGTATCGTTCACAACGAGTGCCAAGTGGACAATTGCGAGATTTACAATTTCAACCTGAGGGGCGTCGGCGTCGGCGCCAACGCAATGAAGACCTACATTCACCACAACTACATGCACCACATCCAACTCGGCGGCTACGGTTACGCGGTGTCCAACGGTGGTTCTGACACACATGTCATTGCCAACCGACTGGATTATGGACGTCACGTCATCGCCTGTAGTGGCAGTCCCGGCTGCGGTTACGAGGCCGCCTACAACTGGGTCGGCCCGAATGCGACCAGCCATCAGTTCGACATGCACGGCGGACGAGACCGTGGCGACGGCACCGACATCGCCGGCGACTGGATGCACATTCATCACAACACGTTCGAGGGCAGGATGCGGCACGTCGTCATCCGCGGGGTGCCATCGCAGCGCGCAGAAATCCATCACAACTGGTTTTCCGGTCCTGCCGCGACCAAGATCGTTTCCGGCGGCAACACGAGAATCTATCGTAACGTTTACGGGCCTGACAAGAAACTCGAACCATGATTATCCGAATCGCCTTCACCATTGTGCTCGTCTGCGCCATGTTGCTGAGCGCGCGGGCTGCTGAGGATTTGTTTGGCGATCCGCTGCCGAAGAACGCTGTTCAACGTCTCGGCACAACTCGGCTGCGCAACGCGAGCGTCAGCGATATCCGCTATCTGCCTGATGGCCGCGGACTGGTCGCCAGCGGCAGACGCGTTGAGATTTGGGATCTCGCTGCCGGTCGGATACAGACGAATCTTGTCGCCAGTCGCAACGGCATCATTTCCGTGATGCCGCGCAAAGACGGCAAGGCTTTGCTCGTCGCGGACTCCGGTGGCAACGTCCGCGAATGGAGCCTGAATCCGCAACGCGAACTGCGATCATGGCCGACGGGTCAACGAGGGTTGCGACTCGCCTACTATTCACCGGACGAGACACGCGTCCTCACTTGCGGCGCTACGCCACCGACGCTCAAGGAATGGAATCTCGCCGACGGCAAGGAACTGGTGAGCATTCGCGGCAAGTTGCATTCGTTCTACGAGGCCGTGTACGGCGCGGATGGCCGAACGGCAATCGCCGGCGGCCCAGCCGGGTCCGGCACGGTTCTCGCGCACTATGATTTGCAGACCGGGACGCTGTTGCATGAGTGGCTGAAGGATTACAACATCTACGAACGCTGTCTCGCGGTCTCGCCGGACGGCGCACGGCTGCTCTCGGGCAGTCGCTCCAGAGCGACCGAGACGCAACTTGATGACTACAAATTGCTCGCGAGTTTCACTGGTCACAACGGCGGCGCAGTCGTTTCGCTGGCCTACTGCAAGGAGCCGGACCAACTTCTGACCGGCTCGCGCGATGGCTCGATCCGCCGCTGGGACCGGCTCAAGAAGCAGGTGCTGGCGCGCTGGTGGGCGCATCCGGCATACGTCACGCGCCTCCAAGTTTCGCCCGACGGGAAATGGGCGTTGTCGTATGGCGGCGGAGTCATCGCGGAGTGCAGCATCGCGGACGGCTCACCGCGATTGAAATGGGAGCGACATACGCAGCCCGTGCAATGCGTCGCCGCGTTGCCGGATAATCGAGTCGTGAGCGGTTCGGCCGACGGCACGTTGCGCGTGTGGGACATCGTGAGTGGCCGGTCGCTCACAACGATCCGGAACACGAACCTCGTCGCGTGGACCTTGGCTACCTCGCCAGACGGAACGCGCATCGCGGCGGGATGCAAGGACGGCGTGATTCGCGAGTTTGCCGCCAACGATGGCCGGTTGCTGCGCGAACTGCAAGGACACACCGGCTACGTGCGCTCGGTCCAGTATTTCAAAGACGGTCTCGTCAGCAGTGCCGACGATGGTTCGATACGGTTCTGGAACTCGACCGGCGTCGAACTGCAACGTGTGATCGAAGGTGACCTCGCCGCGCGGGACGGGCATCGCGGCGGCGTCCTGTCGGTCGCTGTGTCGCCGGACGGCGACGCGTTGCTCAGCGGAGGCCGTGACGGCACGATGCGTCTGTGGCGCGTGCGCGACGGCAAACAGGTCGCTGTGTTCGACCAGCATCGGGGCTGGGTCGAGGCCGTGGCGTTCGCCGGTGACAACCATCGTGCGGTTTCTGCAAGCCGCGATGGGGTTCTGCGTCTGTGGAATTTGGAGACGAAAAAGCTACTTGCAGAAATCAACGTGGGCGGCGCTGTGACCGCGATGGCGTGTTCAGTGGACGGCTCGCGTGCTCACGTCAGCCTGTCCGGCAACGTTGCCTGCTGGGATCTGGTCAACGCCAAACAGATTGCTGCACTGAAAGGGCACAACGGTGCGGTCACGTCGCTCACCCTCGCGAAAGATGGGAAGCGACTGGTTTCAGCCAGCCAAGACACTACCTTGCTCGTCTGGCAGGTTCCGCCGTAAACGGAGATGAAGTTATGAGCCTGATTCGATTGCTTGCAGTCATCGCGGTTCTCGAAAGCGCCGGACAAGCCGGCATCGCCACGAACGCGCCCCCGTTGCTGAAAGTCGGCATCGCGACCGTGGATATCACACCGGTTCAACCGGTGTGGATGCAAGGATTCGCGGCGCGCAAGGCGCCGTCCACCGGCGTGTTCAAGAATCTCAGCGCGACGTGTCTGGTTTTCGATAACGGACAGATGCGGTTGGGACTCATGGCGCTCGATGTCTGCAAGATCAGCGAGGAAGCGCTGATTGCCATTCGCGCCGCCGCCGCGAAAGTCGGCATCGCGCCGCAGCGGATGATCATCAACAGTTCGCACACGCATTGCGGGCCGTCGTTCAACTCGAAAAACGCCGCCTACATTTCCAACTTCGTCGCGCGCACGTGCAGCCTCTTGCCGGCGGCGGTCGCAGACTTGAAGGACGCGAGGCTCGATTACGCGCTCGGCAGCAGCACGATGGGCGTGAACCGCCGGCAGTTGGACTCGAAAGGCAAGGCAATCGGCATGAGGCCGGAGCCGCGCAAACCGATTGACCTCGACGTGCCCGTGTTGCGCATCCTCGGTTCCACCAATCAAGTGCGCGCGGTTGTCTTCAGCTACGCGTGCCACCCGACGACATTGCAGGCCAGTTGCCTCGACATCGCGCCGGATTATGTCGGCTTTGCGCGCGACTGGATCGCGGCCGCTTACACCAACTGCACACCGGTGTTCCTCCAAGGCTTCGGTGGCGACGTGAAACCGCGTTACGTTTCGCCCACCGGAAAATTTGGCTTCGTGCTTCTCGACATGAAACAGACCGTCGCCGAGATCGGACACGAACTCGGCCGCGCCGTGATGACGGCTGTCTGCGTGCCGCCGGAGTCAGTCACCGGCGCACCGGCCCGACCGTTGCCGCTCGCCAGTGTGAGCGAAAAGATCAGTCTGCCGGACAAGAAGGATACCAAGAAGACACACGAGATCGAAGTCGCAGCCGTTCGGATCGGCAACATCTTCATTGTCTTCAGCCAGTGCGAGGTTTGCGTCGAGATCGGACTGCGAATCAAGCGCGAAATGGCTGATTGGAGTCGCCGCACGGGTTCGCACGTGTGGACCAGCGCCTACAACCACTGGGGCGGCGGCTACATCCCCGCCGCGTCATCGTATCCCGAAGGCGGCTACGAGGTGAACGTGAGCGCGGTCAGTCCCGAAGCCGAAAACATTCTCGTCAACAAAGCCGTCGCGCCGGTCAAGTCGCTGTCACCGTAACGAGGCGTTCGCCATGCCTGCCACCACACCGAAAACTCAATCTCAATCCTCAACATGGCGCGGAAAGATTCTCTTGTTTTCGACTCTTGTTGCCGCCGTGAACCTGCAAGCGGCTTCCTCCGAGCCGTTGCTCGACTGGTCAGCGTGGGAGAAATACCGCGACACAGTCAAGCACCCGTGTCTCGTGTTCAAACCCGCCGACATCGCCCGCGCGCGGGAGAACATCAGCCGTTACGCTTGGGCGAAACGATACGTCGCCAACACCGAAGCGGGCGCCAAGCGTTACCTCGACCGCATCACGCCGGAATTCCTCGCAAGGATGATCCCCGACACCACGCCGGGCGATTCGCTTTGGACGCCGTGTCCCGCCTGCCGCGCGCAAGGCAAGCCGGTCCATCCACACGGCCTCTGGACGTGGAATCTTGACGACAGCGAACACATCAAGTGCAACGTTTGCGGCACCGTCTTCCCAAACGAAAAGTATCCAGAAGACATCGTGCTCCAAACCAAGTGGCGCAAGCCGCAGACGATCAGTTTTTGCGGCGGCGACACGTTTGTCATCTTCAGCTACAAAACCGGGCGGCCGAGTTTCACGGCCAACGTCCGCGCGCGAAAAGTGAAATGGATCGCCGACTATTGCCGCACGCTGGCCGAAGCGCACCTGCTCACGGGCAAACCTGAATACGCTCGCGCCTGCCGCGACATTCTGCTGCGGTTCGCTGAGTGCTACCCGACGTGGCTTGTGCATGTTGGCTACGGCGAGTACGCCGACATGGACCCGCGCGTTGCGTCGCAGTTCATCAACAAACTGCCTGAACCGGAACTCTGTCCGCCGCCGAATAAGCCCGACCGCCGGCTGCACACCGGCTACTGGAGCGCGGGTCGCGCCGGTGGCGTCGGCATGGAATCGTGGTTCGTACGCCAAATGGTCGAAGCCTACGATTTCACCTGCACCGCCAAGGACGCCGGTGGAAAACCGATTTACTCCGATGCCGAGCGACGCAAGATCGAGCGCGACTTGTTGCTGGAGGGTACGATCCTTCTCGTGTGCGACAAAGGCATCAACAACAAGTCGGTGAGCAACCGCTCCGCTGCTTCGCTGGTCGGCATGTGCGTCGGCCATCCCGAACTCGTGCGATTCGGTTTGGAAGGTTTCCACAAGACAGTGGATGGCTGGTTTCTGCCGGACGGTGCGACCTCGGAATCGCCGGCCTACGGCACGATGACGCTCGGCGGCATCTGGGACTTCGCACAGGCGTTTCGTGGTTACCGCGACCCGTCGGGCCAACGGATTGACGCACACGATCTTTACCACGGCACCGCCTACGAACGCGTCTGGGACTGTTTCTTCCGCGGCCTGCAAGGCAACCTGCGTTATCCACCCAGTGCGGACTCGATGCGCGAGTCGGGGCTTGGTGCCGACTATGTCGAACTGATGGCAGGCAATTATCCCGACCGTCCACAGTATCTTGCGCTATTGAAGGAAACGTTGCGCGCCGGTTCCGCCGGCGATGTTGCCCGACGGGAACTGTTGAAGGAATTGCCCGGCTCCAATCATGCGCTTTACTACCGCGAGCCGGGGCTGGAAACGAAGCCGTCGCCGCCGCTGTCATTTCCTGATTGGTGTCCGCCGTCGTTGCGCATCGGCCACATGCGCACCGGCGCGGACGGCCGCGAAAGCCTGTTGACGCTCAGCGCGAGCCACTGGGGCAACCATCATCACTACGACAGCCTCAATCTCTACTACTGGAAACAGGGACGCGAACTGCTTTCCGATCTCGGCTATCTCTGGGACCATCCGCAAAGGCCGATGACGATCCGCACCGTTGCGCACAACACAGTGGTCATTGACGAGAAAGACCAAATCACGAGAGAACGCGGCGGCGACGTGCTGTTCTTCAAGACATCGCAACACGTCAAGGCGATGGAAGCGTCGTCGCGCGCTTATCCCATTGCGAAACTCTACCGCCGCACGTCAGCGGTGATTGACCACGGCAACGGTCACAACTACGTCGTGGACTTCTTCCGCATCGAGGGCGGCAAACGGCAGGACTACGTTTATCATGGCTTCACGAACACATGCAACGTGCTCGACCTGAAATTGAAGTCTGTGTCCGCTGAAAAACTTTACGACTTCAAGAACATCCGCAACGCCGGCGGTGCCGGCATCTGGCGCACGACGTGGAAATGTGGACGGAACATGACCTGTGTGGCGTGGAACATCGGCCAGCCCGGCGAGCGCGTGTTTGTCGCCGATGGCTGGGGCCAACGCGACTGGAAGAATAGCGACATCGGCGCAACGATTCCCTACATTGTGCGCCGCTGCGAAGGCGACAGCGTGAAGACATTCATTTCCGTCTTCGAGGGACACCAAGGAAAACAGCCATTTGTGCGCAGCGTGAAACTGCTCGATCCCGCTGGCGTCCTCGTCGTCGAAACCGCTTTGGGCAGCGACTACGTGATGTCCATGCCCGACACCGGTGCATTCACAGTGCTCGGGTCACGTATCACCGGTCATTTTGCCGTCGCCTCCGTGCAGGACGGCAAGCTCGCGTGGACGTTTGTCGAGAAAGTAGCAAAGTAGTCATCACACTCCGCGTGATGAGTTCCCTTGCCATCCTCACGCGGAGCATGAGGAGTACTTTTCAACTCATCAGGGTCGTAGCGTTTTCCCCGCAAATCCGATCCTTGTCCTTGCGACTCAACTGAAGGACTTCGATTTTGACGAAGGACGGGTCGGGCGCGTTGAACGGCATGCCGGTGCCGAACACGATGCGATCAGACCCGAGCACTTCGACCAGCTTGCCGATTTCGTTGGCCATCACGGTGCTGAGCCGCGAGATTTCAATCCAATAGTTGGCCGGCAGGTCGTTGTTCTTTTTTCCCAGCAGCGAGCTGGTGTAGCCGGTGCCGTTGAGCAACACAAACCGCGCTTGGGGTTTGGCTTTGATCAATGGCACGATCTCCGCCGGCGTGAGGTCTTTCACGTCCACCAGCCAGCTTCGTTGCCGGTAGTCTTCTACACGTATCGGGATGGTGATCAGCATCCGCAAGGCCGTTGCCGCATCAATCAAATCGAGGCAACATTTGTCGGTGAGTTTGTAGTTATGCCAGTTCGGATAGAGCCGCAGTCCTTTCATGCCGAGTAACTCTCTGCAAGCCGTCAAGTCATCCTGCCAGCCAGCATAGAAGGGATTGATCACGGCCAGTGGGATCAGGCGGTCACGATATCGGCGCACCGATTCGGCCAGTTCTTCGTTTGCAGGTTGGACGTTGCGGTGCGTGATGGCGGCGGCGCTGGAAACCCACGCTTTGTCAATCCCCTTAGTGTCCATGAGCCGCAACAGCCTGTCCGCTGTGTTGTACCTGAGTTGGCGGAAAGCATACGGACCGAGATAAGCGTTGGTGTCTATGATCATTGCGGCCTCGCTCTCCGGGCCAGCAGTTGCTGCATGTTGCCACCGAGGATTTTTCGCCGGTCTTCTGCGCTCAATCGTGCCGCGCGGATTTTGCCGATGCCCGCCGTCCATGACATATCGCATCCGAACAACAACCGATCCGCAGTCAGTACTTTCACAGCCATGTCAACCATCGCCTCATCGGTTACGCTGCCGCTGGTGTCGAGATAAACGGTCTTCGCGTGCCGCAAGGCTTTGATGGTCCACTCCCAGTCGCCACCGCCGCCGATGTGTGCGCAAATCAATTTAGCTTCCGGGTATCGCTTGGCCAACTCGGCCAAGCGGCCGCCGTCGGACATTTTCGGTTGTTCCTTGACCGGGTAGTGCGAGTGGCCGGCGTGATGCAGGATCGGCACACGCAATTCGGTCGCCAGTTCGATGACCGGGAACACAATCGGATCGGTGCAAAGGTGTTCGTTGTAGAGTTTCACGCCGATGAAACCGGGCAGGTCGAGACAGCGGCGAATCTCGTCCACCGCAGCCTGACCGCAGCCCGGATTCACAAAACAGTAACCGAGGAAACGATCCGGATGCCGTTTATGGGCGGCGGCCATCACGCGATTGGCGGTCTGAAAACCTTCCACCGTGGCCGGACGTTTGGGGAGGATGGAACAACAGAGTTGATCAATGCCCAGCTTGTCGGCTGCGTCGAGCACCAAAGCTTCGTTGCCTTCGTCGGCGGGTGAGGCACGAAAACTCAGGTGAGCATGGGAATCAATGACGAGGTTCTTCGCCGCACTGCGAGCGAAGGCATTTGCGGCTGGCCATGCCGCAGCCACCACGGCCAAGAATTCGCGTCGGTTCATCGCACACGCTCCCATGTCAGCCGTCGGACGCGTTTCGCGCCGGCAGCTTGGATTGGCGGCGGTTCGAGGATGAGTGTGTCGCCGGAGACCGTGAATTTTCTTCGCTGGTCGCCGCCTTCCCAGTTGGGAATCATGCTGCCCTCGACATGATGAATCACGATGCTCTCGCCCTCGATGACCTCGTAGGTGCCGAAATAGCCGTTGTAACCGGTAAACGCCGTCTTGGCCTGTTCGGGCGTTGCGAGATGCACGTCGTCCGAAGGCAGTTTTGCCCGGCCCCGGCGCATCGCTTGGGCCGACATGTGGCCCGTGGCGTCATACATCAACATCCCCACCGGGTTTGAGCCGTAGTCGAGAGGCACGGTCAACTTGCCGTCGGCGTCGCGCTCTTCGATGGCCACCAGTTTCCAAGTGCCGATGAGTTTGCTGGCGGCGGTTTTCTTTTGTGCCGCGCCCGCCTGTTGGCTTTGTATTACCAACGCAACCCCGGCTCCAATCACACACACCCAACCGACAACGGTTCGCACACAAGTTCGAGACATGATCTTGTCCTCAGCGCCAATCTTATTCACGAATGTTCCAAACTTCAACTTGTGCTTTTCGGTGGCTTTTCATGGGATTCATCATATAAGGTTTCCGTGTGAAAATCACCAACGTCAATCAAGTCCCGCTGGAGAAAGTCGAAATGCCAGGCGCCAACGGCTGCGCGTACCGCGTCGCCATCTCAAAGCGCGACGGTGCGCCGAACTTTGCAATGCGCGTCTTCGAGGTCGCCGCAGGCGGCTACACGCCGCTGCACCAACATCCCTACGAACACGAAGTCTTCATCCTCGACGGCGCAGCCACGATTTGGCGCGAGGGCAACGAAGTCGCGCTGAAGGCGGGCGATGTGTTGTTCGTACCAGCCAACGAGAAGCACCAGTTCAAGAACGCCGGCACCGGGCCGTTGAAGTTCATCTGCCTGATCCCGGCGGAGTTCCAGAAATGCTGAAGATTTACACGCGCAAAGGCGACGACGGCACGACGGCGCTCCGCAACGGGCGGCGCGTCCGCAAGGATTCGCCGGAGATCGAAGCCATCGGAGCGCTCGACGAGTTGAACTCGGCCATCGGGCTGGCGCGTTTCCTGAATTCCAATTGCAAACTCGACGCCATCCTCGCCGACATTCAGAACGACCTGTTCCACCTTGATGAGTCGGCACCGGTGGAGAAGATGGAACAGTTGATAGACAAGCTGGAGGCGGAGTTGCCGCCGTTGAAGCAGTTCATCCTGCCGACGGGTCCGCTCCATTTTGCGCGGGCGGTCTGCCGGCGGGCAGAACGGGCTTGTGTGAAGAGCAAACCAATCGTGCCGTACCTAAATCGGCTGGGCGACCTGTTGTTCGTGCTGGCGCGCTGGGCCAACCGCGGGAACGAAACGAAGGTCAATCCTCGACGAGGATCTCGCCGAACCGCGCGGCCAGCGCAGTAAAAATAATCTCGGCCATCTGCGGAACGTTGAACACGGAGTTCTCGATGGTCAGATGGAATGGGTTGGACGGTTGTCGCAGGAAAAACGTCTTCAGGAACGTGTCGCGTTGCGTCTCGCCGCGTTCCACATCCTTCTCGGCGTCAGTGGGGGAAAGTTTTTTCCACTTGGCGATGTTCTGGATGCGCCACGGCCGGGGCGCGATGAGGCGGACCTGCAGGCCGGTTCCAATGTCGTGGGTGAGCATGAAACTGCCGCGTCCGACAAGGATGGTGTGACCGTGCGTGGCGAGCGAGCGGATGACTTCGGCGATCTTGCGGAACATCAGCGCCTCATCCACCTTGCGGTTGAGGATGGCTTCGAAGAACTCGCTCATCGCGTCGCGACGACGACCGTCCATGGTGGCGACGATCTCGCGGCTGAGGTGAAGTTCAGCGGCGACAAGGTCGAGCACCTCGCGGTCGTAGATTGCCCACGGCACGGCGGGCCGGCAACGCTCGTTCAGGATTTCGACGAGTCGCGCGGCAAGGCCGAGCGCCTCACAGCCATACTGGCGGGAGAGCGTGATGAACGGAAGGCGCTCGGGAATGTGTTGGTGCTGGCGCTCGCGGAATCGCTGCCACGCGGCAACGGACGCGGCAATCCGCGCTTCACGGCTGAGATGTGTGCCGCCGGGTAGAATGATGCTCATATTCCTTCTTACGATAGGCCGCGACCTTCACTCGCGCAAGCGCGCGTTCCATCGCCGCCTGCGCGCGCATCACGTCCACGCCGTTGCGTTTCTGGAGACGTTCCTCGGCGCGCGCTTTCGCCTTTTGCGCGCGCGGCAAATCAATCTCCTCCGGCCGCTCAGTGCTGCGGGTCAGAACCGTGACGGTGTCCTTCTGCACAACGAGAAAACCCGCGTCCACAGCGACGCAGCTGTCTCTGCCGTCGGGCGTGCGAATCCGCAATGCGCCGGGTTTGAGCGCAAAGATGAACGGCGCGTGGCCCGGCAGAATCTCGAAGACGCCTTCCTGGCCGGGCGCGATGACGAAGCGGGCCGGCTCGCGCAGGAACTGGCGCTGAAGCGTGAGAATTTCGAGTTGGAAGGTTTTCTCCGCCATTACGCTTTCTTCATCTTCTCCGCTTTGTCGCGGGCTTCCTCGATGACGCCGACCATGTAGAACGCCTGTTCCGGCAGGTCGTCGTGTTTGCCTTCGAGGATTTCCTGGAAACTGCGGACGGTGTCGGCGATACGGACGTATTTGCCCGGCGTGCCGGTGAATTGTTCGGCAACGAAGTTCGGCTGCGACAGGAACCGCTGAATCTTGCGCGCGCGGGCGACGGTGACCTTGTCCTCCTCGCTCAATTCTTCCATGCCGAGAATGGCGATGATATCCTGAAGATCTTTGTAGCGTTGGAGGACTTGCTGGACGCCGCGAGCGACTTTGTAGTGGTTCTCGCCAACGACGAGTGGATCAAGGATGCGCGATGTCGAAGCGAGCGGGTCAACTGCCGGATAAATCCCAAGCTCGGCGATCTGTCGCGAAAGAACGATGGAGCCGTCGAGATGCGTGAACGTCGTCGCGGGCGCCGGGTCGGTGATGTCGTCGGCGGGAACATAGACGGCTTGCACCGAGGTGATCGAGCCTCGTTTCGTCGAGGTGATGCGCTCCTGAAGTTCGCCCATCTCCGTGGACAGCGTCGGTTGATAACCAACGGCGCTCGGCATACGGCCCAGCAGCGCCGACACTTCCGAGCCGGCTTGCGTGAATCGGAAGATGTTGTCAATGAACAGCAGCACGTCCTGACCGGCTTCATCACGGAAG
>CAZNOK010000153.1:0-4163 GCA_964574605.1 uncultured Verrucomicrobiota bacterium
GACCGATGGCGACGGCGTTGCGGCGGATGTCAGGGCTGCCGACGGCGAGGTTCTCGATGGCGACCTTCGCGGCTTGGGCGAGAAGCATGTCGTCGCCGGAACACAACCGCTGCAAGGCGGGGATGTTCTTCGCGCTTCCGCATGTTGACAGCGCAAACACTGCGGCGACTCGGACCTCGCGGGACTCGTCGCGCAAGAGTTCTTCCAACGACGGCGCGGCGGCAGGAGCGCGGAAAATGGCTAGCCGCTGGGCGGAGGTGATCTTCATGCCTTCGTCGGACGATTTCAGTCGCGCAATGAGCGAGGCGACGTTCTGTTCGTGGCGGTTGATGCCAGCAACTTCGCGGTAACGGTCGAGTTGGAGTTCCATCAGGCCGGTCACGGCGGCGTTATTGCCACGGAAGCGGTGCGGGTCGCCTTTGCCGAGCAGCTTCAGCGGTGGCTCGCGTAGCGCTTGGATGACCGTGCGCGTGTCGCGTGGCGCTGACTGGCGCGGTTGATGGCAACCGATGCATCCGCGAACCTCGTTCGGGCGAACATAAATCCACGACATCTCGTTCAACTCACTTCGACCCTCGGCGTCCACGGCTTGAAACGCAATGGCCATGTCGGCGGGCACCTCGACGGCGAACGAGCCGTCGGGCATCAGTGGGACGGTGCCGAGTTCGACGACCTCGGTGCCGGCGTGGACGATGTAGGAGTGCGACGAGCGGAAGTTCAGGCCGCGGCTGCCGATGACGCGAATCGCACGAACATGCGGCCAACCGGCGGTGGTGTTCTTCGTGAAGCGGGCGTTCTGGCAGAAGAGGATGCCGGTCGCGTTCGGATCGTCGCCGTCCGCTGAACCAATGCTTCGTACCAGGACTGGCGGACGCGGTCGCACGCCGAGAAACACCGGCGAATGAAGTGGTTCGTCCGGCGAGTCGAAGATGATGACAGGCTTCGCATCTTTGGCCTGCGGGTCAATGACGCAGATCTTCTCGTAGCTGTAATCAGCAACCGTGCGTTGTTGTTTCTTGACCATCTTCAGGCTGGTGGTCTTGCGGGGCACAGTGCAGAGCAAGCGACCGTCCGGCAACGCAGCCACATCACCGGCCTCGACGCGCAGGTGTTGGAGGTCGCTTTGCTGGCAACCGGGTTTGCCGATGGCGATGCCGGAGGCGTTGACGAACGCGACGCGGCCATCGGGCATCGGCGCGGGGCTGCCGCAGTTGAACGCTCGGAGCCGACCGCCGTATTCGGGGCCGAGATCGAGACCGAACTCGGTGTAGCCGTGCGTGCCGTCGGGATGAACGGCGTGCAACAACGTCTCGACCTTGCCGCGGTCGAAAAAGTTGTCAGAGCGGATAAACAGGATGCGCCCGTCGGCGAGGACTTCGGGTTCGTTGTCGAAGATGAACGTGTAAGTCAACGGGCGAATGTTCGTGCCGTCGGGTTGCATCGAGAATAGCGAACGCGATGGCGGGTTGTGATATTCCTCGAACGTGCCGATGCGCGTTGAGGTGAAGACAATCCGCCCATCCGGCAACTCGACGGGATCAATGTCGTGGAACGGTCCATCGGTGAGCCGCTGCGGTTTTCCGCCGGCGGAAGGAAGTTTGTAGATGTGGTAGAACGGTTCGCCGTCGTAGGCCATCGAGAGGTAAATCCATTTGCCGTCGAACGTAACGGTCGGAGAACCGAGCGCCCCCTTCCCCGCGTCGAGCAGCAACTCTGGTTTCGAGCGAGGTTTCAAAACGAAAAGTTTGTGCCCGACTTTCATCGGCGCAGGCAGGTCGTGTTCGGGAAACGAGCGGGAGTGGCGTGGATTGAAGACGGTGACGTTGAGGCTTTGGTAGGCGTTGCCGCTCTGGCCGCGATAGAGGCTGCAATCGTCGCCGACAAAGATGACGCCGGCCGGCCATGCGAAGTCCGGTGGCGCGGGCACACCGGTCTCTTCAACGGTAGGTCCTCGCTTGCCCGCCTTATCGGCGACGGCGGGCGCTGCGAGTTTACGCCACGGTCCTTCGCCGAAGTTTGCCACGACAGCAGCCGGCTTCCACGCCTGATCGTTGAAATCGAGCTGCTGCCAGTTCTTCTCCTCGGTCAGGCTGAACTTCCACGTTGCATCGGTGACGAGAACAACCACCTGCCCATCGGCGAGCTTGACCGACAGCTTCATCAGCAACCCCGCCGGGCCGGGCGCGGTGTTGGCAGCTTCGATGGCAATGGTGTTGTCGCCGGCGTTCAGCAGGTTGGCGACGTCGAACTTCCTTGGTTTGCTCCAGTCGTTCGGATTCGGCGAGCTTTCGCCGACGAATTTGCCGTTGAGATGAACCTCGTACAGGTTGTCGGCAGTCACGTTGAGTTCGGCAGACTTGATCTGCGCCTTCTCCGTCACTGCAACGCCCGCGCGAAAATAGACCGTGCCCTTTGGCTGCGATTTTTCCGCAGACGACCAAATCCACTTCGCGCTGTCAAAACCAAGCGCGACTTGGCAGAGAGCAATCAAGAGGATGAATTGTTTCATGCCGTGTTCACCGATAGATCGAGATAGGCCAATCGCACTGTTGGGCCGGATTGCAGTGTGAACTCCACTCGATTCACGCCATCACGCAACAGGCCTGCCGGCACGAGCCACGCGCGCATTTCGTCAGGTTTGCCGAGCATCGGCGGATATGGATTCGGATACGGCTCCGAAACATCGTCAGTCGGCGCAAGCTCGACGCCGTTCAGACGTGCCTGCCAACGGCTCGTGCCGAGCGACGTCTCGCCTTGGATGCGGAGGCGACCCTGCCCTGCTCGCGGCGCGAGATCAAGCGTGAACGTGGCCGGCAGTTTCTGGGGCAAGGGATGTTGCCAGCCGTTCGCGAGAAACCAGTGCTGGGGTTGGCGCGCGAGCCGTGCGCGGTCGCCGAGACGCGGCAGAACGTGGAATGGCGGCTCGTTGAACGGCCCGCGTCCCGGTCCGCCGTGCTCGCGGTAATACGCGAAGTTGAACAAGCTCACGCCGTCGGCGCCGCGCGCGTAGGCGAAATGCGCTGCGGTCTGCATTTGCTCCGGTGTCGCGCGACGAAACGGAAATGAATCGTAGCCTTTAGCCCCGGCAGGCTTTCGCCCGTTCCAAATCGAGTGGCACAACTCCAAATAGACCGCCGCGTCCGGCACCAGTTTGCGGATAGCGGCGAGGTCGGTCTGCTGAACGGTGAAGTAACTCGCCGAGAGGTTCACCATGTCCAGCCCCGCTGCGACCATCGCCGGCAGATCAATGCCGAGGGCGTCGTGCATCGCGAGATAACACGGCACCCGCGCGCAGAGCCAGCGTCGCGGACCGAGTGCGGCGCGCACGTCGCGGACAAAGTTCGTCATGATGGCGCGGCGTTGGGCGCTGGTGGTCTCGGTGAGACGGAAGTAACTGTAGATCCGCATGAAATCCATCTCGAAGCCGTCGAAGTCGTAGTTCGCGCACAGTTCGCGGATGAGCGCGAGCTTGTGCGCCGGGACTTCGGGAATCGCCCAGTTTAACACGCGCTCTTCTCCTCGGACAAAGTTGGGGCCGATCCGCCAGTCGAGATGCTCGGCAAAGAACCGGCTGATCCAGACCGAACCGGGAACCTCGACATGATGGGCGTCGTTCATGCGCAGCGAGATGAACGGTGCCTGGCCGCGCTTGCGGCAACGCTCGATGAACACTTTCACCATGTCGCCGCCGGCGAGCATGTACTTGCCAAACGAATCCGGAACTTTTCCGGAACATTTCTGATACCAGCGGTAATGTTCGTCGGCTGGATAGACTTTGCTCTTCCACCACGGAATCCAGCCAAGCCCGGGCTGTAGGAAGTGCGCGTCCACGCCGACAGCTTCGTCCACGCTGGCTTCGAGCATTTTAGCCCGGAACGGTTCACCCTTTTTGTGCCACGGGCTGACACATGAGACTGTGTTTGTTGCGTCGTTGCTGTAGAGAACGCGGAACGGTGCTTTGCCTCGCGCCACGGGAAATGAACGGCAACCCGCCGCGAGGACTAAGGCAGTTTGGAGGAACTGTCGCCGGTTCATCCGCACCAGGGGCGAGCACGGTTCTTGATGCCGGCGAGCACTTCGGTCGCAATCTGCGCGTCCTCGGCAATCTCGAAGTCGAACCTCCCGGCGAGCCATCGAAGTCTCTCTCTCATCTCGCCCGTCCA
>CAZNOK010000153.1:4173-12650 GCA_964574605.1 uncultured Verrucomicrobiota bacterium
AACATCCCGGCGAGAATGAAGTCGGCGCCGTTCTTGTAGGCATACTCGAAGGCGTTGCGCGGCGGAATCGCGCCGGCAGCCATCACCTTGAAGCCGATCCACGGTTTCTTGACTGTCTTCATGAACGCGGCGGTCTCCTCCGGATAGGCACACCAGTAACCGTGCGGCGACTCAGCGTGAGGGCCTTTGATGTCCTTTGCCTCCGGAGCCGTGGGATACTTGTGATGATGAAACGTCTTGAAATAAAAATCGCACGAGAGCTTGGCGGCCTCGCAGGCCTTGACGACTTCCAAGTCGTGCGCACCCACGCCGGTCGGGAGGCCGGTCGCCTGCATCATCGCCACCAGTTCGGTCAGGAACGAAAACTGTTTTCTCTTGATCAACGGGTCGCTTATCGCGCCATGCAGATACAAGGCGTCCGCGCCGGCGTCCACCAGGCGTTGGACCGCGCCACTAAAGACTTCGGCTTCCCTGCTCTCCTTGCCATCGGGCGCGATGATCCAGTTCATCTTGCCGCCGCGCTTGCGAAACTCGCGAAACAATCGCACGACCGTCTCGTCGTTGTGCGTCATGAATGTATTGACGCCGCGCGCCTCGGCCTCCGCAAACGTCGCCATCACGCGCTCCTCGCTGTTGTAGTGGCGCGACAGGTTCCGGACGAACTGCAAGTCGCGCGCGTGGACATGATGCGTGATGATGTTCGTGCCGAGCATCAAGCGCGAAATTTCCAGTTTCCCGATGCGACCCTTCGGCACAGCTACACTTGGCGCAGTGGATGGAGTTTGAGCGCCGGCGACGCCCGCAGCGAGCACGGCCCCTCCGGCGACTTTGAGGAAACTGCGGCGGGTGAACTGAATGTGATTCATGGTGGAGATAGGTATGCGTTTTGCAGGTTGTCCGCAAGGCGATTCTGTCATGGCGCCCGCGGTTTGACGAAGCGGTTGACGAAATCCAGCATCGAACGGGTGAACGTGAAGTCGCTGGTTTCCGGGACACAACGATCCGGCGATTGGACCCAGCTTTCGATGACGTACTGGTCGGGCGCGCCGTCCACGAGCGCGTAGTCGTAGCCTTGCTGCATGATGCCGACGTACCAAGTCGAGTCGTCGGCCAACGCTTTGCGTTTCATCGCGGGCAGCAGCGACGGCCAGTAGATGAGACTGAACGGAAGCTCGCGCTGCCGGCAATGTCGCTCCAGTTCGCGGACTTCCCGCCAGCTACCGCGGTTGAACGCAACGAACTCTGCCCAGTTCACGTCGAGCCGGTAGAAATTCAGGCCGCGCACGTTCAACTCCGCCAGTCGCTTGTTCAGCGCCTCGATCCACTTGAAGTGATCCGCCAAGGGAATTGAGGGATATGTCTCAACGTCACCAATCAGCACGTTGGGAAAATGTTTTCGCACCCGGGCGATGTAGGCGGCGGTTTCGGCCACGGCGTAGTCGTCGGGCTTGTTGATGTGTTTGCGGCAACAGAGCAACGGTTCGTCCATCGCGATGGCGTGAATCTTCCCACCGAGCCGCTCGATACGCTCCCACATCGGTCGCTCAATGGAGAACGTCTTCTCGCCGGTGAGGCCCCACGGTTTGATCGCGCCGACTTCGAGGCCAAGTTTCAGTTTCCACTCCGCCATCCTGGCGAACCATGCCTTCAATTCATCATCGCGGAATTGTTTCTTGAAGTTGAGGTCGGTGTAGCCAAGCACGTTCACCAGCGCGCGCGTCTCCTTCCATTGGTCGGGATACTCGAACAGTTCGCGCAACGCCTTGCCGTCGTTGTGGGCTGGCGGCATCATCCAGATCTCCGGCCCAGCAAACGCAGACAATGCAATCATGAGCAAACCAAGGGTTCTCATCGTGTGATAGTCAGATACTCGACGATATGGAGCGCGGGTTTGTTCAGATTCGCTTGGCAACGTCGCGACCGCCTTGTAACCTGCCCACGGCATGAAACGGAACTTACGCGCAGAACTCCTTCAGTGTCTTGGCGGTCCGTGGCCGAAGCCGTGTCCGCTACGTCCAAAGCTCCGCGAGACAATTCAGAAGGACGGATACCGGATTGAGCCTGTGACTTACGAAGTCGAGCCGGGCGACCGCGTACCGGCCTTTGTGCTGATCCCGGACGGCGTGACTGCACAACATCCGGCGCCGGCAGTGGCCGTCTGGCACCAGCACAATGCCGAGTGGCACATCGGCAAGGCCGGGCCGGCGGGCTTGGCCGGTTCGTCGTCGCATCACACCGGCGTGGCGCTGGCCAAGGAAGGCTACGTTGTGATTTGTCCTGACGCGCTTTGTTTTGGCGAACGCCAGAGTTCGCATTTGAAAGGCGGCGACTACGAACGGTTCGAGTTCCTGCGTTACGTTGTCGCCGGCAAGTGCATGGCGTGGAAAAACATTCTCGATATGCGGCGCACGATTGACTACCTCGTCACGCGCCCTGAAGTGATTCCTGATCGGATCGGTTGTTATGGTCATTCGATGGGTTCGACGTTCACATGGCTGGTCGGTCCGTGGGAACCGCGGCTGAAATGTCTCATCGGCAATTGTTGTCTGCCGACCTACGCCGCCATCCATCGCACACACATCCTCCACTGCTTCCCCAACTTCATTCCCGGCTGGCATCGGTTTGGCGACACGTCCGACATCGCCGCGCTGATCGCTCCGCGTCCGTTGCACCTGAACTTCGGCGAAAAGGACGAAGGCAGCCCGATCAAAGAAATCCGCGCCGCCATCAAGACCATCGCTGCCGCATACCAGAAGGCCGGTGCCGCCAACAAGTTCACCTGTTTCATCGAGAAGGACACCGGGCATGTCCTTTCCCACGCAATGTGGAAACTCGTCCGCGCCCGGTTCGTTCAGTATCTGAGGTAGGGGCGGACTGCGTCCGCCCCGTTGTCGGGCAATGCCAGCGGAATGGGCGCACGCAGTGCGCCCCTACGATTTCTTGTTCTTCAGCGTTTGGTAGAGGTCAAACGCTTCCTTCGGCTTCTTGTTGTCGTGCACCACGGCGCGCACGGCCTGAATCATCGCAATCGGATACTCGGCTTGGAAGACGTTGCGGCCCATGTCAACGCCAGACGCGCCTTGGTCAACCGCCTCGTATGCCATTTGCAGCGCCTCAAGCTCCGGCAGCTTCTTTCCGCCGGCGATAACAATCGGCACCGGACAGGCGGCGACAATCTTCTCGAAGTCCGGCTTGCAGTAGTAGGTCTTGATGACGTGCGCGCCGTTCTCGGCGCAGACGCGCGTGGCGAGGCCGAGATAGCGCGCATCACGCGCAAGTTCCTTGCCGACGGCGTTGACACCGAGCGTCGGGATGCCGAAGCGCGTGCCTTCGTCAATCGTCTTGACCAGGTTGCGGATCGTGTCGGCCTCGAACTTCGGGCTGCCGATGGCGCACATCACGGCGAGCATCGAAGCGTTGAGGCGGACGGCCTCCTCGATGCTCATCACGCACTCGTTGTTGAGTTCGGTCAACACTGTCGAGCCGGCGGAGTAACGCAACGAGATGGGTTTGTTGCAGGTCGGCGGCACAATCTGCCGCAGCGCGCCGCGCGTGCACATGATGCAGTCGGCGTACTGGATCAACGGCACAATCGTCAGGTCCATTCGTTCCAGTCCCGAGGTCGGCCCCATGATGTAGCCGTGATCGAACGCGAGCATCACCGTGCGACCGCTCTTCGGGTTGAAGATGCGCGAGAGCCGGTCCTTGATGCCCCAGTCCACGTGGGCGTTGCCCTTGAGAAAGTAGCCTTCCGATTTCTGCGGAATGCCGATGCCATAGTCTTTTGCGTCTTGATTGCCTGTTGCTTCAGCCATGATGTTATTTCCTTTCGTTGATTGCTTCTGCAAACCCTTGAAACATGAATGCCACCGATGTCGCGCCGGGGTCTTGATGGCCTATTGTCCGGTCGCCGAGATTGCGGGCGCGACCGAACTTCGCCGTCATGTTCTTCGTTGCCTCTGCGCCGCGCGTCGCTGCGTCAGCCGCAGCCCGCAACGCGGCTGACGGCGAATCACCGGAACACGCAGCCACGGCGGGCAGCACCGCATCCATCATCGTCTTGTCGCCGATCTGCGCCTGCGAATGCTCGCGCATTGCCTTCACGCCACCTTGAAACGCCGCTGCAAGGTCGAGTCCACCATCCGTGGCACCTTGGGCCATGCCCGTAAAGAACGAGCCGAGCAACGGGGGCGCGGAGCCGCCATCTACGCACATCACTTCCCAGCCGACCCGGTCCAACATCTCCGAAATGCTGCCGACTTGCTCGCTCGCGGCGGCGACGGCGGCGTCCATCACCTTGCAAATCGTCGTGCCGTGATCGCCGTCGCCGGTGGCCGCGTCGAGCGAGGAGAGAAGCTTCTCGTTCGCATGAATCTTCGCTGCCGCGGCGCGGATCATCCGCACGACATCATCGTAACCGACCGTCTCCATCAGGACTCGCCCCAATATGGCGTGTTACATGGCGCATCGAGCAGTTTCACGAGTTCATCGTCCACCTTCGCGACGTGCATCTGGAACCCGGCCATTTCCTGCACCGTGAGGAACTCACCGACACGGGCGCGGGCCAGCGTGATTCCCTTCTGTTCGAGAATCTGTCCGACACGTCGCATGATGATGTATTGCTCCATCAACGTCGTCCCGCCGGCGCCGTTGATCATCACGAACACTTTGTCGCCCTTCTTCGCCTTCACGGCTTCGAGCAACTGCGTCAACATGATGTCGGCGGTTTCGTCGGCGGTCTTCATCTTCGAACGGCCCGTGCCGGCTTCGCCGTGCTGGCCCATGCCGACTTCCATTTCGTCGTCGGCAAGATCGAAGATGGACTGTCCGCTGGCGGGGTGCGTCGCCGTCTTCAATGCGACGGCGAGCGTCGCCATGTTGTTTTTATACTTCTCGGCCACGGCAAACACTTCGTCGAGCGACCTCCCCTGCTCCGCCGCCGCCCCCGCGACTTTATAGAGCGGGATGCAACCGACGAGGCCGCGTTTGTCGGTAGCGGGAGCGTTTGCGCCGGGAGCAATGTCCTCGTGCGTCACAATCATCTTCACGTTCAGCCCGGCTTTCTTGGCCATCTGCATCGCAATATTGGAAGCCATCACATCGCCGGCGTGGTTCAACACGACGAAGAGAACACCGGCCGGGCGATTGGCGAGTTTGAGCGCCTCGAACACTTTCGGCCCAGCGGGAGCGGCAAAAATATCGCCGACAACACTGATATCGAGCATCCCTTGTCCCACAAAACCACTCAACGCCGGCTCGTGCCCGGCGCCGCCGAGCGTAACAAGCGCGACTTTGTTCGAGTCCTTTGGCTGGGCGCGGACGACGAGCTTTTCAGAAACGAGTTTGACCTTGTCGGAATACGCAAGGGCGTAACCTTCGAGCAATTCCTTGGTAAGGTTCTTCGGGTCGTTGATAAACTTCTTCATCGGCATGGCGCATTTCTCCTGTATTGCAATGTGCGCGGGTTATACCGTCACATCCCGCCGCTGCCAAGCCCGGAATTCCAGCGGAGATGTGACAGTCAACCATTCAGTGTCCATCCCTTGCGGTACGCACGGTGAATAAACTTGGCGGCCTCCGGGGAATTCGTCGCGCTGATTGTTGCCGCATCCCATGTAAGTTTCTTACCGACGCGGTAGGCAACAAGAGCCAGAAGGTTGTGCTCGATGAGCATTCCGGAATAATCAAAGTTTGCGCCAGTTGGTTTGCCAGTCTTGATCGCCTCAATCCACTCATCGTGATGGCCCGGTGACGAAGGAATAAGGTCTTGCTGTCTGGGCGCTGAATAGTAGGTCAGATCACTCTGACCTCTTCTGGGAAGTATCACTCGAAAGGTAAGGTCAGTCAGAAGCCAGCCTTCATCCCCGGCGAAGAGGACTCCTTTGAAAAGAGGATCAGTCTTGGCCGCACCCATGATTCCATCTTCTGGCCTCGCAATGTCAGGCATCTGACGGAAAATTCGTGAAGGAAATACCGGTTTCTTCCCGCCGTCGTACCAGAACACTTTCACGGCAGGCCGCCAGTCATTGGCAGGATGTTCCCACTCAGCGGTAAGCCAGCGCGGACATGTGTCGGGATGCGGATCGGTGCCGGTCGCCCGACAACTGGTTGGAAACTTGAGATCAAGCGCCCAATAGGCGAGGTCCATCATGTGACTACCCATATCGCCTATCTGGCCACTACCGAAATCCCAGAACCGGTTCCATTTCAGGCAACCGCCCATATACTCAGGATTATAGGGATGAAACGACGACGGGCCGATCCAAAGATCCCAGTGCAACGTGGAGGGCGGTGAACCAACCGCCGGGACATAGCTCCCTCCCAGTGGACGGCGTCCACACCACACATGAACCTCCCTCGGCGTGCCGATCGCGCCTCGCCGAACAAGTTCCACGACGCGACGCATTTCATCGGTCGCATGCATCTGGATTCCCATCTGGGTGGCGATCTTGTTCTTGTGTTTCAAATACGTCTCGCGAACCAAGTGCGCCTCCTCCACCGAGTTGGCCAGCGGTTTCTCGCAATAGACACTCAGCCCACGGTTCATCGCCCAGATATTGATGAAGGCGTGCGTGTGATCGGGTGTTGAACAAACAACCGCGTCAAGGTCCTTCTGTTCCAGACAGCGTCTCCAATCAGTATAAGTCTTAGCCTTTGGAAACTCCTTCGCTACCTTGGCAAGAGCAACCTCATTCACATCGCAGAGCGCGGCAATGTTCTCCCCCTTCAATCCGCTGAGATCAGCCTGCACCGAGCTGCCGCGTTCCCGCACCTTGATGCCATTCATATTGACTCGTCCCCGTCCACCGACACCAATGATAGCCAAGTTAATCTTCTCGTTGGCGGAATTGCCAGCCCGCAGCAGGCCGGGACGAAGAAGCGTAACCCCAGTGCCCACAGTGCCGAGCTGAACCCCAAAGCGTTTCATAAGCTATCTCACAACATTTGTTTCCAATCTCTTCCAGAAAGACAAGAGACGTATTCTATGGTTGTCGCACAGCGCGTCAATCCCTCATTCGCACTTCATGATGCGAACGTCGAAGACGCCGCCGGCGGTCGCTTTTGGATGAGCTTGGAAACGGACGGTAATCTTTTGTTTACCTTGCACCAGCTTGCGCGGATCGAACTGATCACGTAAAAAACCTCCTCGGGTTTGTCGCGCCCCATTTTTTGTTTATCGCGGAGCTTTGTTACCAGCAGCCTTTGGTGGTATGATGGAAGCATGTCGAATGAGTAAAGCCTTCTTGCGCGTTTCGTTCCTTTCCGCCATCGGCTTGGCTTGCGCGGTTGGCGCCCGTGCCGCCGGCACGGGTCTGACCGGCGAGTATTTCACCACCAACAGTTTTACGGGCACGAAAACCACCCGCGTTGATGCCATAATCAATTTCAACTGGGGCGAGGGATCGCCGGGCATCGGCGGGTTGGGCACCAACAACTTCTCCGTCCGTTGGTCCGGCCAGCTTGAGCCACATTACGATGAGACCTACACGTTCTACGTCACCGCCGACGACGGCGCGACATTGTGGGTCAACGACCGCCTGATTGTTTCGCGATTGTTCGCGGCCACGCCCGCGCAGATGGCAGGCCAGATTGCCCTCAAAGCTGGCCAGCGGGTGAATCTCCGCCTCGAATACATCGAGACGACCGGCGATGCCAGCGCCATTCTGGAATGGGCCAGCGCCAGCCAATCGCGCGAGGTGATTCCGCAATCGCAACTGTATCCGGCGATCAAGCCAGCCGAGTCCGGGACGGTTCTGTGCGAGCACTGGGCAAACCTGCCGGGCACCGCCGTCAGCGCGTTGACCAGCGCGACGAATTATCCCGACAAACCGGATGGACGCGAGATGTTGCTCAGCTTCGAGTGTCTTCAGACGAATTGGTCGCACAACATCGGCACGCACGTCCGGGGCTATCTTCTGCCGGAGGTTGACGGCGTTTACACATTCGCTGTCGCCGCGAGCGACACGGCGGAGTTGTGGTTGAGCACCGACACGAACGCGGCAAACAAACAACTCATCGCCTCCGTTGCCAGCGCCACCGGTTTCCGCGAGTGGACCAATCAGGTATCGCAAGTCTCCACGGGGCGCGCGCTGGTGGCGTGGCAGAAATACTACGTCGAATTGCTGCACAAAGCCGGGACAAACGATCATCATTTCTCCGTGGCGTGGCAGCCGCCAGGCGCGGCGCAATTCGAGGTCATCGGCGCGGATTACCTCATCCCGTCAGGGCTGACCGACCCGCTGCCGGCGCAGACAAACATTTTCGACACGCTCGCATCGTCGCATCCGCGCCTGTTTGCCACGGCGTAGCGGTTCGCATGGCTGCGACAAGAGATCACCGACAATCCAACGGGACAACCGGCGCAGTGGTATGCCACGCTTTATCGCAGTGCCACGAATTTGTTCACCGCCGCACCGGTGACGTATGTCTTGGATAATCGCGGTACCATTCGCACACAGTGCCGCACAGTGGTGGAT
>CAZNOK010000154.1:0-10489 GCA_964574605.1 uncultured Verrucomicrobiota bacterium
GGCAGGTCGAATCGAACAGCGTCAGCGCCTTCGCGGGAGCGCTATCGTTTCTTGAGGGTGATTCCGACACCGGCGGCTTCCTTGTTGACGAACACGGTCTCCAAATCCGGATTGGTCGTGACCGCCTTCAAGTATTTCGGGTCAGCCATGCGCGGCGTCATGTTGTGCGCCACGATCAATCCGCCGGGCCGCACCATCGGCAACAGCGTATTGAGGTAGTCCACGTAACCTTCCTTGTCGGCGTCGAGGAATACCATGTCAATCGTACCCTTGAATTTCTTGAGCGTCTCGTGCGCGTTGCCCTCGATGATCGTGACGAGGTCGTCCACGCCGGCCCGCTGGAAATTTGCGCGCGCTTTCTTCGCCCGCTCCGGATCAATCTCGTAAGTCGTCAGGTGTCCGCCCGTGGTGCGCAGCCCGAGACACATCCACGTCGCCGAGTATCCGATGGACGTGCCCAGTTCGACTACCGTCTTTGCGCCGCTGCTCTCGATCAACGCGCGCAACAGTCGTCCATCATCCGTCGGCACGCTCAACGAACCGCGCCGTTGATTCCTGTCCATGTCATCGAGCACATCGAGCGCCTTCTTCTCCGCTTCGTTCTTCGCCACCGGCGGCGTGCTCTCGATCACCTGCCGCGATGGCGGCGGTCTCTGTGCGAGAGCCGTCGCCACGCTCGCCATCAACACTGCGATGCCAATCAGTTTCATGTTCGTTCTCCTTTCAAGGGTATAACGCGGATCGCCACCTTCGGCCAGACAGGACACACGCACTCGCACGCGCCACAACCGTTGCACTTGCTCGACAGAAGCCGCGGCTGGCTCGACGCGCTGTCTTCACTACCCACCACGATGAGCGCCTCAAACGGGCAAGCCCGAATGCACGCCGTGCACTCCTGGCCGTTGGCCATCGCGCAGGTGTCCAAATCAATCTTCGCC
Organism: uncultured Verrucomicrobiota bacterium; assembly: GCA_964574605.1. GTDB lineage: Bacteria > Verrucomicrobiota > Verrucomicrobiia > Palsa-1439 > Palsa-1439 > CAIKAP01. Next base: position 939 of record CAZNOK010000154.1, read on the forward strand.
ACGCCGATGAGCCGGTCCCGTTTCTCCGGCACCGACAACCTTGCAATCGCGCCGCTCGGACAAACCTGACCGCACCGGTTGCAGCTTTCCCGGCAGTAATCCGCGTCATACTTCAACACCGGCGCCAAGAATCCCGCCACGCTTCTCAAGTCCTGCCGGATGATCCGCGCCGGGCAAACCGCGCCGCAGTTGCCGCACCGCACGCACACGCCCGTGAACTCGTTCTCCGGCGCCGCGCCCGGCGGACGCAACGGCGGCGCGCTCCGCCCATCCGCCGTCCGGACCAGCGCCGCGCCCGCTGCGCCCGCGCACACGCCGATAAACGCGCGACGCGCCAGCCGGCGTTCGTGCGCCACCGGCAACGGCATCCGCTTGTGCCGGCGCGCCAGCGCCAGCAACTCCTGAAACGCGCCGAGCGGACAAATCCGCTGGCACCAGACCTTCGGCAGAAAGAAATTGAACACCAGCACCGCCGGCAACAATACCCCGGCCACGAGCGTCACCGGCTTGTGCCACGCCGCGTTGAGGAACCCGTTGAAGATCGCGAGAGGATCGAGCCACAAAAAAACCGGATAGCCCAGCGTCGCGCCGCCGAGCGTGACCACGAGCAGCCATTTTCCAATCGGCGGCCACCGATGCCACGCCGCCGCCTTGCGACGCGACAACAAATCCTGGAGAAATCCCGTCGGGCAGGCGTGATGACAAAACCAACGCGGCCAAATCAGCACCAACACCAGCACCGGCAAGCCGACCAGCGTCACCACGCTGACTGTTTTCGCCGCCAGCGCACCGCCGAACGCGATGTGCGGACTGAGCGACGGAAACCAGACGGCCATCTCTGGCGAAAACACCAGCGCGACTGCCGCGCCAAGCGCGAGCCAGCGCCCGAGCTTGCGCAAAAAGGTGGTGAGTTTCGGGTTGACCAACATGCCGGCGCACAATGTAGCAGTTCCGCGCTCTATGTCGAACGGTTTGCGGCGATCAGCCGAGGTACGCGCCTTGGTCTGTCAGGAGCTTCTGAACCTTGCTAATGTCAACGTCGCGCGGGCGGCGCTTGCTCTGCACCGCCACCGCTGCCGCGGCGCCCGCCGCATGACCGGTCGTCAGGCAGGGCGCAATCAGGCGCATGTTCTCGATCAGTTTTTCATCGGTGGAGATGCACCGGCCCGCCGCAAGCAACCCGTCGAGCTTCTTCGGCAACAGCGTGCCGTACGGAATCGGCCAGCCCCTGCCGCCACCGCCAATGCCCACGATGTCGGGAAACTTCTTGCCGGCGCGCACCTCGTCGCCGGTCAACTTGTGGGTTCCCGCCAACATGCGCGTGACGCGCACGCCGAGTTGCGGTGCCGTCTGCAACAGGAACACATTCTCGCCGCCGGGTGTGCCGCGCAGTTTTTGCGTGGTTTGCCAGATCGAACGGCGATGTTCCAGTTCCAACCGGGTCAACTCTTTGACATTCAACCCGTCGCTCATCGGTCCGCGCAGATTGACCCAATTCACGCTGGGCAGCGGCTCCATGGCGCCGAGGGATTTCATCTTCAACTTGCTCAGGTCGGCCCGGTCCACGTTGCCGCGCCGATGCACCATGCCGATGGCGTGCAGCCATTGCTCAAACTCCGCGCCGCCTGCGGCAAAAATATCGCCGTCGCCGGTCGCGTCCACGACGACCTTGGCGAGAATGGCCTGACGGCCGGCTTTGCTCTCGAACACGACGCCGCGCACCGCGTTGCCGTCCATCACCACATCGGTCGCCCACGAGTGCAACAGCACGGTCGCGCCGGCCTCGGCGATCATTTCGTCCATGAAATATTTCGTGGCTTCGGGATCGGTGGTCGGGTTGTATTTGGCGCCGGCGCGGTAGGCAATGATGCCCGGGATATTCCAATGACGCTCCAGCAATTCGCCGCCGATACCGCGCATCACTTGGGTGCAGTCAGCTTTTACGTTGATGTGTGTATCGAGGACAATCAACACAATCCCGCCCGTCCACAGGCCGCCGAAATAACCGTACCGCTCGACAATCGTCGTCTTCACGCCCGCACGCGCCGCCGACACCGCCGCCGCAAACCCGGCCGGGCCGCCGCCGACCACGAGCACATCGGTCTCTTGAATCACCGACAACGGACGTTCCGGTTGGATGACCTTGCCGCCGACAAGTGTGGCGGGATATCGGTCGCGCGGCGTGGTGGGAATCGGTTTCCGGACGGATGCCCAACCCGAGCCCTCTGGAGATGGTGCGGCTTTTTTCCCTGTTTCATCAGCCACGGTGCGCGTAGCCAATACCGTGCCGAACCCGGCAGCGGAAAGAACTCGCAGTAATTGACGGCGTGAGATGTTGTTGATCATGTTGTGCCTCGTATGCGTTGCTGGCGTTGTATGATGGCGCCGCTCGACTTGTCAATTCCAAGCGGTCAGGATATCAACCGAGATATGCGCCTTGATCCTTGAGAAGTTTCTGGACTTTCTTGATGTCCACGGTGCGCGGTTGGCACTTGCTTTGTACGGCAACCGCAGCCGCGGCGCCCGCCGCATGGCCGGTCGTCAGGCAGGGCGCAATCAGGCGCATGTCCTCGATGAGTTTTTCGTCCACGCAAATGCAACGCCCCGCCGCCAACAGGCCGTCCAGTTTCTTCGGCAACAGCGCGCCGTAAGGAATCGGCCAGCCAACATGCTTGCCGGTTTGCGCGCCGCCAACCCCTACCGTGTCGGGAAACTTCGTGCCCGCACGGGCTTCGTCGCCGGTGAGTTTATGCGTGCCGGCCAACACGCGGCTGACGCGCACGCCGAGTTGCGGCGCGGTTTGCAGCAAGAACACATTTTCGCCGCCCGGCGTTTTGCAGACTTGTTGTATGCCCTGCCAGAGCGTGCGACGGTGTTCCATTTCCAACCGGGTCAATTCCTTCACGTCGAGTGCATTGCTCATCGGTCCCCGCATGTTGATCCATCGGACGCTGGGCACCGGCTCCTTGCCGCCGCCGAGCGACTTGATCCCGGCGGCCTTCAATTTTTCCATGTCCGCCCGGTCCACATTGCCGCGCCGATGCACCAAGCCGATGGCGTGCAACCATTGTTCAAACTCCGCGCCGGCGGCCGCGAAGATGTCGCCGTCGCCGGTGGCATCCACAATGACCTTGGCGAGAATGGCCTGCCGGCCGGATTTGCTCTCGAATACGATGCCGCGCACTGCGTTGCCGTCCATCACCACGTCGCTCGCCCACGAATGCAACAACACGGTCGCGCCGGACTCGGCGATCATCTCGTCCATGAAATATTTTGTGGCTTCGGGATCGGTGGTCGGGTTTTCTTTGCGCTCACTGATGGCCTCGCGGACCTTCGTGTGGCGTTCGAGCAATTCGCCGCCAATGCCGCGCAGCACTTGTATCGTCTCATCCTTCTCCCTCGCGTGCGTGCTAATGATGACCAAGACAAGCCCGCCCGACCACAGGCCGCCGAAGTAACCGTACCGTTCGACAATCGTCGTTTTCACACCCGCGCGCGCCGCCGACACCGCCGCGGCGAACCCGGCCGCGCCGCCGCCGACCACGAGCACATCGGTTTCCTGGATGACCGGCAACGGCCGTTGCGGCTGGATAATCTTGCCGCCAACGATGGTGGCGGGATACCGGTCACGCGGCGTGACGGGAATCGGTTTTCGGACGGAAGCCCAACTGCTGGTGGTCGGCACGCCTTTCTTGCCGACTTCATCAGCCACGGTCCGCGTGGCAAACACCGTGCCCAACCCGGCAGCGGAAAGAACCCGTAACAATTCACGACGTGAGATGTTGTTAATCATAATGTGCCTCTATGTATGGTGGCGTTGTATGCTGCGGACGATTGCTTGTCAATTCTGCCTGCCAATGATAAACGATTGTGTCATGAGACTGCATCATCTTCTGAACGTTGCGCTTTTCGTGACAGCGGCGTTGTGCATCCAAGCAAAACCGAACATCATCCTCATCGTCACCGACGACCAAGGCTACCGCGACCTCGGCTGTTTCGGCGGCGAGCAAATCAAGACGCCACACCTCGACCGGCTCGCCCGCGAAGGCGTGCGCGCCACCAACTTCTACGTAACGTGGCCGGCGTGCACGCCGTCGCGCGGCAGCATCCTCACGGGACGTTACCCGCAACGCAACGGCCTCTACGACATGATCCGCAACGACATGGTCAACTACGGTCACGAATACACCGAGGTCGAGTATGCGCTCTCACCGGAGATGACGCTGGGAATGGACCTGCGCGAAGTCACCATCGCCGAGATCCTGAAAAAAGCCGGCTACGCGACCGGCGTCGTCGGCAAATGGGACGGCGGCCGGGCGCGGCGATTCCTGCCGTTGCAACGCGGCTTCGATTTCTACTACGGCTTCGCCAACACCGGTATTGATTACTACACGCACGAACGCTACGGCATCGCCTCGATGTTCCGCGGCAACGACCGCACCACCGCCGACAAAGGCACCTACAGCACCGACTTGTTCCGGCGCGAGGCGTTGCAGTTCGTGCGCGAACACAAAAGCGAACCATTCTTCCTCTACCTGCCCTTCAACGCACCGCACGGTGCTTCCAACCTCCAGAAGGAAAGCTATCAAGTGCCGGACAAATGGCTGAAGTTCTATCCCGGCCTCGACCCGAAGGACAAACGTACGATCTACATGGCGATGGTGACCTGCATGGACGACGCCGTCGGCAAACTGCTCGATACGCTGCGCGAATTGCGGCTCGAAGAGAACACACTCGTCATGTTCTTCTCCGACAACGGCGGCAGCGGCGGCAGCGATAACAAGCCGTTACGTGGCGGCAAGGGTTCGATGTTCGAGGGCGGAATCCGCGTGCCGTTCCTCGCGCGCTGGCCGGCCCGGCTTCCCGCCGGCAAAGTGAGCGGCGAGTTCCTGACATCGTTGGAAGTGTTCCCGACATTCTGCGCCGCCGCCGCCGCAAAACCGCCAGCGGGCGTCAAGCTGGACGGTCACGACATGTTGCCAATCCTCGCCGGCAAGGCCAAGTCGCCGCGTACGGAAATGTTCTGGCAGCGGCGCGCGGACAAGGCCGCGCGCGTCGGCAACTACAAGTGGGCCGACTCGGCGAAGCACAAGGGGCTTTACGATCTGAGCGTTGACATCGAAGAGCATCACGACCTGTCGGCAGAGAAACCCGACGCACTCGCCCGCGTGAAGGCACGCTTCGACGCGTGGCGGAAAGAAATGGACAACGCCGAGCCGCGCGGCCCGTTCCGCGACTACTGAGTTTTCTTCTTCTTCCCTTTCTTGCCTTTTCCCTTCCCGGCGTCGGGATACGGCTTGACGCGGGCGCGTTCGGCCCAAGCCTCCCACTTCGCGGCAAGCTCTTTCGCAAGTTCCGGTTTTGTTCCGGCTAGATTGTGTTGCTCCGTGCGATCGTTTTTCAGGTCGTACAATTCCCACTCGCCGTTGCGCCCGAGACGGACGAGCTTCCAGTCGCCGACGCGGATGGCGGCGTTGCCTTCGTGTTCCCAGTAAAGCGCGTCGCGTTGGATCGGCTGGTTGTCAAACGCCGGCACGAGACTGCGGCCTTCCATCGGCTGAATCGGCGCGCTAGGATATTTCGCGCCGGCGACATCCACGCAGGTCGCCATGATGTCCACGAGATGGCCGGGTTGTTGGCGGAGTTCGCCGGCGGCTTTGACGCGCGCGGGCCAGTGGGCGATGAGCGGCGTGGAGATGCCGCCTTCGTGGTTGAAGTGTTTGTAGCGGCGCAACGGCGTGTCGGAAAGCGTGGCCCACGACTGGCCTTCGAAGACGTCGGATTGCGGGTCGCCGGGAACTTTGCCGTTGAGTTTGCCGTTCGGGCCGCTCTCCGCGTTGGCGCCGTTGTCGGACATGAAGAGGATGAGTGTGTTGTCGAGGACGCCGCGCTCTTTCAACGCGGCGACAAGACGGCCGACGCTGGCGTCCATGTGCGCGACGACAGCGGCGTAAATCGCTATGATGTGATCGAAACGATCTTTCTCCGCCGGTGCGATGTCAGTCCACGCTTGGACTTCCGTCGGACGCGGCGAGAGCGGCCAGGCTTTGTCAACGATGCCGAGTTTGATTTGCTTGGCGTGGCGCTGTTCGCGGAGTTTGTCCCAGCCGATTTTGTACTTGCCGCGGAACTTGGCGATTTCGTCCTGCGGCGCCTGCAACGGGAAGTGCGGGGCGTTGTGGCAGAGGTGGAGGTAGAACGGTTTCTTGGCGGCGAGCGCTTCGTCAATGAACTTGATGCCGAAATCAGTCCAGAGGTCGGTCGAATACCAGTTCTCCGGCACTTTGCCGCCGCGGCGTCCGACGTTTTCGCCGTTGAGCCAGAGTTCGGCGCGCGGCGAGTCGGGGAAATAGAATCCGCCGGCGGCGGCGTTGAGGGTGCGCTCGAAGCCGCGTCCCCATGGCGTGACGCCGTGGTTTTGGCCGACGTGCCATTTGCCGCTGAAGATGGTGAAGTAGCCGGTGGGCTTGAGAACTTCGGCGATGGTGACGCATTGATCATTCAGATGGCCACGGTAGCCGGGGACGCTCTTGTCATCGGTCATGTGGCCGACGCCGGCCTGATGCGGATAAAGGCCGGTCAGGAGCGAGGCGCGCGTCGGGCAACAGCGGGCGGTGTTGTAGAACTGCGTGAAGCGGAGTCCCTCGGCGGCGAGCTTGTCGAGATTCGGCGTTGGGATTTCACTACCGTAGCAGCCGATATCGGAAAAGCCCATGTCGTCCACGAGGATGACGATGATGTTGGGTTTGTCCGCCGCGAAGACCGCGAGCGGGAAAACCAGCAGCAGCAAGAAACGTTTCATGGCGGCCTGTGTATCACAGACCTGTGTGCTGTCAACGATTGACTTCCCAGCCGGAAAAACTCATTGTGAGCGGCATGAAACGCACCGATGGCCGTCGCCCCAACCAGACTCGTCCCGTCAACATCCATCCCCGTTACGTCAGCGCCCCGGCGGGATCGGCGTTGATCGAGATGGGGCAGACCCGTGTGCTCTGCGCCGCGTCCGTGGAAGATGGCGTGCCGCGCTGGATGCGCGACCAGAAGAAAACCGGCGGCTGGGTGACGTCCGAGTATTCGATGCTGCCGTACGCCTCCTCGCCGCGCAAACAGCGCGAAGTGGTGCGCGGCTATCCCGAAGGCCGGACGCAGGAAATCCAACGGCTCATCGGCCGCTCGTTGCGGGCGGTGACGAACCTGCAAAAGCTCGGCGCGCGCACGATTTGGGTGGACTGCGACGTGTTGCAGGCCGACGGCGGCACGCGCACGGCGGCAGTCACGGGCGCGTATGTGGCGCTGGCGCTGGCGCTGCGAAAATTGCAGGACGACGGAGTCCTGGCGGAATCGCCGTTGACCGCGGCGGTGGCGGCGGTCAGTGTCGGCATTGTCGAAGGCGAGGCGTTGCTCGATCTGTGTTACGCCGAGGACGCGGCGGCAATGGTGGACATGAACGTGGTGATGAACGACCGCGGCGAATTCGTGGAAGTGCAGGGCACGGGCGAGCAGGCGCCGTTCAGCGGGAAGGACCTGTCGCGGTTGTTGAAGCTGGCGGAGAAAGGCGCGGCGGAACTGTTCCGCGCGCAGCAAAAGGCGTTGCGTTGAGCCGTCAGCCGAGATAGGCGGCGAGTTTTCTCTCGATGTCTTTCTTGCCGATCATCCCGACCATCTGTTCCTTGACCATGCCGCCGTGGAACAACAACAACGTCGGGATGGCGCGGATGCCGAACTTGGTGGCGAGATCGGGACTGTCGTCCACGTTGAGCTTGGCGATCTTGACCTTGCCGACTTTTTCGTCGGCGATCTGATCGAGCACGGGCGCGATCATCTTGCAAGGCCCGCACCACTCAGCCCAGAAATCCACCAGCACCGGCTTGGCCGACTTGGCAACTTCCGAGTCGAAATTTGCGGCGGACAAAGTGACAACATTTGCGCTAGCCATGAATCACCTCTGCTTGACGGAACCGAGTCCGTCTTACTTGTAAACTGTGAACACCAGATAGCCCAGCACGGCCACTGACGCGACCGTCGCCAACAACGACAACACAACATCCACCGCGCTGGACCTCGCTTCGATGGTCACCGGAGCCGCCGTTGGCCCGGTCGTCGTGGATCCTGCCGTCTCGGCCGCCACCGCCTCTTCGACTTTCAGTTTCACCGTCGGACGCGGCATCTCGGGCACCTGTGGGCGGGCTGCCGTCGTTGGTGCCGCAGTGGCCGGGGTCGTGGGGAGCGGTTCGCGCCGCAACCGCACTGTCGGACGCGGCATGTCGGACACCGACGGTCTGGCGGCCGGCACGGCCACGCGCGAGGTTTCCTTCTTTGGCTCGCTCGGCATGCCCATCATGGCGGTTTCTTTCTTTGCCTGATCGGGGCGCATCGCTGAAGTGTCGCGTTTGGCTTGCTCTTCAGATTTCTTTCCACCGGCCGGCGTCGCGCCAGCAGGCAGGTTGATACGGACGGTGTCTTTCTTGGACTCGCCGTTGGGAACGGTATTTGGGTCAGCCATGGTTAAGCTCTCCGAAGTTCGTTAGTTACGTGCTGAACATACGCTGCCCCGCCCGCCGGTGTCAACGCGTTTCATTGCATTCTTTGCATTGGGCTGATTGGGGAAGATTTTTCTTGCGCGCGGCGGCGCGACTGGTAGTCTGCGCCCAGTTCTTTGTCGTGCCAAACGCGCCGGCGCAGGGAACGCCGTGAGAATCGGCGACTGTGGCGCATCTGTGACTGGTTACAACGCTCCAACGAGCCATCCAAACGGAGAAGGCGGAGCGAAGGCCTGAAACCAGAAGTCAGAATAACGGCCGGCGCAAACCCTAACCCAAGTTCCTTCGAACCAAAGGAGATTGCGTCATGCAACATCGTCGTTTGTTGTCCGTCCTCGCCGTCTGTGCCGTACCCGTCTTGTCTTCCGCTGCCGATACCAACCGCCTGTCGGAAGTCGTTGTCACGTCCACCCGCATTCCGTCGGAGACGGAAAACACGCCGGCTGCCGTCACCGTCATCGAAGGGGCCGAGGCCGAGCGCCAGCAAATCCGCACGGTCAGCGACGCCTTGCGCGAAGTGCCCGGCCTCAGCGTCGCCCAAAGCGGCCAGCCGGGCGGCAACATCTCCGTGTTCACGCGCGGCGCCAACTCGAAACACACGCTCGTTCTCATTGACGGCATCCGGGTCAACGACGGCTTCGACAACGCCTTCAATTTCGCCAACCTCCCGATGGACAATGTCGAGCGGATTGAAATTCTCCGCGGCCCGCAAAGCACGCTCTACGGTTCCGAGGCCATCGGCGGCGTCATCAACATCATCACCAAACGCGGCGCGCCGCAGCCAACCGGCGCCGTCACTTTCGAAGGCGGCAGCTACGACAGCATCCGTCCGCGGTTCTCCTTCGCTGACACCATCGGCAAACTCTCGCTCAGCGGCGCCGGCAGCTATTTCTCCAGCGACAACGACCGCATCAACAGCGCCATTCGCCAGCGCGACATCAATGCGAACGTCAGCTACAGATTCTGCGAACACTTCGACGCCACCGTCTCCGGCTGGTATCGTTCCCTGCA
>CAZNOK010000154.1:10589-12614 GCA_964574605.1 uncultured Verrucomicrobiota bacterium
AACGTCTTCACCATCTCCGCGCAACACAAATTCGTCGCCGGCCTCTCCTTCGACAACGCCCACGCCAACCGGGCCGGCTTCGATTGGATGATGACGCCAACGCTCATCAACCCCACCTTCACCAGCTACGCCGGCTACGCCAATTACGAGTTCACGCCGTTCGAGCGGCTCACCCTCAACGCCGGTGCGCGTCTCGATTCGTTCAGCCGGTTCGGCGCCGAACTCACGTACCGCACCGGCGTCCGCTTCACCGTGCCGCGCACCGAGACGATTCTCCGCGCCAACTTCGGCACCGGCTTCCGCGCGCCGAGCCTCGAAGACATGTTCTACCCCGGCTTCAGCAACCCGAACCTCCAGCCGGAACGCAGCCTCGGCTGGGACGCCGGCTTCGAGCAACCACTCTTCGACAACAAACTCCGCATCGGCGCCAATTATTTCCAGAACGAAATCACCAACCTCATCCAGTACGACCCGGCCACCTTCACCATCAACAACATCCGCGAAGTCCAGACCATCGGCGTCGAAACGTTCGCCGCGTGCAATCCGATCAAGGACCTCACGTTGCGCGCCGCCTACACATGGCTGCCGACTGTCGAGGACTGTGTTCTCAACCAGCGCCTCGCCCGCCGGCCGCGACACAGCGGCGACTTCTCCGCTGCTTACCGGTTCCTCAACCGTTTCACCGCCAACTTCCGCGCCCACCTCGCCGCCGATCATCAAGACATTGACCCGGTCACCTATGCCACCGTCAAAGGATTCAGCTACATGAAGCTCGACGCCGGCCTCGCCTACGACGTCTGTAAGCACTTCACCGTTTTCGGTCGCATCGAGAACTTCACCGACGAACACTACTACGAAGCCGACGGTTATCCCTCGCTTGGTCGCGCGTTCTGGGCCGGCGGCACCATCAAGTTCTGAGATGAACCATGCCCTCCATATCATCCGACGACTTGGCACGGCTTGTCGCCGCGCTCGAACAGGAACCGACAGCCCGCCGCAAAACCTGCCCGGCCTGCGGCGCCACCTTCCCATGCCTGCCCGGCGGCTGCTGGTGCGCCGCCCTGCGCCTCAGTCCCGCGACGCTGCGGGAACTGCGGGCGAAATACGACAATTGCCTCTGTCCCGCTTGTCTGCTACCCTTGCGCCAATGATTGGTCGCCATGCCAACCGCGGCTCCCTCCGGCTCCGTCCGGTCGCCATGCCGACGTCTCCGGAACAAGCCGAGCGAAGCGAGACGCCGAGGGCGAGGGCGGCAAACCGGAACATCCCGTCGTCGCTCCTCACCGCGCTGGCCTTGCACGTCGCGCTCGTGGCCGGGCTTGCGGCATGGAAAGTTCCGCTGCTCGTTGGCGCATCACGTTCTGAACCCGTCAACGCCACCATCACGTTCGCCGGACTGCGCGAGCCGGTCGTCACTCGACTCGGCGGCAGCGGCAATGGTGGCGGCAATCCAAACGCCGGCGGCCACGGTGACGCGGCCCCGCGTTTGACGATTGCGCCGGCGCCAAGACCAAAACTGGAAATGCCACCCCTGCCCCAACCGCGACTGCGCCCCGTCATCGCTGTCGAGGTGCCCGGCCCCGCGCCGTTCGCCAGTTTTCAGCCGACCACGCCGCCCGCGTCGGTGTTCGCTGAAAGTGGTTCTGCCGGCAACGGCACTGGCACTGGTTTCGGTAACGGCACCGGCAACGGCATTGGCAATGGCTCAGGCAATGGTGTCGCCGGCATCGGCAACGGCACCGGCATGGGCGTGGGCGACGGCACCGGCGACGGATTTGGCGGAGCGAATTACGTGCGCAGTCCGCAGCCGCATTATCCGGCGGTTGCGCGACAGCAAGGTTGGGAAGGCACGACGATTTTGCGCGTTGAGATTCAGGCCGACGGTTTGATCGGCGCGATTCAAATCGTGCAAAGCGCCGGGCACAAGGCGCTGGACGATGCGGCTATCGAAGCGGTGCGTGCCGCGCAATTCCAACCAGCCCGTTACAACGGCACGCCAATCACGTCGTGGGTCGAAGTGCCGGT
>CAZNOK010000155.1:0-12597 GCA_964574605.1 uncultured Verrucomicrobiota bacterium
GTCTGACTCCCGGTAGTGCCTCTTTTCAGTACTTGTACCTCCCTAGAGTCAGCCTTTAGTCGAATCTGATAGTGGTTAGTTCCGCCTGCCCCGACCATAAAAACCAGCCCCGCGCGCCGAGTCGCTGTGTCGCATCGGACGTCCACGGATGCGTGCCAATCTCCTGACTGGAGTGAGGCGCGCGTATAGTATAGTACCTGATGATCCTCTTGCACTGAGGCGTCCGCATTCTGCACGTAGATTTCATGATTCTTCAACGACCACGTGCCAGCGCCGCTGGCCTGCCAATACCAGCCAATTTCTGAGCCATTATGGGTGTATGCCACGTTGGGCCGGTTAAAATCGTCGGCCAGCAATCCTTGGGCAAAGGCAAAGAAAATCGATAGATAACATGAAAGCTGGCGGACGCGCGACAAAGTTGCTACGGCCACCTGCAATTCCACCTGCAATCCAAGGTCAACCACAGAACAATAAATACTTCTCACGCTCGCGGAAATCAAGTCGCAAGGCCAAAGCCAATTCTGCTCCCCGCTCAGTTCTTCAGCAACGGATCGCCCGCTTCCTTCTGCCACGCCCGGAGCTTGGCCTTCAACTCATCTGCCACGCCCGCCTGTTCTGGCGCAGCAATCAGGTCTTTCATCTCAAACGGGTCAGCCGCCAAGTCAAACAGTTGCCAGCGACCAATCGCCGGATACCAAATCAACTTCCAACGATCCGTGCGAATCATCCGTTGCACCGCGCCAAAGTAGCCGAACACTTCCGGATACAGCACGCATTGTTCGTCACGAATCGCCCGCAACAAACTCTTCCCCTGCACGACGGACGGGACTGCCGCGCCGGCCAGTTCGCAGATCGTCGGATACAGATCGCGGAGATAACACTGCGCGTTGCGGCGAGCGCCAGCGGGAATGCCCGGCCCGCGGATGAGCAACGGCGCGCCGACGGTGTGGTCATACATGTTTTGCTTGCCCCGCAGGCCGTGTCTGCCGACAGCCAAGCCTTGATCGCTGGCGAAGATGACGACGGTGTTGGCGGCTTGGCCGGTTTGGTCGAGCGCGGCGAGGATGCGTCCGATCTGTTCGTCCATGTGGGAGATGACGGCGTAGTAAGCAGCCAGTTCGCGGCGCGTCTCCTCCGAGGTGCGTGGCCACGCGAACAGCAATTCATCGCGTCCCTTCAAGTTCCCGTGATCAAACGGATGTTCCGGCAGGAAGTTCGGCGGCAAGGGAATCTTGGCGGGGTCGTACATCTTCTCGTAGCCCGGCGGCAACAACAGCGGATCGTGCGGCGCGGTGAAACTCACGTGCAGGAAGAACGGTTCCTTCGGCTGCCGGCAAATGAACTCAATGGCGGCATCGGCAAACTCGCGGCTGATGGCCGGCGTCAGGCCGACGCCTTTCTCGGTGAACTTCTGTCCGTCGTCGGTCTGGAGGACCCAACCCTTGTAGCCGGTGACGGGACGACCCGCGTAGTCCGTCGCATCCACCGGGCCGCCGCCGCCCATGAAAAGCGCGAGGCTTTCGTCGAAACCGGACTGCTGGGGTCGTCCCTCGGTGTGCCATTTGCCGACATACCACGTGCGGTAACCGGACTCGCGGAGCACCCGTGGCAGCGGCACTTGGTCACGATCGAACTTCGCGCTGAAATTGACCTTGCCTCCTCGAATCCCGCAACAGCCGCTGAGGATTTCCTTGCGTGCCGGCACGCAGAGCGGGTTGGGCGACACGGCGCGACTGAAGACCGTGCCTCCGCGCACGAAGCGGTCGAGGTGCGGCGTCGAGATGACCGGGTTGCCCAAGGCGCGAATCGTGTGCGGCTGCTGATCGTCGGCGAGCAGCAGGATGACATTGGGGCGCGGCGACGCTGCCATGGCAGGCAGCGCGCACATCGCGAACAGCAGCGCGCATCGGCCCATATCAGTTGCCCGCCAGTTCGACGCGCACCACCACCGGCGTCGGCGTGGATGGACGCGCGGGAAGTTGAACCAGAAGTTTGTCGCCGGTCTGTGTGACGCGAAGCGACTTCTGTGACGGCGCGGCAAGCAGTTGGGCGCGCGCGACCTTGCCGCGGACGTTGGTCACCTCGAAGCGTCCATTCGCAGGCCATTCGAAGATGTGGAAATAGAGTTTGCCGGGCTGGGTGGTGCAACGCCACACGCGCAGGCTGGAGACCGTCACTTTTCGTCCATACTCGTTCTTCTCCTCGACGGTGTCGCCAAACTCCTGTCCGAACGGCGTCGGCCCGGCGTTATGGATTGCCTCGCCGTTGATCTTCATCCACGCGCCCACCGCGCGCAACACTTTCACCGACGGTTCCGGAATGACGCCGGTGGCGTCGGGACCGACGTTGAGCAGGTAGTTGCCGCCTTTGCTGACGATGTCCACGAGCTTGTAGAGAATCGTCTCCGGCGTTTTCCAGTTGTGGTCGTCTTTTTTGAAGCCCCACGTGTCGTTCAGCGTGGCGGGCGTCTCCCAGCAACCGGGCACGGCGACGGGTGGAATCTCGTTGTCGCCGCGCGAAATGTAATCGCACCCGGCCTCGATGGCCTTGGCGACTGCTTCGGGCGTGAGGTCCTTGATCGCGCTCCCTCTCAACAAGAGCCGGCTGTTGATGAGGCAGGCGGGCTGTAGTGTGCGGATCGCCTCGACAAACGGGCGGACGCGTTCCTCGGTCATGTTCTGGGGCGTGTCGAACCAAATCAGCGAGATCGCACCGTAACGAGTCAGCAGTTCTTTCACCTGCGGCAACGCAATCCTTCCGAGATACTGATCGAAGTCGCCCTGCTGCGACGGGTCCCAGGTTTTGTTCGCCGCAACGGCCCCACCGGGGTGATGCCAGTCCTGCGACTGCGAATAGTAGCAGCCAAACCGCAGGCCGCCACGGCGACAGGCGGCCGATAATTCGCTGATCACGTCGCGCCGAAACGGCGTGGCGTCCACGATGTTGTAGGAGCTGGCCTTCGACTGGAACAGCGCAAAACCGTCGTGATGTTTGGACGTGATGGCGACGTAGCCCATCCCGGCATCCTTTGCAATTTGGACCCATTCGTCGGCGTTGAACTTGACCGGGTTAAATTTCCCGGCCAGCGCTGCGTATTCAGCGACGGGAATCTTCGCCCGCAACATGATCCACTCGCCGATGCCGGGCACGGCCTGTCCGTTCCACTCGCCGGCGGGGATGGCATACAGCCCCCAGTGAATGAACATCCCGAACTTCGCCTGACGAAACCAAGCGGTTCGTTCCTCGGTTCGCGCGTAACCAGTCACACTCAACGCAAACAACACCACAATACCAATTCGTTTCATCGTCATCCTCTCTGTTCGCTCGCCAGAATCGTTTCCACGAGACCCGGAATCGTGTGTTGTTCAGCTTCCGCAGCGGCTGGGAGACCACGCGCCTTCAGCGCAGCCGTCGTTTGGGGGCCGATGCTGACGATGCGCAGACGCGGGAACTGCCGGAACAAAACCGGAACATCCACCAAGTCACAAAAGTTGTTGACGGTCGAGGAACTCGTAAACGTCACGATGTCCGCGCCTTCGGCGAGCAGGCGGGCACGGTGCCCCGTCACGTCGTCGGTCTCGGGAACCGTCTGGTAAGCGTCAAGGTCGTCCACGATGCCGCCGAGGTCTTCGAGGCCGCGCGCGAGCTTCTCATCGGCGAGGTCGGCGCGCGGCAACAGGAACTTCAGGTTCTCGCAACTGACTTCCTTGCGGAAGGTCTCCAGCAACGCTTTGCCGGTAAACTCGGACGGTTGCAGGTCAACTTGAAGGTGGAGCGCGGCAAGTTTCTGCGCCGTCGCGGCGCCGATGGCGGCAATCTTCAGGCCGCCGATGTCGCGGATGTCGGTGTGTTCAGCGAAGAACACACGAAAAAACGCGTCCACGCCGTTGGGACTAGTGAAGACGAGCCAGTCGTATGTGCCGATGCTCTGGACGGCCTCGCGCAACGGCGCAGGGTCTTTCGCCGGTTTGATGGCGATGGTTGGGATTTCCAAAACATCGGCGCCAAGTTCGAGAAGCTGGCGGACGAGTTCGCTGGCTTGATCGCGGCTGCGGGTGACGACGACGCGCTTGCCGAACAGCGTTCGCTGCTCGAACCACTGCAAGCTCTCGCGCAACCGCACGACTTCGCCGATGATGGTGATGGCCGGCGGCTTGAACTCCGCAGCGCGCGCGACCTCGACAATCGTCGCGAGCGTGCCGGTGATGGTCTTCTGTTGCGGCGTCGTGCCGCGATGCACCATCGCCACCGGCGTGTCCGGAGCCATTCCACAGTTCATCAACTGTGCAACGATCTCGCCGAGCCGTTCGACGCCCATCAAGATGACGCGTGTGCCAGGGAACTGAGCGACGCTCTTCCAATCAACCTGCGACTCGCCCTTGGTCGGGTCCTCGTGCCCGGTGACGACCATGAACGCCGTGGCGACAGCGCGATGCGTCACCGGAATCCCGGCGTAGGCCGGCGCGGCAATGGCAGAGCTGATGCCAGGCACGATCTCGAAAGAGATACCCGCTTCGCGGAGTTCCTGAGCTTCCTCACCGCCGCGTCCGAAGACGAACGGGTCGCCACCTTTGAGCCGTGTGACAACCTTGCCCTCCTTCGCCTTCGCGATGAGAAGCGCGTTGGTCTCGTCCTGCGACAGCGTGTGTTTCTTGGCGGACTTGCCCGCGAAAATCAACTCGGCATCGGGTCGCGCATGGCGGAGCAGCGATGGGTTGACGAGGTTGTCATAGACGATGACATCGGCGCGTTCGATGCATTCGAGTCCGCGCACTGTGAGCAACCCCGGATCGCCGGGGCCAGCGCCTACAAGATAGACTTTGCCGTTGGTTTTCATTCTGAAATTTGCCGGGCGGCCTTTTCGCCGAGTTCAAGCGCGTCGGCCTTTGGGCCGGTGACGTTGGCGCGGAGAACGCGCGAGCCGTCGGAAGTGAATTTCGCGGCGATGAGATGGATCTGGTCACCGGTTAGCGTTGCGTTGGCGGCATAGGGCAACTGGCAGCCGCCTCCGGCAGCATGTAGGAACGCGCGCTCAGCTTCGGCGCAGGAAAGCGTGGCCGCGTCGTTGATCGCGTTGAGGAAAGCGAGCGTCGAGTCATCATTGGCGCGAGCTTCGCAGGCGATGATCCCCTGCCCCACGGCGGGAATCATCTCGGCGACATCGAGCAATGGCCAACGGGCCTCGTAAAGGCCGAGTCGTTTCAGGCCTGCTGCCGCCAACACCATCGCGTCGAGGTCATCGTGTTCACTGAACTTCCGCAGCCGTGTGCCGATGTTGCCGCGCATCTCTTCGATCTGCAAATCAGGCCGGCGCGCCATCAGTTGCGCTCGTCGTCGGATACTGCTGGTGGCCACGCGTGCGCCAATCGGCAGGTCGGCGACGCGAGCAGCACGCTTGGCGATCAACACGTCGCGCGGATCCTCACGCATCGGCGTCGCGCCGATGCAGAGTCCTTCGCGCAAGGCGGTCGGCAAATCTTTGAGGCTGTGGACGGCGAGATGGATGCTGCCGCTGAGAAGCTGTTCTTCAATTTCCTTCGTGAAGAGTCCTTTGCCGCCCGTTTTGACCAACGACACGTCGCCGAAGAGATCGCCGCTGGTCTTGATGATCTTGAGTTCGACCGCCAAGACGGGATGGGCGCGTTGCAGCATCGCCTTGACAAGCTCGGACTGGGCCAGAGCGAGCGGGCTGCCGCGTGTGCCGATGATGAGGGGCTTCATAACGAGTGTTCTTCGAACCACTTCGCAAGCGTGTCAACACGCTCGGCAATCATCGTGCGGCAGACGGTGATCTCGCGTTCGCGCGCCGCGAGGTTCTCCTGCGCGATTTGTTGAAGGTTGTCCATGTTGTACAGGAACACATTTTCCATATCGCCGCAGGCTTGGTCAATATCGCGCGGCACGCCAATGTCAATGAGGAACAGCGGCCGGTGATGGCGCAGCTTCATCAGCGGTCCGAGTTTCACCGGCGTGACAATCGGGTGTGGGGCCGCTGTGGCGCTAATGACAATGTCCACCTTGTGGAACTCCGCCGGCCAGTCGTCGTAATGGATGGGTTGCCCGCCGAGTTGACTGGCGAGTGCGGCGGCGCGCTCGCGGTCACGCCCACAGACTAGAATTGTGCCAGCACCGCGGCTGCGGAGCGCCTTTGCCGTCGCCTCGCTCATCGCGCCCGTGCCGATGACCATGACGGTGCTGGCGCGCAAGTCGCGGAAGATGTGTTCCGCGAGTTCGACGGCAACGTTGGCCACGGAGGTCGAGCCTTGCGTGATGGCGGTGTGAGAGCGGATGTGTTTGGCAGCGGCAAATGATTTCTGGAAGAGACGGTTCAACGACGGACCGGTGGCGCCAGCTTGCTGTGCAGCGGCGTAAGCATCCTTGATCTGACCGAGGATTTCCGTTTCCCCCAGCACCATCGAGTCAAGACCCGCACCAACCTCGAAGAGGTGCGTGATACAGTCGCGACCGCGAAACTCGTAGAAATGCGGGTCCAGTGAACCCGCCACCTTGTGATAGTCGTGCAGATAGCGGCGCATTCCGGTTGCCGCCGCCGCGGTATCCGCTGCGAGGCCGTACAACTCGACGCGGTTGCAGGTGGAGATGATGGCGGCTTCTTTCAACTGCGCGGCACCGAGCAACATGCACGTCGCCTCACCCAGTGACGCCTTCGGGAATGCCAGTCGCTCACGCACCCCCACGGGCGCGCTTCGATGATTCAGCCCAACAACGACCAGATTCATTTTGCCAGCCACGTCGCTCCCCAGTACGACGCCAAGGTGAAAATGAAGGCTACAATCACGCCGAGCGCCGCCTTCCGCCCCCCCCACACGTCCATCACGCGTCCACCCAACAACGCGCCGTACAAGCACCAGACCACCAACGTCCATGCGGTCTTCGGCCACGGCCATGCACCGACGATCCGGTGCGCGACGACGCCGCCAACCATCCCGATCGTCAAGAGAGCAAACCCGACCGCCAGCAATCGGAATCCAATCACATCCAATTGGTCCACCGCTGGCAACAACAACAGCAGACGGCCCGGACGCCGCGACTTCAACTGGCGTTCTTGCACGAGATACATCAAACCGACGACGCACGCCAAGGCCAGCGCGCCACACGCGACGATGCCGATGGCCGCATGCGTCTCGACCCACGCGCTGTGTTTCTTCGGCGCTTTCGCGACGATATCAATGGGCGCGAGCAACGCCGTAACCAACACTGCCACCACCAGCGGCGCGGTGAACGCACCGAGAAACGAGACGCGATACGATGGCCCGATCAACAGATAGAACAAGATCGCGGACCAGGCGATGAACACCTGAACCTCGAACAAGTTCGTTACCGGGCATCGGTGCAGATGTTGTCCGCGCAACACCAACGCAAGCGTGTGCAACAAGAAACCCGCAACAACAACGGCGACGTTGACGTGGTGCAAAGTTCCGGCGGCAAGACCGCGTTGCAATCGGCGCGCCGTCAGCGCGCTGGCCGTGACGTAAAACCCGACTGCCAGCCACAAACAAAGCCGCTCGTTCATCGCAGCAGTTTCTCCAGTCGTTTCCGAAGTGCCTTCGCATGTTCCGGTTTTGTTCCGGAGGTCGAGATGGCGATACTAACAACACCCCGTCGCACCACCGACGGCACAATGAAGTTGCCTGCGTCCGGCGGCGCGGCGCAGTTGGCGAGAATATGACGTCGTTTCGCTTCAGCGCACACACGGCGGTTCACGTCGAGGTCGTCGGTCGCGGCGACGACGAGTCGCGCGCCGCGTAAGTCGCCGTTGCGATACGCTCGCGCAATCCAGCGGACGCGCTTTATCCGTCGGATGGCGGCGATGGCATCGGGCGCGATGACGGTGACGCGAGCGCCGGCTTTGAGGAGCGAGCGGATTTTGCGCGCGGCGACCCTGCCGGCGCCGACAACAACCACCGGCTGCGCGTTGAGGTTCAGGAAAAGCGGATAATAGTTTTTCATGTTGGTGGCCGGGGCGTGAGTTCGTCACGCCCCGGCCTTCGTTTCTGGAAGGGCCGTAAGCCAGATTCTGTTTTGATAGCCATTTGTCTGTGCGACCTATACCCGCGGCTGTTTACCCCGCCGAAGCGGGGCTGGTGGTGCGGGCCACACCGTCGCCGCCTATTTGGTCTTGCTTCATATCTAGGTTAATTGTTCACCACCCGTCAAGATACTGTCTCTGTCTCTTTCTCTATATCCTCTATATACTACATCCCCATATATAGGCAATGCCCCGTGTGCCCTCTGTCGAACGGTCGTCGACAACTCTTTGTTGACATAATGCAAACTGGGTGCTATTACTTTGCATTATGCAAACTGACTTTCCGTATCTGAAGATCATGAAACATGACCGGGCCATCCTTGGCAAAAAGGACCCGACCACCCGGATTTATAGATTCTCAGGAGGCGACACGCGGCGTGACGCGGGTGATTGGTACGACCGTTTGTGCGCCCGATTCCCGTCGGAAGGTTTTGTGTCACCCGGTGGCGTCAGTATGTACGTCCCGGTATCGCGGGCAGCAGTCTATCAACGGATTAACGCGGGGAAGCTGACGGCGTTCTGTTACCACCCGACGGAGTGGAGCCGCACATTGTTTGGCGGCCTTCGCAAGACGCGAAAAAGTCCGTACATGTACATTCCGGTGTCGGAGTGCAAGGCGTGGGCGGCGGAGTTGGAACGCCGCGTCGAAGGGTTCAAGGATCCGGAGTGGTTGCCGGATCGGCAATTCGCTGCGGAAGTGGATAAGCTGGAAAAGTGGCCGAAACACAAAGGGAAGACGAGCGTGCCGAAGTGGAAAAGGAAACTTAGAGCGGCCAAGAAGCCTTCCATAAAAAGAATCTTGGGACTGGTCGGGCTGCTGTTGCCCAGCTTGGGGGGAATGTAATGTCGGACACCGGGCATCGCGCGAAGTCGGTCTTCGCCTTGGAGTTCACCCTGCGGGAAATCCTCCGCTCCTCTTTGGACCCGCAGTTTGTCCTCGTGACCTTCTGGTCACAGCAGCGCTACGAGCTCATGGTGGAGCACTGGCACATCTTCCTGCGCAAGGTGCGCAAGCAGGTGGCGGAGTTGTACGGCCTGCGGGTCTTCGAGTTCACGCAGAACTCCGGCCTGCACATCCACTGCGTTTGGTCCTGCGAAGTGGATGACTGGCTGCTCGAAGAATGCGCTGAGGGCACGATCATCGGCTGGGCCAAGCAGCGCCGCGTTTGGGGCGGCGATCTCGGCGGCTACCTGAACAAGGAACTGCGCAAGCAGTTCGACGCCGAGGACGCGATCAAGCGGCGCTGGGGCACCTTCGGCCAGTTCGCCCGCACGACCTGCAAGGACGTGGTCCCCTACGGCCCGGAAATCGAGTGCGCCCGCGACGCGTGGGGCTTGCGGGAAAAGGGCCAGAGCCGGGCGGCAGTGGAACGGGTGGCGCAGATTTTGTTACTTCGGTGGATTGAAGCAAAGCCTGA
The DNA here is from genome assembly GCA_964574605.1 of uncultured Verrucomicrobiota bacterium. Taxonomy (GTDB): domain Bacteria; phylum Verrucomicrobiota; class Verrucomicrobiia; order Palsa-1439; family Palsa-1439; genus CAIKAP01. Next base: position 9,469 of record CAZNOK010000155.1, read on the forward strand.
TGGAGAAGGAGGTGATGAGGGATATGGATACAGTGACAAATGCGAGCCTATTCGGGCAAGCGCGTCTGGAAGTGATTTTCCGGGGAGCGCGGGCGAAGAAGACAGGGTTCCTTTCTAAGGTTTCGAAAGAACGCGAGGAATGGGCCCGGCTCGGGGTGAGTTGCGAAACGGTTGAAACCGGCGCGCCAGTCATGGCGAACGTGAAGACCGGCGAGCGCGGCGTTGACGCGGCGGAGTTATATGCCGCAGCGGAGCGCATGGCGAACGAGTTGCACGACGCCCAACCGGAGTACGTCGTGCTGACGGGCATCACGAAGATGCAATGGCGGCAGGGCGTGCTGGACGTGACTTGTGACGCGGTCGCGCCCATCGAGAAACCCTAAACCAACAATTCGGGCGTTCCATCAGCCCGGTACGTGCGGGAGGCAGGACCGAAGTCGACGGACACCGCCTCCCGTTTCACTTTCTATGGCAAGAGGTGGGGGCTGACAAACGGTACGCGTCCAGACTCGGCAGAACTATATTCAGAGAACACTGACGTCGAGCACCCCGCTCCAGCGACCGAGCACTAGCGCGCCCGTCGCTGAGCGCACACGTTTTGCCCAGATTCACAACATATTGAATAGTAGAGTATTGGATATCACAAGTGTCCGCTTATTAATTGAACAGTAGCAACTGGTTATGAGATTCATCAGTCGAAGTTTGAATATCAGCATTCGCAAGCAGTTGCGGCAGTGGGGTTTTGTCGAAGGCGTTGACGCTCAGGATTTGGAGAATCGTGAACAGGCTGACTTGCGATTTCAGTTGCTTTCGGACGATGGCCACCAACACGTACACGCACACCGCGATCCACAGTTGGGTGCGCACCGCGTTCGGCGAGGTGCCATAGAATGCCTTGATGCGCAGGTGTTGCTTGATCCATTTGAAGAACAATTCGACCCGCCAGCGCAGGCAGTAGAGGTGCGCCACCGTCAAGGCTGGCAAGCCGAAATGGTTGGTCAAGAAGACCAGCGCCCGTTGTTGCTCGGTGTCGTAGAAGCGCACGCGCCGCAGTTTGTCGGGATAAGCCTTGGCGGAATAGAAGCCGCTCAGCGAAATGGTTTGATCGCTGCGCAGCCCGGTCGCCGTGGCCACAGGATGGGAATGCAGTCGGCAGTACTGCAATCGTTGCTTCGCGCGGATGACAAAGAATGCTTGGGACTGTTCGATCGCGTAGAGGCGGCGAAAGTCCAGGTATCCGCGATCCATGATGTAGATGGCGTTGGCCTCGAAACTCAATTGATCCAGTCAGTTGACCTCGTGGGTGCGCCCTTCACTCACGCAGACCGTGGTAGGAATGCTGCCGCGCAGATCCAGCAGCGTGTGCATTTTGATGGCCGCCTTGGTGCGCCGGAACCGCGCCCACGGAAACAAACTCAAACACAGATCAATGGTGGTGGCATCCAGCGCGTAAGCGGTTTCGGCCAGAGCGACCCCCAACTCGTCGTCGGCGTACAGGCGTCGAGCCTGCTGAATCAATCCGTGGGCGAGGTCGGCGTAGATGCGCCAATCACGGGATTCATTGGCGTCGGCCAGTGTGGCGCGGGACACCTCGCCGCGCAGTCCCAGATGGTAGAGTTGCTGGCGACGCGAACGCAGGCAGGCTTCGATGTCGCGCAAACTTTCGCGATACGTCAGTTGGGCGAAGGCCAGACAGAGGAACTGGTCCCAGCAAGAGAAGCGACGGACTTTGTAGTCGCCGCCATAGCGGGCGACGCAACGTTGGAACTGCTGGAGATGAATCCTGTCGAGCAGTTGAGCCAAGACGAATTTGCCGAAGTGCATGACCGCAGCATAGCGGCTGGCAAAGGCAAAGCGGCGATCCCGGATTCAAATCGCTCACACCTTGAGACAGACGTCTGCCCCGCATAAATCAACGCGTTTATGAACACCATCTCAACTAACAACCAGACGGGTCTGATTGGATATATATTCATCACGTGTATTGACAACCCAACAGCATAGTATTGACAACAAACGACCTTTGTGTTGACAATGCGCGCCATATGAACACCGAACACACAGACCGAGGCCAAGAGATTATGGACTTTCTCCTTGCACAGGTGCCTCACCATCCCGAAGACCTTGTCCGAATCACTTGCGAGAAGTTTGGAATCACGCGCCAAGCGGTCAACCGATACTTGCAGGAATTAATCGACACCGGGAAAATTCTGGCATCAGGCAACACGAATCAGCGCCGCTACGAACTGCCTGTGCTGAAAAGCGAGTTGTTCGTACTTCCCATAGTTAACCTAGAGGAAGACGTGGTGTGGGGAGAAAAGATCCTTCCCCTCGTCGCCAATCTACCGAACAACGTTGTCCATGTATGGCAGTACTGCGTCAGCGAAATGATCAACAACGCAATCGACCATTCAGGCGGTCACGAACTCCGAGTGCGCGTACAACAGAACGCTGCCGTTACAGAGATCATCGTCATAGATAACGGCATTGGCATATTTCGTAAGATCAAACAAGCCTGCAATCTCGAAGACGAACGTCACGCCGTTCTCGAACTCGCAAAAGGTAAACTGACGACGGATCCTACGCGACACACAGGGGAGGGGATATTCTTCACATCACGCATGCTGGATAACTTCGCCATCCTCTCTGGAGATGTTTTTTTTAGCCACAAACACGAAGAGGAAGAAGACTGGATATCCGAGCTGGAGAAGCCAAACGCAGGAACTGCCGTCTGCATGGTCTTGGGGAATAGCAGCTCACAGACGACAAAAGAGGTATTCGACTTCTTTGCATCGGAGGAGCACGACTACGGCTTCACCAAGACTGTCGTCCCAGTCCGCATGGCTCAACACGGCACCGAACAATTAGTATCTCGTTCCCAAGCGAAACGAGTTCTAGCAAGAATCGACCGCTTCTCTATCGTGTTATTTGACTTCAAAGGCGTGGATGTCATTGGCCCCGCATTTGCGGATGAGATATTCCGAGTCTTTGAAAGAAGTCATCCTAACATCCGTCTCGTCCCGATAAACGCCTTGCCGGGCGTGGAACAAATGGTTGCTCGGGCACGCTCTGCACCACTAGGAGTCTGTCCAAGAATTCGCTTGTAAGTTTTGAATGAGGCTGCGGGAA
>CAZNOK010000156.1:0-12489 GCA_964574605.1 uncultured Verrucomicrobiota bacterium
GGGCGGCGACGGCTGGGCCTACGACATCGGCTACGGCGGTCTCGACCACGTCATCGCCTCCGGCAAGAACGTCAACATCCTCGTGCTCGACACCGAGGTCTATTCCAACACCGGCGGCCAGATGTCGAAGTCAACGCCGCGCGGCGCCGTTGCCAAGTTCGCGGCCGGCGGCAAGACGGCCGGCAAGAAAGACCTCGGCCTCATCGCGATGAGCTATGGCAACGTCTATATCGCCAGCGTCGCGTTGGGCGCGCGCGACGAGCATACACTCCGCGCGTTCCTCGAAGCCGAGAGCTACAACGGCGCGTCGCTGCTCATCGCGTACAGCCATTGCATCGCCCACGGCATCAACATGACCACCGGCATGCAAAACCAGAAAGCCGCTGTCGCCAGCGGCCAGTGGTTGCTGTACCGCTACGACCCGCGACGGGCGGCGGCGGGCCAGAACCCGTTGCAGCTTGACTCGCGCAAGCCGACCATTCCCGTCGAGCAATACCTGATGATGGAAAACCGTTTCAAGATGCTGACCAAGAGCAATCCCGACGCGGCCAAGGTGCTGTTCAAGCAGGCTCAGGAGGACGTGAACGCCCGGTTCGCGTACTACGAGTATCTCGCCAGCCGGCCTTTTGGAGCCGGAACAAAACCGGAACAACCGGCTGCGCCAGCAGCCCCCACCGCTTGATTGAAAGGAGACGATCATTATGGATCTGACCACTACTTACATGGGATTGAAACTGCGAAGCCCGCTGGTGATGAGCGCCTGCCAGCCGCTGTCGGAGGAGATCAGCAACGTCAAACTGGCCGAGGACTCCGGCGCGGGAGCCGTCGTGCTCTACTCGTTGTTCGAGGAGCAACTCCGCGCCGACGCGCAGGAGTTGCACCAGCGCACCACCGCCGGCACGGAGAGCTTTGCGGAGTCGCTGAGCTATTTTCCGGAACCGTCGAATTATCACCTCGGCCCGGAAGGCTACCTTAAGCACATCCAGAAAGCGAAAGCCGCGGTGAAAATCCCGGTCATCGCCAGCCTCAACGGCTGCTCGATCGGCGGCTGGACCGGCTTCGCGAAGAAGATCGAACAAGCCGGCGCCGACGCGCTGGAGTTGAACATCTACTGGATTCCCGCCGACATGAACCTCGCCGGCGCGAAAGTCGAGCAGACGTACTTGGACATCCTCAAGGCCGTGAAGAAAGCGGTGAAGATTCCGGTCTCGGTGAAATTGAGCGCCCGGTTCAGCAACATCGCCAACATGGCCAAGCGCCTCGACGACTGCGGCGCTAATGGCCTGACGCTGTTCAACCGGTTCTATCAACCCGACATTGATCTCGACACGCTCGAAGTGAAGCCGAAGATTCTGCTTAGCACGCCACAGGCGATGCGGTTGCCGCTGCGCTGGATCGCGATCCTCAAGGGCCGCGTGAAAGCCTGCCTCGCCGGAACCGGCGGCATCCACAATGGCGAAGACGTCATCAAGATGCTCATGGTCGGCGCGAGCGCGACGATGCTTTGCTCGGCGTTGCTCAAGCACGGTATCGGCCACCTGCGCACCATCGAACGCGACATGACGCGCTGGATGGAAGAGCACGAGTACGAGTCGGTCAAGCAGATGCAAGGCAGCATGAGTCAGATCGAGTGCCCTGACCCGACCGCGTTTGAACGCGCCCAATACCTGCGCGCCGTCACCACCTATCGCCCGGCCTGAGCCGTGCCAGAGATCGCATACGTCAACGGCAAGTTTCTGCCGCTCGCACAAGCGACGGTGCCCGTCGAGGACCGCGGCTACCAGTTCGCCGACGCCGTCTATGAAGTTGTCCGCACCTATCGTGGCCGGACGTTCGCGCTCGACGAACATCTCGCCCGGCTCTTCCGCAGCCTCGCCGCCATTCAGATCGAACACCACTACACCGCCGACCAACTGAAATCCCTCATCGGCGAAGCCATCCGACGCGCCGGGTTTGCCGAGACGATGATCTACATCCAGATCAGCCGCGGCGTCGCCAAACGACACCGCAGATTCCCCGGCGGCGGCGAGCCGATGCTGGTAATGACCGCGCGTGAAGTGCCCGACTCGCGCCACCTGCGCGAACACGGCATCACCGTCGTCACCGTGCCCGACAATCGCTGGGGCCGTTGCGACATCAAGAGCGTTGCCCTCCTCGCCAACGTGCTTGCCTATCAGGCCGCCAAACAAGCCGGCGCAAACGATGCCATCTTTGTCTCCGACGACGGCGCCGTCAACGAAGCCACCGCCGCCAATGTTTTCATCATTCGCAACGCCGAGTTGCTCACGCCGCCTGAAGGCCCAAAGATTCTCAGCGGCATCACACGGATCAAAATTCTCGAAGCTGCCCGCGCTGCCGGCATCCCGGCGGCGGAGCGGCGCGTGACGAAGGCGGAGTTGCAGAGCGCCGCCGAGGCGTTTCTCTGCAGCACCACCGCCGAGGTCGTCCCGATTCTCGCCGTGGACGGGAAGAAAATCGGCCTAGGACCACTGACGCCCCGCATCTACCAACAGTTCACCAAGATGTTCGCCTCATGAAATTCGCTCCCAGCCGCGGGATGAGTCGGACCGTGACGATTCTGTTTTTCTCGGTCTTTCTCGTTGCCGGGCTGGTGGCGACATGGTTCCTGTTGTTCCGTCCGCTGGCGCGCGTGCACGATGCCCGTCAATGGCCCGCGACGCCGTGCACCGTTGTTTCCAGCGAGGTCCAGTCTCACAGCGATAGCGATGGTACAACGTACAGCGTCCACATCGTTTATCGCTACACTGTCAACGGACACGAGTATCAATCGCGTCGCTACGATTTCATGGGTGGTTCCTCCAGCGGTTACAAGGGCAAACAGGCTGTCGTGCGGCGTTACCCGCCCGGCAAGAAAGCGGTTTGCTACGTCAACCCGCGCGACCCATCCGACGCCGTGCTGGAGCCGCGGTTCACGCCGATGATGCTGGTCGGGTTGTTCCCGTTGATCTTTGTCGCCGTCGGCGCCGGCGGAGTGGTCTGGGTGTTCACCAACAAGTCGTTCCGCAAACCCATTGAGGGCGTCCCGCCGTGGCAATCGCGTTCCGACTGGGCTGAAGGCCGCATCGTCTCCTCCACCAAGCCCGCGATGCTGGTGATGTGGGTGGTGGCCATCATCTGGAACATCGCGGCGTGGACGGTGACGTTGATGTTGATGGACCGGTTCCCGTGGGTCGTGTTGTTTCCGTTCATCGGCGTGTGGCTCTTGTTCGCCGCCTTTCGCCTGACGCGCCGCTGGCAACAATTCGGCGACACCGTTTTCGAAATGACCACCCAACCCGGCGCGGTCGGCGGCGCGCTCGCCGGGACGTTGCGCCTGCGGCAGTTCGTCCGGTTTGATGGCGGATTGAAACTGACTTTGCGCTGCATTCGCGTCGAGACCAGCGGCGACAACACCACCGAGCACGCGCTCTGGACCGACGAACAAACCGTTACTGTTGACGGCGCTGACACTGTGCCCGTCAACTTCTACATCCCGCCCGAGTGCGCCGAGACCGACGCCGCCAGCCGCGTTCTCTGGCGGCTCGAAGCGAAGGGCGCGGATTACTCGGCGCAGTTTGAAGCGCCCGTGTTCCGAGTGGCTCAGAGCGAAGCGCAGATTGCCGCGGCCGAGAAGGCGTTCGCAGCGAAACAAGCCGCCGTCGCCTCGTACCAACGTCCTGCCGACTCGCCGATCCGCGTCGAACCGTCGTGGCGCGGCGGCACTGATTTTTATTTTCCCGCTGCGCGCAACCCCGGCGCCGCCATCGGACTCGCCATTTTCATGGTGGCATGGACCGGTGCCGTTGCGGCCATGATCATGTTCAAAGCGCCCATCCTCTTGATCGTCGTCTTCGGCTTCATAGACCTGATCGTATTGGCGGTTGTGTTTGGCCTCTGGTTCAGCGCCTCGCGCGTCACGGCGAGCCGCGATGCCGTCACCGTCACGCGCGTCGCCTTCGGCTGGCGGCGCGAACGCGTCGTGCCCGTCACCGACATCGCCGGTTTCAAGCTCGACGTCGGCATGACCGCCGGCGCGACGACCTACTACGACATCAAGTTGGTTCGCCGTGACGGCAAGACCGACACCGTGGGCAGTGCGATCAAGGACAAACTCGAAGCCGAGTGGCTCGCCGCCGAGATGACGCGTTGCGCGGGGATCACTCCCGCTTCAGCGCCTTGACCGGGTCAACGTTCGCCGCCCGGTTTGCCGGCCACAACCCCGCCAGCAACGACACGCCGGCCGCGCCGAACAGCAACATCGCGCACGACAACCAGTCCACAGCGAAGATGGTGCGAGGAACCATCAACATCTCTTCCGGGTCGCTGATGTCGCCGGACGCGAGGTGAATGACGAGCTGGCTGATCCAGTAGGCCGCCGTCCAGCCGAGCAGGATGCCGGTCAACGTGCCGAGTTCGCCGAGGAGCACCGTCTCGCTCAGGAACAACCGGCGCACGTCGCTCTTCGTCGCGCCGAGGGCACGGAACAAACCGATGTCCGCGCGGCTGTCGGACACGATTCGCGAGGTCGTGCTCCAGAGCAGGCCGCACGCAAGCAACAGCAACACGCCGCCGAACGCATACGCGATGCGCTTGACGATCTTCATCGCGGCGTCCACCTCTTTCAGGAACGACTCGAAGGCGTTCTGGCGCGTGGTCGCCTCGAATCCCATGTCGCGCAACCGCTTGACGACAGGTTCAGGATTTGTTCCGGATTTCAGGAGCACGACCGCCATCGCGTATTCGCCCTCGCGCGGCGCCCGCCGGCCATACTGGCCGTAGTCGGCCTCGGGTTCGACCGGGCGCAGGCGGGCGAGCGCGTCGCGTTGTTTTAACCACTTCGCGCACAACCGGGCCGGTTCCTCGGGAATCAACAGTCGCCTGCCGGGGCAGAGACCGACGACGCGCGCCTTCAACGTGAGCGTGCGCGCGTGGATCAGTTTGTCGAACTCATTGGACTCGTACGACTCGATGGATTTGCGGCGCTGGGCGGTCTCTTCCTCGCTGAGGCGGAGCCACTGCTTCTTCTCGTAGTCGTAGTGGAACCGTTCCAGTTGCGCCATCGGGTCGCCGACCCGCAACGTCACTTCGCGCCCGATCCACGCCTGCACGCGCGCAGGGTCTTCGAGGTCGAACTTCTTCGTCTTCTCGTTGTAGCGGAGCTTGACGAACCGCTCGCCGATCACCAACGGGACGGCGTTGCCGCTGGCCGCAAGCTGTTTCGCGTCGGCATACCGTCGGATCAACGCCTCCGGCGCGCCCGTCACGTAGCCGCCCGACGATGCGCGCGGCGATTCGGCCAGCGCGTCCACGTTGAGCGGATGGACGCTGATGTTGGGCGCAACGGCCTCGATCTCCTTCCACTCGCGGAATTTCGCCAACAGTTCGTCGGTCAGGAACTGCTTCCGTTTTCGCGAGGGCGAATCGTCGTAACGTTGATCCGCGCTGACGCGGATGAGGTCCTGGTCAATCTCCTCGGTGTAGCCGGTGCGGATGACGAGATCGCGGACGCCGCGCATGAGTGAATTGACGGTGACGACGACGATGATGCCGAGCGCGACGGAGATGATGGAGAACACCGCGCGTTTCTTGCGCAGCCCGATCTTCTGGAGGCTGAGCCGGATCTGGTCGCGTCGCCGGATCACACGAACGCCCCCTTCTCGATTCGCAGCGTCTGCTGCGCGAATGCCGCCGCCTTCTCGTCGTGCGTGACCAGCAGGATCGTCACGCCGCGTTCGCGGTTGATCTTCTGGAGTAACTCCATCAGACGCGCGCCGGTGTCGCGGTCGAGGTTGCCGGTTGGCTCGTCGGCGAGGATGATCTTCGGGCTGTTCACCAGCGCGCGGGCGATGGCGACGCGCTGGGCTTCGCCACCGCTGAGCTGTTCGGGTTTGTGAATGGCGCGGTCGCCGAGGCCGAACTCGTCGAGCAACGCGCGGGCGCGGTCGCGACGCTCGGTCTCGCTCACGCCGGCGAAGACAAGCGGCAACGCGACGTTGTCAAGCGCGGTGTAGTAACTCGGCAGGTTGAAGAACTGGAAGACGAATCCGATGGTCCGGTTCCGGAATTCGCTGATGGCCCGGTCGTCGAGCTGGCGCAGGTTCTGGCCGTTGACGATGACGTCGCCCGCCGTCGGCGTGAGCAGTCCGGCGATGACTTGGATGAGGGTGGTCTTCCCGGATCCGCTCGGCCCCATGATAGCGACGAAGCTGCCTTCGGCGAGGTCGAGGTTGGCGCTGCGTAACGCCTCGACCGACTCGCTCTTGAGGCGGTAGGTGACGCTGACGTTGTGAAGTTTTATCACGGGACCCGGACTGCGATCTTTTCCACACCGACGTTGCCGTCCTCGTCGGTGGCGCGCACGGCGATGGTGTGCGGCCCGGCGGCGAGCTGGAGTTTGACGGCGAACGTTTCCTCCCGGTCGTCGAACACGCCGTCAGCGGGCGCGAAGAACTTCCACTCCGTGCCGTCCACGGAGTATTCGAGGAACCGGATCAGGCCGAGCTTCGAGCGGGCGACGCCGCGCAACGTGCCGGCATCGAACGCGAGGTCGGTGACGATCGGGCGCGAATTGTTGACCTTGATCGGGTTGCTGATTTTTTCGTCGGTCAGGGATTCGCCAACGGGATTGCATTCCTCGTCGCTGGCGGTGACTTTCACGCGGTACCAAGCATCAGGAATCGAGTCGGTGTCCCATGAAAACTCGGTCACACGCAGTGTGTTGCCACGGAGCATCGGAATCCAGATTTCGTCGCCCTCGGCGCGATAGAACAACCGGTAGAGCAACATGTCGCCGTCCTTGTCGGACGCGCGCCACGAGAGGCGCTTGAGAGGGCTGGCCGGTTTCGGGCGGAACTCCTCAGTGGGTAGCACCACCGGCGCGCCTGCGGTGACGACGACGTTGGTCTTCGGTTTCTCACCGGTTTCGAGGATGGAGATTTCGGGTTTCTGGTTTTGAACCTGAAGATGCATGGCGAGCGAGCGGAGCCGCGGTTCGCTCTGGCGCGCGAGTGTGGCGCGGAGTTGGATGTAGCGTCCGCGCGGGCTGGTGATCTTGGCAGGAGGTTTCGCGATGGGTTCGCTCCATGGCGACCAGGTGTTGTCGGGCAGCGCGGTGTTGCCGGAACGCGTGGCGACGGTCACGGCGCCGTCAGCGCGCCAATCGAGCTTGCCCCACGTCGCGAGGAACCGGCAGTCGTGGACCTCGGTGGTGTAATCGCCGTTGGCCGGTTTCTGGGCGTCAACGAGGTAAGCGTTGCCGATGTTGCCGGCGCCAATGAACGCGAGACGTCCGTCGCGAACGGCAAGCGTGAGCGCCTGTTTCTCGTCGAGGTCGAAGAGCAGTTCCCAATGCTGGTCGTCGGGCACGCGATAAACGCGACCCGCGCCGGCCAACGCCAACAACACGCCGCCTTCGGCATCGCGGGCGATGGTGTGGATGGATTCGTTGTCCCAGTAAGCCCAGCGGTCCACGCGGCCGTTGGCGTTCCGCAGATACAACGCGCCGGCAAGGAGGTTGGCCATGCGGATCTCAGGCGGCGCTTGGCCGGGAGCAGTGCGCGCAGCGGCCGTGGCGGGAGCGCCATACTGGCCGGTCAATTGAGCGCCGAGCGCCTCGAACTCGGCGGCGCTGGGCCGCTGCGTGCCTGTCGTCGGCGTGCGCGGACGGCGGACTTTCTGTTTGTTGACGGCAACGAAAAGATTCTGGCCGCTGACAAGAAGGGCTTTCACTTCGTCCTCGGCAAACTCGTGGACGACGCTGCCTTTGCCTTTCGCAGCGACGCGGTAGAGCAAACCGCGGTCACTGCCGCCGGCGAGCAGCGTGCCGTCGGCGGGATCGAACGCGAGGCAGAGGATGTTCGAGTCTTCGGCGGTGTACCATTCTTCCGGCTTCGCGTCAGCGCCGATCCGGTAAATCTTCCCGTCCGGTCCAGAGCCGACGAAGAGCGCGCCGTCCTTGTCGAGCGCGAGCGCCCAGACGTACGGCGACCGGAGCCGGCAAAAGTCGCGACTCTTCTTGTCGGGAGTGATTTTGAGAATCTTACCCTCGGGGATCGTGCCGGCGTAGAGGTTGCCTTGCGCGTCACAGACAAGCGCGCTGACGGCGACGGCATCGGTGCCAGCAACGCGGACGGCTTGCCCGTCCTTGCCGATGGCATACACGTCGGCGGGCGAGCCGGTGCCGAAATAGATGGTGCCATCAGGCGCAACGGTCGAGCACCAGATTTCCTTCGCGAATTCGCCGAGTTTGGTGGCGTTGTAACCGAGACGGAGTTCGCCTTCGCTGGCGACGGTGAGTCTCTGGAGTTTGCCGCGCATGAAGTCGGTCGGCGTCTTGACTTCCCAGCGCTCGGTCTTGACGGCGAGGACCGTGGACAGAAGACCGAAGACGGAAAACAGAATGAGGAGTTGTTTCATGAGTTATTCCTGTCGGATGGGAACGCGAGCCACGGCGGTGCCGCTGAGAACCCAGTCAGTCGGGGTGACCAGTTGTTGCATATCGGCGGCACCGAACGCACCAAAGGGATTCTCATCGCCGAGCACACCGAGCACGCTGGGCGGAAGATTCTTCAGGAGTTTGCCGCGATACTGGAGGCCTTGGCTCGCGGATTGGATCACTGCAACGAGGTCGGTGGAACGCCGGAATTTTTGGATGGCGTTGAGCCAGTCGTTGAGATTGTCGGGTGTGGCGACATCAGGCGGCGCGCTGTTGCCGGTGGTGACGACGACGGCAAGTTCGCGTTGCATGTCGGTCGAAGCGGGCACGGCGATGAGAATGGTTTTCGTGACCTCAGGCTTGCCGAATGGTTTGAAGACGACGTGGAGCTTGGCCTTCTCGCCGCGTTCGACCTGCGCTTTCTCGAAGTAGGCGCGCTTGATGTCGGCGGTGCGCCGGTCGAGCATGGCTTCCACGGCGAACTCGATGCGTTTGACTCGCGGCCGTCCGAACGGCGACGAGAACAACCGGGCAATCGGCGAGACGGCGCCGAAGTTGAAGAGGCCGCCAGAGGAATTGAAGAACGTATTCGTGAGGGTGATCGTGCGATCAGAGAGTTCCGCAATCAGGTTGACCTGTAACATCGTGTCCTGCGACGAGCCGGAGGCGGCCTCGACGACTCCGCTGAGTGAATTGAGGATGAGCCGCGACATCAACACGGGATGATCAATCACTTCGAGCGAATACTTCTGGTCGTGACCGGTGCCGCGGTTGACGACGCGAGCCGTGACGGGGATCATGCGCGCCGTCGCGGTGGTGTCGGCAACGATGCAGCTTTGCCAGTCGCCGACCATCGCACCGCACTCGCTGACGGGCGAGGCCATCTTGAACGAGCGCTGCACGCTCGACATGACGACATGGACTTCAGCCCGCACAGCCGGCGCCGAGATCAACCCAGCCTGGAGAAACGGATGACCGAACGCGAGGATGCGATGGCGTTGTTTGTCAACGTAACTGACGGTGCCGACCGCGGTGGCGTCGAGGTCGCCGCGGAGCAACTGCACGCCGATGGCGCCGCCGGGCTCGAAGTCGGTCTCGGCGCGTTTTAACGCGCCACCCGTGCCGCCGCCGGCGACGGGGAGCAGGCCGTAAGGCCGGAATTCCTCGGTCATCCGTTCGATGACGCGGGAACTGAATCCGCTGAGCGACAGCGGTGTGAGCAACGGTTGCGGCGCGGATTCGGAAGCGGTGCGAGCGACGGGTGCCGGCGAGCCGGGTTGGGCTTTGCGGTCTATCTCGGCAAGCATGTTGTGGATCGGCGTCACTCCGGCAAGCGGGTCATTTTCAAAGAACCAGCCATAAGCGAGCGCGCCGATGAGTTTGCCCTCGATGTAAATCGGGCTGCCACTCATGCCGGCGATGACCTTGTGGTGTTCGAGGTTCGCGCCGCTCATCTTGATGAGAATCATGTCCTGTTTCGGGAAGGAGTTCTTGAGGACGCCGAGAATCTCGACCTCGAACCGTTCCGGTTTTGTTCCGCGGAACACGGACAGGCCGTAGCCTTTCATGCCGGGGGTGAGTTGTTCGGGGCGCAATGTTTCCTGCGCCGACGCAGCCAATGCTACCAGACAGATGAGAGTCAACAGACGGAAAACTCGCATAGCGCGCCCTGCATAACGCCTTCCGGGCACAGCGGCAATCCCAAAATCCCGCTCAAGGTGCCTTGCGTTCCGGGCTGAACAACGCTCCGAATTGCGGCAGAAGATCATATTTCTTCTCCCAACTCGTGTACATAAATCCGCGCACGTTGGGCAGCGGACTCATGGCGTTCATCCATTGTTTCACGCTCTCCAAATCCGGAGCGTCGTAATAGCACGCAGCCAATATGCGAAACTTCTGTTCGGTAAAGAACTTCAAGCTCTTTTCCCGTGGCCAGCGGTTCCAAACGGCAATCACAATGTCCTTGGGGATGTGTTGGCACGCCCCCGCGAAGTTGCCCTCCACGAGGAAGTAATTCGCGTGGGCATTATCGTTGGGATCAAGCATGTCGCTCCAAACATAAATCTCAGCGCCAGGCATATGGCGGCGGACGATCTGTGCCTGTTTGGTGATGCACTCTCCCAGAAGTTCACCCATGTTGCGTCCACGACAAGCCGCACAGGAGCCGCCCATGCGAATCTCATCCATGTTCAACAAGACACGTCGGGGATGAAGCTTCTCGGCAAGCACCTTGGCCTCCTGATCAAAAACCTGATAAAGCTCCGGCGCGCCCATGCACATGGGAGTCAGTTGTCCGATGGTAACGGAGTGAAACCAGCTCACCCGCAATCTCTGGCCGTTCACGATGCGGCTACTAGGCAGAATTTTCAGCGGCGCAACGTCGCGGTCTAGCTTGAATGGACCGTAATTCGGATCTTGCAGCGACGCGTAGTCGCGTCCTTCAACGTACAAAGTATTGCCAGCATCACTCCGCACCGCGACAGGCGTACCCGAGCGACGCAAGACATTCAGCGGGCCTATTTCTTCCAGTGTCCAATCGTCGAGCCATAGTTTTCCGGCCTTGCCGCGCCATACCTCGACGTGCATCGTGAGCTTGGTTGCATCCATGCTGTTGAAAACAAGAGTCACACGCCGCCAATCCGTGGTGGGAGCGAGGTTCACGCCTTGCTTGAAAAGCTGGCGGTTGCCAGCCAAGACGATGATGCTAAACGAAGAAGCCGGCTGAAGATTCACCGTCTTCACCCAAAGTTGAGTACGATAACACCGCCGCGGGCGAACACTGATTGCTTGCGACACTTTGCCGCAACTGTATTGATTGGCAGTGAAGTTCTCCAATCGCAGTGAGGCCGAGCCGCCATGCTTGATGTTTTTGTCAACAAAACTGACTTCGCCCGGTTGATCTTGTACCTGAAAACTGGCAAACCGGTTGCCGCTGAACCGCTCAAAATCGCCGTTCGCAAGGTGTACCAACGGCTCGGATAACAAGCGCGCCTCGCCGTTGGAAACGACAAGAAGAGCATCCTTGACCGGCAGTCCCTCCGCCAAGTTGGGGTGATGCATTAGGGTGGGACCGCCGCCGCCAACCTGAAAGATGGCCGGGATAAGCTCCATCTTATTTCGTTCACATGCCTGTCGGAGTTGTTCAGCGCGCCCGGCATATTCAGCAAACCGAAAGTTACTCGGCCCGAGGCGAACGACGGCGCCATTGAAGCCATGCTGACTTGCTGTCTGAAGAACGGTGGACATTTCACCCACATCGCTGTCCTTGTTCAGTTCCCATCCAAAAATCCAAACAAAACGGTCAGAATACGTGCGACGCACGGTTTGGTTCACCCGGTGCGGCGAGGATGGAACAGCCGGTGCAGTTGATTTTGTGCCGCCACTGGCAAGCCTGCGGATGAATTCCTGATCGTCCCGCGAGAAGAAATTGATCGGCACGGCAAACTCTCTCGTGCCGCTGCGGAGGGTGGCTTGTCCTCCCGTCAGCCCCACCAATTCCGCCTCGACCTTGCGACCGTCAGCGTAAGTGAGCGTGCGTGCCTGAACAGGCAATGAGAGCGAACAGGCAATCAGAATCAAGCCGAAATGCCTTAATGCCTCAAGGATTCCGTTTGTAGCCATAACCTTGTCCTGTCCTTGTATAGCCCCAACTCTACCGACAAAACAAGCTTGTTTCCCGTGTTCGAGATAAGATTCCTGTTGGATGTCAGCCTTCGAGGAGGGTGATGGCTTCTTCGAGTTTGGCGCGGATGGCGGCGAGGCGGTCGGGGTCGGTCACCGGTTTGCCGGCGTGGTCTTGGACGTAGAACGTGTCAATCGCGGCGCCTTTCTCAGTGGAAATCTTGGCGAAGCTGATGTCGAGGCCGAGACTGGTGATGGTTTGGGTTAACGCGAAGAGCAGGCCGAGCCGGTCCTCGGTCTGGATCTCGATGATGGTGCGGCGTTGGGTGGTTTCGTTGTCGAACTCGATGATGGTCGGGATAGTGACGACGCGAAATCGGCCGGGGGCACGCCGGGCAGCACGCATCTTGGCGAGAAGGTGACCGAAGTCAACG
>CAZNOK010000157.1:0-12456 GCA_964574605.1 uncultured Verrucomicrobiota bacterium
GAATGTGGGAGGGACCTCAGTGTCCCGACCACCGCTGGCACAACAACCCAGTCGCAGCGCTGAGGCCGCTCCCACATACACGACTCAGTTGAAGAAAATGGCCGTTGACCTTGGCGGTGGTATGAAGATGGAATTTGTTCTCATCCCCGCCGGCACATTCATGATGGGATCGGACAAGGTGAGCAACGGGAAACCGGTGCATCGGGTGACGATTACGAAGCCGTTCTATCTCGGCAAGTTCGAGGTCACACAGGAACAATGGGAGAAGGTCATGGGTAGCAATCCCAGCAAGTTCAATGGCGTGAAAAACCCGGTGGACTCCGTCAATTGGGACGACTGTCAGAAGTTCATGGTAGCGTTGAAATCGAAAGCGCCAAGCCAGACGTTCCGCTTGCCGACGGAGGCGGAGTGGGAATATGCGTGTCGAGCCAGGTCGAAGACAGATTATTGCTTCGGTGCCGCCTCGGACAAACTGCGTGACTACGCTTGGTTCAAAGAGAATAGCGAACAACAAACTCATCCTGTCGGACAAAAAACCGAACGCGTGGGGTTTGCACGACATGCACGGAAACGTGAGGGAATGGTGTGCGGATTGGCATGGAGAATACAGTGCGAAGTCCGCCACCGATCCGACCGGGCCTGCGACCGGGTCGAACCGTGTAGTGCGCGGTGGTTCGTGGGGCAACTCTGCCCCGTATTGCCGCTCCGCCGACCGCGATGACCGCGGCGACCCGTCGTATCGCGTCCACTACTTCGGCTTGCGAGTGGTGATGTTGGCGCGCTGAGGACCGGGAGGCGAAGGTAGTTACTGAGTCTTGGGCGTCATCCATCCCCACGGCAGGGCAACGGTATCGTCATCGAGAGGGCGCGCTTTGCCGGCGTGGAGGATCGCATTGCGGACAAGCGCGATTTGATCTCTTCTACAGCGTGAAATAAGTCATTTCATGCCACATGAAATGAAATTCCCAAGTCAAACCGATACCCGTGTAGGAAGGGGAGCCGGTTCAGGCGTGCCGCGAGCAGGCTCACAGCTACAATTTTGGCGAAGATGTGACAGTTGTTTCGTCCGGTGTTGTGTAACAGCTATTACACAACACCCGACGGGGTTTCGACCACGATGGACGAATTGAACTGCATCGTTCCGTCTCCGATATTCCGGTCTTGCGAGCACAATCTTTCGCGCTATACTCGCGCCAACTAGGAGAGCCCCCGATGAGCGAGACCACAGACTTCGGACCGAACCGCACGCTGGAGATCATCCGCCGACTCTGCCTTCTAGGCGGCGTGTTGCTGACCGCTTTTGCCATTGTGAAACCGACCGACGCGCTCTTTCGCGTCCGCGACGTCAATTTCGCCAAGCGCCAGAAACAGGAAGGCGCGCGAATGCGCCAAGACATCAAGATGATGAGCCGGGTCAGCGGCATGGAACTCGACCCGAACGACCCCACCATCAACACCGCGCCGACGCTCACGCTCGACCAGTACATCGAGAAGAAGACCAAGAATAGTCTCATCGAAGTTTCCGGCACCCAGTGGCAGCAGTTCTTCAACGACGTGGATCAGACCCTCGCCGGCTACGCCACGACCTTCGCCCGCCACCTCAACGCCGACCGTCACTCCAGCCTCTACATGCTGTACTTCAAGACCAACTACGGACCGTTGAAGGAGTTGCAGTCCAAGCTCGGCGACAACAACGTCTTCACCTACCTCGCGATGCGCGACGGCGACAAACTCCGCTACATCGAAGTTCTTTACCAGCGTCCACAGTCGGCGTTCCACGATGCACCAAACTGGCTGCTTTACCCGCACCGCAAACACGTGGTCTGGCTTTTCATCCTCGGCCTGCTCCACTACGCGGCGATCCCGTGGTATCGCAAAGACCCCGACGAACTCCGGTACAGCACCGCCCGCGCGATGGTCGGGCCGGATTTCCTCGGCGCGTTCATGACCGTTTTCTTCTTCACGTTGCCGATCCTCGTCATCACGACCAACGTGCATGGTTCCGAGCCGATGGACATTTTCGGGTTCACCAATGGCTGGTGGCCGTTGACCGCGGTGATGTGGTTGCTGGCTTGCCACGGGCTGGCCGCCGTGTTCGTCGCGCTCTGGTATGCCTGTTTCACCCTCCAAATCACCCCGACCGGCTTGCGCCTGCGCAAGCTCCTCAGCGCCGGCGACTACGCGTTCGCCGACATGGAAGCCATCGAGCCGGCCAAATGGGCCTGGCCAACTTGGCTGAAAGTTATCGTCATCCTCATCGGCTTGCTGAACTGGCGGTTGCTCGGCGCGATCCTCATCGGTTCCTCCGAGGAAGCTTACGGCATCGCCATCCGGATGAAAGACGGACGCAAGCTCAAGCTCTGGATGACGCATCTGCCCGGCTTCCCGCGCATCTTCCACGCGCTGCGCAAAGCCAACGTCCCGCTCGACCCCGAACTGACGAAGATCATTGACGAAGACCTCGCCAACGCCGAGCCGGAGCCGAAGCCCGGCAAAGGCGGTAAGGTCGCCGCTGGTATTTTGATGGCACTGGCAATTCTTGGCGCGTTGACGTGGCAATACTGGCCGAGCAAGACGCGCGTGGTGAAACACGAGCCGCAATTTACCTACGAGCAACTGGCCCAGCGGATGGCGTTGACCAAGCAGATGATGGGCATCGCTGCCCAAATGAAAGAGGCGCTGGCGCTGCCTGCCGACGCCACGCCGCAACAGCGCGCCGCCGCGATGAAGAAATTCGAGGAATTGCAGAAGCAGCACGACGAGTTGGACAAGCGTTACGAGGCCATCAAGCCGACCGAAGAAGATTGACCAAACTGATAACCGAGAGGTGAAGTCATGAAGTGGAGTTGTGTCTTTTTATTCTGTATCGCCACGGTGTTCGCCAATCCGGGACCGTTCGCGGTCAACGTGAAAAACCAGGCCAACGGCAAACCGCTCGCCGGTGCCTATGTCCTACTCGGCGGCCGGCAGGCGGTTGCCGACAACACAGGCGCCGCCACGTTCGACGGCGTTCCAGCGGGCAAATACAAGCTCGTCATCGAACATCCCGATTTCGACCGGATCGAACGCGACACTGACCTGCCGGCCGGCGCGCGCAAGCCGCTCGACCTCATGCTGACGCCGCGAGTCACGACACCGGTGTCGGGCACGGTGAAGGTGGACGGTCACGGCGGCGTCATTGCCGGAGCGCGGATCAGTTTGAAGGTGAAACAAGCGAAGGGGACATCGAACGGCGATTATCTGCTCGCGACGGATTGGGAAGGAAAATTCTCCATCATCGAAATCCCGGTTGGGCTGTACCGCGCGAAGCTGTCCGCGCCGGGGTTTGCCGACAAGGAGTTCGACTGGGAGATCAAGCCGAAGGAACCGCCTGCTGCGTTCACGCTGTCGCGCCTCAGTAGTCCGGCGGCCATGATGGTTACGGTGCTCGAAGCCGGTTCCGGCAAGCCGCTGGCCAACGCCGAGGTGGTGCTCGCCGAAGCGTATCCGTCCGGCAAAATCGCCGAGGGCAGGACTGACGGACAAGGACGCGTCTCATTCCCGAACCTGAAACTCGGCCGGGTCAACTGGCGCAACGCCAAGGACGAAGTGGACATTGCCCGCCCGCAGATCACCGTCTTCGCGAAGGCTGCCGGACACGCCAGCGCGGTTGTACCGGCGGAGTTGAAAGCGCAAAGTGCCTGCACGGTGTCATTGAGCGCGACGACCGTCATTGCACCCGCCGAGAACAATTTCGCCATCGCCTCGGCGCAAATCATCCCGACCGATGTGCGCGTCCAGTACAAGATCGCAAAGGTCGGCGAGCGCCGGTATTTCCGTTTCAAGATCGCACACCCGGCGTTTGTGCAGTTGAAGATCGCCGCCAACCCGTTGCAGTCCCACATGGTGCTGATGACACCGGAAGGCAAGCCGATGGCCAGTTCCGCCGCCAACGCCAACAGCGAAAACGTCCTCAATATCCCCAGCGGCCTCCCGCCCGGCGACTACATCATCGAGACCAGCGAGTGGTACAATGACGCCGCCGGGCCGGACCTGATCGCGTTGATCGTGAACACGACGCCGGCGCCTGACCCGTTCGAGCCGAACAACGAGCCGTCACTGGCGCGCCCGATCCGCCTCAACGAGGAAGTCCGCGGCTGTCTGTTGCCGCGCGGTGATGTGGATTGGTTCCGGTTCGACGCGCCGCGCGACGGGCACATCCGCATCACGATGCCGCCGCATCCGAACCAGCGATGGGTTCGGATCAACAATGCCGCCGGCAAACCGGTGGCCGACACTGCCGCCCACGCCAACAACCCGCTCACGCTCGTGGTGCAAATCCCGCGCGGTTCCTACACGCTCGAAGTTCACGAGTGGTATGACGACGACCAGTCCACTGTGCCCTACACGTTGCGACTGGAGATGATCACCGACGACGGCATTGACGATTTCGTGAACCGCCCCGGTCGCGCCGGCGCGGTGCGCGAACTGGCCATCAACCGGCAGGCGTCCAGCTACATTTTCCCGACCCGCAAAGTCCACAGTTACATTGTCAACATCCCCGCCGCCGGGCGACTGCACTACTACGGAACTTCGCCGACACAGCTTTACATCCGCATGTTGTCGCTCACGGGCGCGGTGCTGGCCGACGCGGCCTCTCATGCGAACACGTCGCTGCACGCTGCGTGGGACGCTGCCGGACCGACGACGGTGGTGCTTGAAGTCCATGAGTGGTACGACGATGATTGTTCGCCGTCGCCGTATGTGGTGCGGACGTATTTCGAGCCGTGCGACGAGAACGAATTGTTTGGCCGCAACGACACCGTCGCGCTCGCCACGCCGACGGAATTGAACGAGATGATCCGCGCCAGTTTCCTGCCGTTGCGCGATGTGGATTGGTTCCGGTTCCAAGTGGATCATCCCGGCTTCCTGCGCTTGCAGGGACACACAATCAACCAGCTTTTCGTGCGCTTCCGCGACGCCAAACAACGAATCGTGGCAGAGTGCCCCTTCCACGGGGGCAACGATGTCCTTCTCGAAGCGCCCGTTTTGCCGGGCGAGCATTTCCTCGAACTCCACGAGTGGTACGATGACGATGCGAATCCGTCGCCGTACCAGTTGAAGCTCAGTCTCCGACGCGCCGAACCGCAGGAAACCGTTCCGCTCGCCACCGACCCGATCCGCACGCTCAAGCTCGGCGAAGCGCAGGCGTTCTGGATTGACCAGATCGGCGACCGCGACCGGTTCGTGTTCGACATTCCCGTCGCCACCAACTTCTGCATCCGTCTCCGTCATTCCTCGCAAACGGTCGTGCGCCTCTTCGACGACCGCACCGGCGCGCTCGTCCACGAACAACCCTTCCACGCCGGCGGAAACAACAAGATTGACCTCGCCGCGAAAGGACCAACCCGTTACCGGCTCGACCTCGAAGAATGGTACAACGACGACATCTCCCGCGCCGCCGGCTACATCATGGCCGACATCACACCACGCGAACTCGCCGCCGAGATCATCACGCCATCGAACGATCCAACCAACCCAACCGAGGTCAAGTTCGCCCGTGCCGAGATTCAAGGTTTCCCGAAGGGTGCGAAAGTCACCGTTGACCCCGACGGCACCGGCAAACGGCAGATTGATGTTCCGGGAACGTTCCGGTATCCGGCGGAAGGTGTTTACCACGTCGTCGCCACCGTCGAATCGGCCAACGGCACGCGCACCCGCATCCCGTTCTGGGTCGAGGCGACCGGGCCGCGCGAACGCAAAGGCGTCTATGCCGTGCTCGATTACCCCGGCGAAGGCCAGACGATTGACTCCGACAAGCCAGCCCGCGCCCGCGCCATCAGCTACACCGGCGCGAAGATCGCGCGGATGACGCTCGCCGTGGACGGACGCGCGCCGTTGACGAGTTACTCGATGCCGTTCACGTTTGACGTGCCGTGGGAAACGCTCGGCCCCGGCGAACACAAACTCGCCGTCATCGCCACCGATGCCAAAGGCGAGACCGCGAAGCTCCAACGCACCGTTCGAGTTTCCGATTACTTCGATCTCCAGCCCACCGACGGCACCACGATCTCCGGCAACGATGTCCGCGTCCGTTGGAAAGGCGCCGCGTTCGGCGCCGCGCAAGTTCGTTACCACCAAGCCGGCGCGAAAGACTGGCAGACCGCCACCGGCGAGAGCGGTCGCAACCGTACCGTCGCGCTCCGCGACCTCGAAGCCGGCAAACCATACGAGTTCCAACCCATCGGCGGCGCGGAGCCGGGGCCGGTTCGCACGGTCACGCGCGTCAAAGGTCTCGCGTTCAGCGCGGCGAAGTTCGGCGGACTGATTCAGCGCGACTATGACCAGAAACTGCCCATCGCTGTTCGGAATCACGGCGAGAAACCGCTCACCGTCCGCCTCGAATGCGGCAAGCCGCCCGAAGACAGCAAGCTTCTCGTTGGTTTCGTCGGCGAAGGCTCCGAGGGCGCGCCGTTTGCCCTCAAGCCGGGCGAACAACGCGAGTTTTTCCTTGGCATGAGCGCGCAGGATGTCATCAAGCCGCAAGTGAAATTTCCGATCAAGCTCGTCTCGTCCGACGGCGCGTTGTCCGACGAAGCCGAAGTGGACGTGCAAGTGAAACTCCCCGTCGTTAAGCTTGCGTGGCAGGATCTCGGTCTCGCGCCGAACGGTCTCGCACACAACTTCCGGCTCGTCAATCAAGGCGACCCGCTCACCGACGTTGCGCTTGTCGGCGATCCCGGTCTCGTCGTGGACCCGGTGATGAACCACGGCTTCCTCCCGGCCGGGCAGAGCATCAACGTCACCGTGAAGCCGAAACTCCACGACGGTTTCAAGAGCATCGAAGGCAAAGTCACGGCGAAAGCCGTCGGCAAGGAATCCGCGCAAGCAGTCAAGCTCGCTGTGCCCGCCGGGCAGCGCATCTTCAACGTCGCGCTCGTGCCCGGCATGGACCTCAACGCGCCCGAACCGAGCGCCGCCGAGCGCGCCGCCGTCGAGCGTTGGAAAGTGAAATACGATCCCGCCGCCGTGAACTGGGCCGCGAAAGAGAATCCGCAGGACATGGATGGCGACGGCAAACCAGATCGTTGGCAGGTGATGGACGAGAAGGCGAACGTCCTTTGGGTCGGCGACGACACCAACGGCGACGGCCAGATTGATTTCGTCCACGCCGACCCCGGCGCGACCGGCGTCTTCGAGTTCTCCGCGTTCAAGACCGCCAACGGCTGGGAGCGCACCAACCTCGTCGAGGCGTGGCTCGAACTGAACTTCAAGTTGCCGTGGGCGCGTTCTTCCTACGAGAAGCACGACGTTGATGTCGTCTTCAACGACAAGGTCATCGGCCAGCTTCGCGACATGATTCCCGAAGGCAACCACACGTTCCGCATTCCGCCGGACATCATTCAGTTCGGCGCGGACGGTCGTCCTGCCGGCAACAGCATCCAGATGCAGACCAAACACCTGCGCGGCGGCCACTATGTCGTCGGCAATGATTTCCGCATCCTGACGCGCATGATCGGCTCGCACGAATGGGTTGTCGCCGACTCACCAGAGAAAGCGCGCGCGCAGTTCAAGGAGATGAAGGGACTCACCGTTGACACGCCCGATTACAGCGTCTCGTCCGCCGAAATCCAGATTGCCGGCGAACTGGCAAAAGGCAAGGAAGTCATCGTCTCCGCTCCCGTGCGCAATCTCGGCGCGGCGCGCACCGACAAACTCACCGTCGCCCTCGTCCTCTCGTTGCCCGGCGAACGCGGGACGGAATTGACCCGCACCGAGATTGACGCGCCGATGACCGGCCGCGCAGTCGCGAGTCTCCCGTGGAAGGCCGCGCCCGGCAAGCACACGCTCAAAATTGTCGTGGACCCCGATAACGATTTCGGTGAGACAAACCGCGACAACAACGAGGCGATGGCCAGCATTGACATCGCCGGCCAGGACGCGAAACCAACCATCACGATCACCAGCCCGGCGAAGGACGCCGTGCTCACCGACACGCTTTGCCCCATCGAGGCGCAGGCGACCGACGACAACGGCATCGCGAAGGTCGAGGCTCAGGTTGACGGCGGCCTCTGGCGCGAACTCGCGCCCGCCGCGCCGCCGGTGTTTGGCGGCATGGCCGTTGTCCAGCCCGGCTCGCGCGAAATTCGCGTTCGTGTCACCGACAGCGGTGGCAACCAAGTCGAGCAATCCGTCCGCGTGACTGTGAATGCGCCCGTGCCCGACGGCGAATGGGTCGGCGCAATGCCCGCCGAAGTGGACGCGCGTTCGTTGCCGGTCAAACTCAAGACCGGCGAAGGCGCAGCGTTGACCGCCGTGCGCGTCAACAACGGCCCGTGGCGTTCGATGAACCTCGCCGGCGGCGTGGCGGACGGCGAAGTGTTGCTCAATTTCGGCCCGAACGTCGTTGAGGCGGTCGTGGCGAACGGACGCGGCGCGACGCGCACGTTGAAACAGACTGTTCACTCGAAAGCGCAACCGAAGCCCGACGAGATTCCGCCGCAGGTGGATGTCGAGCCGCGCGGTGTCGTTCCGCTCGAAGGCGGCATTTCCGCCGACGTGTTGCGCAACCCGAACGGCGTCGTGGGCAAACCGGTTGACCCGAAGTTGCACAAGCTGGAGGCCGAGGAACGCGAGTTGGCCAAGAAAGTCGAGCGCGCGCCGAATGATGCCGCGCTCATCAAGCAGATGGCAGAGCTGCGCTGGAAGATCGGCAACGTGCACGCCGGCAAGTTTGATTTCGAGATGGCGCAGCGCTACATCGCCAACTCCTGCCGGCTCGATCCGTCCCACGCCAAGCGTTGGGACATGCTCGGCGATCTCTACAACTTCTCGCGCGAACCTGTCGCCGCCTATTTCCAGCAGAACGCCTACGAAGAGGCGCTCAAGCTCGAACCCGGCCGCAAAGAGTGCCGCTACAAACTCGCCACCTCTTGCATGGCCGCCGACCGTTTCGAGCGGGCGGCGGAGGAATTGGAGACGCTCACGCGCAACGGCGGCAAGCCCGACGGCCAATACATCGGGCTGCTCGGCGCGATCTACGCGCATCACGGCGAAGTCGAACGCGGCAAGGCGTTCTGCAAGGAAATGCTCGCCAAGGGCGGCGACAGCCGTTTCCGCGCCGCGCTCGCCATCAACCACAACCTCGCCGGTGAGAAGGACGCCGCCGTCCAGTTGCTCCAGCAGATCGAGACCGAGGAAAAAGCCGGCGCGACGAACCGTCATTCCATCGCGAAGTATGCGCAACAGTTGCGCGAGTCGTATCTGAATCCGCCGAAGCCGCCCGCCGGGCCGATCAAAGACCCGCCCGCGCCGCGTCCACCGGTGGAACGCGGAAATCTCGGTCCCGTTGAGAAGATCATCGCCGCCGGCGACCCGAAGGCGCGTCACATCGAGCACGAACGACAGGCATACGACGACGCATTGCAGCGGACGCTCGCCGAATATGAGGCAAAGATACCGAAGGATGCTTACACCGCCAACGGCGAACTCAACGAGGAGCATCCCGAATATCAGAAGATCAAGGCGCGCTGGGAATACGAGATGCAGCTCATCCACGACAAACACGCGCCGCGGTTCGGCGACGACCTGACCGACTGGCGCGTCGAGGAACACGACGCGGTGCTGGCCGAGTTGAAGCTCGAAGGCCGCATCCTCGACGACGAGGAAGAGGACATGGACTCGATTCACGGCGAGTTGAGTTTCATCCCGACCGACGACGAAGCCGCGCAGAAATACCTTGGCGCGATGAAGGCAAAGGGCTACCGGATCGTCGAGCGCGACGAGTATTGGCTGATCGAGAACACCGACACGACGCTCTGGAAACCGGAGCCGGGCGCAAAACCGCCGGTATTACCGGTGTTCGACGACGAGATCGTCGCGGCAAACGACGCGCCGTTGCAACGCGCGTTGGGATGGTGGGAACAGTTTGTGATCCGGCTGCCGATGGCGTTTGCCGCCGTCCCCGCGGGCGAGGCGCTGTGGATTACCAACCTCCGTCAAGGGATGACGCAGAACGCCAAGGGCGAATGGTTCGCGACGGAAAGCTCCGTCATGGAACTGATGAAACACCCCGAACAGGTCCGTCACCTCGATAAACAAGGCCCGCCCGAAGTGAAGGAAGCGTTCGACCGCGCCCGGCAGGAAATCTACAAGCGTCACGACGGCCGTCTCGCCAACGAAATCAGCAACAGCAAGAGTTTCCAAGAGTGGGTAAACCAACACCCCGAACTCGCCGGCAAACAGGTCAAGGTGGTCGAATTCGGCACGCCGGGCGCGAAGCCGGGCACGAAGCTGAACACCGACCGCGATTACCGCGCTGTCGTCGAGGTTGAGCCGGGTGTGTATGTTGAGATTCCGCGCCACAAGACCGGCTGGGACAAGACCTCGTATAAAATCTTCGCCGAGGAAACGGGCTGTCCGAATCCGACCAATCCCGAAGCCGCCCATAAATGGGCCGAGGCGCGCCAACAACTTGGCACCGACGCGATCCACGGCGAGGCGAGCATGGACTTCAAGGACCAAGGCCACATCCGTTACAACGAGAAGACCGGTAAACTCGAGTACACGAAGAACCCCTCGATGGAATCCAACGCCGTCCGCGTTCAGAAAGGCCGTGGCAAACTCCAGGACCCGACCGGCCTCGGCAAGATGTACGAGACGAAAGTCGGCGACGCCGTGAAGAATTACGGCCAAGGCGAAGGTTTCTCGCAAGCGCGCAAGGCGATGGAGATGCTCCACAACATGCGCAAGGGTTACGCGATGCAAGGCTACGATGTCGGCAAACTCCCTGAGCCACTCCGAAAGGCCGCCCGCGCCGTCGAAGCCGCCGCCCAGAAACCGTGGGATCCAAAAGCCCTCGCCGAAGCCAACAAGGCGCTCAGCGAAGCCGGCTTCACCGACGTGAATGGTTTCACCCGCGAAGT
Source organism: uncultured Verrucomicrobiota bacterium (assembly GCA_964574605.1). Taxonomy (GTDB): domain Bacteria; phylum Verrucomicrobiota; class Verrucomicrobiia; order Palsa-1439; family Palsa-1439; genus CAIKAP01. The sequence goes on from CAZNOK010000157.1 coordinate 10,905, forward strand.
GAGCAAGCAGTTTGAGTGGCTGAAGATCGCCCAGAAGAAACCCGGCGCAGCCACCGCCCGCACTGGCCAGAAGCCCAACGGTGGCGAGACCCCGACCGGCAAAGTCACCAAGGCCGCGCAAAAGGCGAGTGACGGCGGCATCTCCGTCAAAGACCCCAAGAAGGTCAACCCGCGCAAAGTCGCCGAGGGCGTTCGCAAAGCCGGTGAAACCACCGGCACCGCCAAAGACAATCCTGCGGTTCACAAGAAGAGCCAGGAGATCAGCCGCGGTCGCACCCCCGAGGAAGCCGGCGCGCGGAAGTTCGGCGACAAACCGGAAGCGAAAGCCCGCCAGACCCGCGAGCACCTCAACGAGTCAAGCAAACAACTGCAACGCTCCAACGAGGCCGCCCGCCGCCAGTTACAGCAGCAGCGCGAACAGCTCCAGCGTGAGGTCGAGCGATTGAACCGCGAAGGCCGCGCCGAGCAGGGCCGCCAACTCCAGCGCGAAGCAAACCGCATGGATCTCAAGGAGCGCGGTCGCGTCAACGAACTCGCCCGCAACGACCCGAAGCTGACCAAGGAAATGACCGGCCTTGATCCGCGTTCGCCGAAGGGACGCGAAGCGTTGATGCGCGAGACCGGCAAGGCCATCACGCGCAGCGGCACTCACGATGTCCCGGCTCCGCACGAACTGATCGTGCATGAGCCAACACCGGGCGAGGCGTTTGCCAAGTGGGGTGGCCGCGTGATGACCGGCCTCTGGATTCTCAACAGCGGCGCGGCCGGCTGGGAGAAGGAAGTTGACCAGGCGTTGCAGGAAAGCCGCGAGCCGAGCAAACTGCGCGGCTTGGCGAATGGCGCGTGGGAATTGACGATGATCCCCGCGGCCATCGGAAGCGTCGAGCACGGATTCCAGTTGCGCGACAAGTTCCTCGACGAAGCCGACCGCAAATACGGCAACAACCACTGGGGCGTCGAGGCTCGCCTGAATGCGTGGGGCGAGGCGTTGAAGGAGTTGACCTGCTGGAACCTCGGCACCCAGATCGCCGACGAGGAAATGCGCGCCGAGGAAGCCCGCGCCCGCGCCGCCGGGGAGGATCCCGATTACTGGCGGAGCTGGGGCAATGGCACGTTGCGCGGCCTCGGCGAAGTCTTCATGATCAACGGCATCTGCCGCGCCATGACCCGCGACTGGGAGGCCGAGCTGAACGCCGTCAGGGCCGACGAGGCATTGCTCAACCATGCGTTGTTCAAGACGCAGATGAACATGCGCGACCTCGACATGATCCGCGACATGATCCGCAAGACATTGGAGCACGGCAACCCGAAAGACTTCATGACGCAGATCCGCCTCAAGAGCCTGCAGGACCAATACGACAAGTCCGTCAACAACATCCACGACATCGCCAAGCGGATGCGCAAGATGTTCGGCACCGACCACCCGATGACGAAGGCGCTCTACGACGAACTCGCCCGGATCAAAGGCAAGAAGAAAGGCAAAGCCGGCTACGTCAGTGCCGACGGCAAACAATCCGACTGGTACTGCACCAACCGCCCCCAAATCAAAGTC
>CAZNOK010000158.1:0-12349 GCA_964574605.1 uncultured Verrucomicrobiota bacterium
AATTCGGCAGCGCCGAGGACGTCTCGCAATGGCTGATCACCGAGAAACTCATCTCGACCGTGCCGTGGGACGACGCTGGACCATATTTGCGTTTCTCCGTGACGTTCATCGCGAAAGACGTGGTGGACGAGCGACGTGTTGTCGCTGAGATCGAAAGACGGCTCACGGGCGCGAAATTCGAATTCTAATGCAGAAGTGTGTCATCCTGAGCGAAGCGAAGGACCTCACAATCGTACGCACAATCAGGCGGAGATTCTTCGCTTCGCTCAGGATGAATGCTAAGTGAAACTCTGTTCAGGACTGGGAAAGCGCCCGGTCTCGACATCACGTTTGTAGGTGGCGAACGCCGCGCGCATCGCTGCAGCAAGGTCGGTGTAAATCTTCGTGTGCTTCGGAATGCGCGGGTACAGACCTAGCATGTCGTGGACAACGAGCACCTGTCCGTCACAATGCGGTCCCGCGCCGATGCCGATGGTCGGAACGGCAAGCGTTTCCGTCACCTTCTTCGCCACGGACGCGACGACGCATTCCACCACCATCGCGAACACGCCGGCTTCTTCCAGCAGTTTGGCGTCGCGAAGCAGGCGTTCCGCGGATTCCGGTGTCTTGCCTTGCACCTTGTAACCGCCGAGCTTCTTCACCGATTGCGGCAGCAACCCGATGTGTCCCAGCACCGGTATACCCGCTGCAATGACCGCGCGCACCTGCGTCAGGACTTCCTCGCCGCCCTCCAATTTTACCGCTTCCACTCCCGCCTCCACAAACCGTTTTGCGTTCGAGACAGCTAGTTCGGTTGTGTCATAAGTCTTGTATGGCATATCCGCGATCACCAATGCCTGCGGCTTTGCGCGTGCAACAGCGCGCACGTGGTGCAGCATCTCGTCCATCGTGACCGGCAACGTGTTTTCGTAGCCCAGCACCACCATGCCGAGGGAATCACCCACAAGAATGACCGGAAGACCGGCATCGTCCACCAGCTTGGCCGTGACAAAATCATACGCGGTCAGCACCGCGATCTTCTCGCCGCACTGCTTCATCTCGCGCAATGTTTGTGGAGTGACTTTCACCATTCTTGCTGGACGAACTTAACGTCGCCTTCCTTCGCTGGCAACTCCCGAAGCAACATCCGCACGATCTTGCCCGTGCCTTTCACGATCATGTCCGGGCAGATTGTCGAGAGCGGCACCAGCACAAACCGCCGCTGTGCCAGTCGCGGGTGTGGAATCACCAAGTCCTTCTCCAACACCTCCCGCTCGCCGAAATACAGGATGTCGAGGTCAATCGTCCGCGGCGCATTCAATCCCGCGCTGCGGTCGCGCCCGTGCGCCTTCTCGTATGCGAGCAGTTTCTTCAACAACGTTCGCGGTGCGCCTGTGAACTCGATCTCCAGCACCGCATTCAGGAACTTCGCCGCGCCCGGCGGACAGTCCACTGGCTCTGTCTCATACAATGGCGACGCATGATGCCATTGTTCGGGCGAAAGGCTCAGCAGGTAGCGTTTCGCCCGTTGAAGATGCAGCAGGCGGTTCTCAACATTCGAACCAAGCCCGATTCCGACTTTCACTTCAGCCCCAACACGTCCTGCATGTCGTATAGACCGGGCTTCTGTTGCACGGCCCATTTCGCCGCGCGCAATGCGCCACGCGCGAAAATCTCGCGACTACTTGCCCGGTGCGTCAATTCAATCCGTTCCCCCGGTGTGCCGAAGGTCACCGTGTGATCGCCGACGACATCACCGATGCGCAACGCATGGGCTGGAGCCACCTTGCCGTTCACTTTCCGAATCGCTTCCTGCAAACCTCTTGCCGTGCCGCTCGGCGCATCCTTCTTCGCCGTGTGGTGCGTCTCAACGATTTCGCAATCCCATTGCGGGACGATTCCGGCAACTTTGGAGCAGAGCCAGAACAACGTGTTGACACCGGTGCTGTAGTTGCCGGTCCAGACGCACGGGACCGCCTTCACAAGGCCAAGCACTGCCTGTTTCTGGGCGTCACTGTGTCCTGTCGTGCCGATGACCAGCGCCTTCTTGTGTTGCCCGGCGAGACGCGCGACCGACTCAGTCGCTTCGCGCACTGAAAAATCCACGACGGCATCGCACCCGGCGATAACTTTCGAGAGATCATCATCGAGGTCAACCTCGCCCACGAGTTTCAGTTCGGGGTCAGTTTGTACACAAGCGACCAACGTTTGGCCCATGCGGCCTTTCGCGCCGCAGATGATGACGCGGACCGGGTTCATTTCACCAGCCCCAATGCCGCCAACGTCTTCTTCAACTGGTTGCGGGTGTTCTCCGCCATCGGCACCAACGGCAACCGATACGTCTCCTCGATCCGGCCCGCCATCGCCAGCGCGGCCTTGATCGGGATCGGGTTCGTCTCGATAAACGCGTCCTTGAATAGCGGGAACAGTCTCGCGTGAAGTGTCGCGGCCCTTGCGAAGTCGTTCTTATGTGCGGCGTGCACCATATCGCTCACTTCTCGCGGCACGATGTTGGAGACGACGCTGATGACGCCGACGGCGCCGACGGCCATCATTGGCAGCGTCAACGAATCGTCGCCGGACAGAATCGCGAAATCCTTGTCCACCAGCGCGCGGGTTTGGCTCACGCGGTCAACGTTGCCCGTTGCCTCTTTCAACCCGACGATCAGCTTCGGCAAATCGCGTCGCAACCGCGCCGTGGTATCGTTGGCGACATCCACGCCGCAACGGCCGGGGATGTTGTAAATGATGATCGGAAGTTCCGCCGCCTCGGCGATGGCGCGGAAGTGCGCGTACAACCCCGCCTGCGTCGGTTTGTTGTAATAGGGCGACACCTGCAACGACGCGTCCGCGCCGGCATCCTTCGCGTGCTTTGTCAGCGTAATCGCCTCGTCGGTGCAATTCGATCCGGTGCCCGCGATGATCTTGCACCGCTTCGCGGCAAACTTCACCACCGACTCAATGACGTGATTGTGTTCCTCGTGGCTGAGCGTCGGCGACTCGCCCGTCGTGCCGCATGGCACGAGGCCGTCAATGCCGTTGGCGATCTGGAACTCGACCAAATCCTTCAAACGCGGCTCATCCACGTTCCCCGCCTTCGTGAAAGGCGTGACAATTGCAGTATAGGCTCCTGTAAACATAGCGCGCCGCATAATAGGCGCGACCGAGCGTTTTGCAAGCCCTAGCTTGTGTTCCGGCTTTGTCCCGGCGGTCCGGACTTTGGCAACAGGCGCGTAATGACGGCAATCAGGATCAACACCACCACGGCGAGGACGCCCCAGAACAGCCAGTTGCCGGTGCGCGACTGTCCCAGCGACTCAGCCCAGCCAGTCTTCTTCAACGTCTCCAGTGCACCGAGTGATGCTGGAGTTTTCTCCTCAGCCAGCAGTTGCGGGGCGAGGAGGTCAAGGTCGTATTGCGGGTAGCTTGCCTCGCGGTTGCCGAAATATAGCCACGTCACCGGCTCCGCCGGCGCTTTGAAAAGAATCCGAGTCACCGGATAGAAGACGGCGAAGTGGGAAAGCTCAATCGCCGGGTTGTCGCCGTTGTCGGTCTCCAGAATCAGCGTGTCGGTCAACGGAGGCTGGGTCAGCGACAACTCCAGCGTCGCCTTCGTTGCCGGCGGCGTGCGCACCCACGACGCGTAGCCGAGATTCCGGCGGTATGTGTCGCCGCGTGAATCACTCGGTTCCTCGTAGAGCGAGACTTGTCGCCGGAACAGCGCCGTCGCCGACGCACATGTCAGCCGCGTGATCGGCAGGTTCGATTGTGGCAGCTTCAGACGCCAGCGGCTCACTGTCGGACGCTTCGGGTCGTTCGCCGGCGAGACTTCGGGTGCGAGTTTCCGGGAAATGCCTGTCCGCTCCAAAATGTACGGGCGCTGTTTGCCGTCACGGATTAGGCGCAAATCGCGGAAGCCGGGTTCAGCCTTCGACAGCACGTCGAGATCGAGGTCAAGTTGCTGGACGCCGGGGCGCGTCAGTTTCAGCGGCTTCCGACACCCCCACGGCGCCACATCAAGCACGGTGCCGAGGTCTTGGATCTCCGGCAACGGTTCGGCGGGTTTGTACGACGGATTTGGCGCGAGCGAGCCGAGCTGTTGCGAAGGCGCCGTGCCCATTGTCAGCGCGAGCGACTGTCGCAACGCCGCCAAGTCGTAGCGCGGCACGGCGCAACGCGGGTTGCCGGTCAACAAGCGGTACACACCGGCTTTCGGCGGACGAAAGATGACTTGCACCGGCCAACGTGTGGCCGTCACCGACGCCACGGGCAACGGCGGACTGTCTTCGTTCTCGATAAGCAGCAGCAGTTCACGCGTCGCAACCTGCAGATCGAGCGGAACCTCCAATCGCGACGATGGTGTCTGGCCTTCGAGAGCCACTTGATAGACGGTGTCGCGGGCAAGTACTTTCTCCGCGATGGCGTTTTCCTCCACCTGTCGGACGGCGATGGTCACGGTGCGCGTGAACAACGGCTCACTTGTTTCGACCCGCAACGAAGCCAAACGGACGTTTGCCGCGCCGAGGTCGAGGGTCAACCGTGTCTGGCTGCCATTTTCGGTGCGGTCGGTGATCGTAACTGGCAACGGCTCCGCTGTCGCAAGCTCACCAGTGAGCGCGTGTAGCTTCGCACCGGTGAATGGCACAGCTTCCGTTCGTGCGTCGTCCACCGTCACGCGGAGGAACGGCCAATTACCCTCAGTGAACGCGACGCGAAGGTTACCGGCGCCGTGTGCTTGACGAAACACGGGTTGGCCGGTGGCGAGCGAAGTCCACGACGTTCGATCGTTCGAGCCTTCGACCGAGACGGCCTTGATAAAACCGTAAGCTGGCGTTTCAAGCGTCACGGCTTCCAGCGGATACTTCCCCCCGGTTTCGATGATGAGCACGGTCTTGCGCGCGGCAAGACTAGCTGTGAATTTCTTCGGCATGACGACGGACGCCAACCGCCGCGACGGCCGCAACAACAGGTACGGCAGTTCACGGTCGGTGTCGTCGAGAATCCGCAAGTCCTCCAGGCCGGCGCGCGCCGCGTTCAATGTCGCCGGTGGCAAGCCCACCGTGACCAGCCCGGGCCGCGTCACATCGAGCGACTGGACGTGTTTCCATTCCGTCGGCGTGGCGAGCGCCAACACCGCGAGCAGAAGAGTTGTCATTGCTTGTTGATCTCCTTGGCGAGGAAGCGTTGGTAGGCGAAGGACGCAAGCAGGAGCACGACGGCCACGCCGACAAACGCGCCGATGCGGTAGAGCTGGTTGAGGTGCGCGAGATCGTGCAGGAAGAGTTTCGCCAGCGTCACGACGAGTAACCCGATACTGGCCCAGCGCGCTGCTGCAAGTCTCCTCCAGATGCCGGCCACGAGGAGGCCGAGTGCGAACAACGCCCATGCGATCGAGTACGTCATGTCGCGCGCGAAGTTGCCGGAGAACTCGAACGTCAACGTTCGCCGACCGACGGGCGTGAAGTAGTCAGCGATCTCAATGTTCAACAGCAGGAACGCGAGTATCGTGCCGAGGGTTGCAAGCAAGGGCGGCATCCAAACTTCTGTACGACTGGTACCCTCACGCGGCGCAGCTAACCTTGTGCCGGCGAAGAGACACGCGGTCGCGATGCCGTAGGCGTAGAGGTACCAGTTGAAGATCGCCGTCGCGCTGCGCGGATGGTACTCGTACACCCACGGGTTAAACGTGAGCCGCGCGAACGCCACGACCAGCAAGCCGACACCGACCCAAGTCAGTCCTTTGTGCGGAACACGGTGGTAGAGCCACAACAGCGCCGCGCCTTCGAGCGCCCAGCCGACCGTGATCCATTGTTTCTCGAATTGGATCGGGAAAATCAGCGTGATGAAGAACAACGCCGCGCCGCCCCACCACGCCAGCAGCGTCATGCGCTTCGGCGCGTCCGCTGGCAATGTCCGCGCCAGCCAGACAAGCGCCGCCAACGACGGCAGCGCGAACGCCGCGGGTAAGAGGCCCATGTACGGATTGCGGTATGCAGTGTCCACCACGCGGTAGACCAGCCAGAAATGCAGCGGCCCCGACAACGCCGCCGAGGCCCACGGCGTTGCGCGCCGCTCGAAGTCGCGGCGGAACAAGAATGGGAACGCGGCATACACGGCGTAGAACGCGACATACCAAGCCAACGGCACGGCAGCGGCGTCTGGTTTGTACCGGGCCTGTTGCCAGACGAGTTCGAGCGCGAGCGTCGCCACCAAGCCGACGGGCGCGAGCGCGTCCACCGCCGTCGCGCGTGCCACGCCGAGCAACAGCATCGTGAGCACCATCGCCATGCCGAAGACCGGTGTCGGGTTCGTCAATGGCAGTCGCGCCACCACCAGAATCAGCAGTAAAAACGGCAGCACCGCCGATAACGCGGAGATTTGCGCACGAAGATCAACCATCACCAGCGGCGCCGGCAGGCTGATGCTGGGAGCTTTTGCGGGGAACTTGCGCGCTGCGAGAATGCCGATCAGGAAGAATAGCAACGCGAATCCGCCAATGACGATCAGCATGTCCGGTAACCCGGTCACAACTGCCGGTACTCGAACGAGCCAGAGCGCCGTCGCCATGACCGTCAAGAGCAGCGCGCCGATGATGGTGATTACAGACGCGGTGATCAGCGCCAGCCCAAGGACTAATGCGTCGAGCAGCAGCACGCAGACCCAGACCGCAAATGACAGTTCCGGCAGTTTTGCGATGGGAATCATCACGAGCATGAGCGCGATGGCCGGGAACAGGTGCCCCCACCAACCCGGCGCCGCGCCGGGCCGGACTCGTTGGAGCACGACAGGGAAGACCGAGTGCAGCACCGCAAAGACGAAGTAGAACGCGAGTGCCAAGTTCAGGCGGTCGGCGTTGAGATGCCCAATTGTCCACACAGCCAGCAGCAGGAATGAGAGACCGCCACCGACGAAATTCGTCCAGTATAACCGCGCCCGTTGCCAAGCGAGGGCGAGCAAGCCGACGTCGGCCAGCAGCACGAACAAGAACAACTCCCAGGCTTTCTCCGCGACGACACGATGCGAAAGGAGACTGAACGCGAACAGCAGCGACGCGACCGCTGTCAGAATCGGCCCCGCAGTAATCCACGGATCTGTCTCGTCGCGTTCCTGTGCAAAGGTGAATCCGATGACGAACAGCGCCTCCATGCTCAGGAAGATTGCCATCGCCGTGTGCGTCTTCGGCACGGTGTAGAACTTGTCCGCCCACAGGAACTCCATCAACACCGTGCCAAGCGCGGCGAGCGCGAATTGGTAGCTCCAGCGCCGTCGTGAGACGACGGCGATCAGTCCGGCGTTGAGCAGGCCGATGTAACCGAACAAGCCGAGTGGGTTGTCCTTGCCGGTTGAGAGGAGAATCGGCGTTAGGAAACCGCCGAGCAATCCGAGAATCGAGATGACCTGCGCCTCTTGTCGAACGGCCAGCAGAAACGCCGCGACCGTCACGAGCGTCATGACACCGAACGTGACTGGCATCGGAGCGAGTTTGTAGTACGAGTGCATCGCGAACGATACCGCGTAGAGCGCGACGACGCCGGTGGCGCACAACGTTTGCGCCAAGACCGCCAGCCCCTCGCGCCGCGTCAGCCAGATACCGGCACCGAGGATCCCAGCGGCGATGACGTATTCGAGCGCAACCTGCACTTGCGGGCTGATGAGATGATTCTCGAAGGCGTACTTGAGGAAGAAGATCAGCGCGAGGAACAACACAAACCCGCCAATCCACGCGAACAACTTCGCGCCCATGAACTGCTCCCAGTTGATCTCCGTCATGGAGGGCAATGATGTTGGTTGGGGCGGCTTTGGTGCCTCTGGTTTGATGACTGTCGTGGGTGGCAGCGGCGGTGGAGTAGGGGCGCTTACCGGTGGAGGTGCCGCGCCATCGCGGCGAAGAACAGGGTGATGTGGTAGAGGTGCTGCGACGATCGGTGGTGCCGCAGGTTCAGGCGCAGGTGCTGGTGCAGACGGCGCGACTGTCGCAGGTGGTTGTTCGTGTATATCGCTTTTCAGTTTCGTCCACGCCATCTCCTTCAACCACGCGTACCGTTTTTCCAAATCTTCGAGCTGGCGGCGCGTCCCAGAGGCTTTCGCCAAGGCGATGATGGAAAGGACAATTGCGATAAGTGCAATGAATACGTCCATAGTCGTCTCCTTGCTGGTTGCCGCGAGGATACCAAGAATCTGAACACAAGCAAGAACCAAAAGCCCTTGGCGTCGCGGCGTTGACTTTGGTGGGGCGCACCGTATATTCGCCGCGATGCAAGTCACACGCGCAGGCGAATACGGAATCATCGGACTGCTCTACCTCGCACGTCAACCCGCCGGTCGAACGGTGATGGTGGACGAAATCAGCGCGTCGGAAAACATTCCGAGAAGTTTTCTCGCCAAGATTTTCCAGTCGCTCGTGAAGGGCGGGCTGGTCCGCTCGGTGCGCGGCGCGCGCGGCGGGTTCCGCCTCGCCAAGGCGCCGTCGGAGATCACTGTCCTCCAGATCCTCCAGTGCGTCGAGACCGGGTTCGCCCTCCAGAAATGCGTGACGAACCACCCGAAATGCGTCGTGGCCGACCGTCGTGTCGCTGGCTGCGCGCTCTGCGGCATCTTCGGCGAGGCCCAACACCGCGTGAACGAGGTCTTTTCCAAGACCACGTTGGAACAGTTGCTCAACGCTCAGCCCGCCCATGCCGCTCACTGAACAACAGGTCCTCGACGCCCTGCGGCAAGTCCGTTTCCCCGGCTACAGCCGCGACATCGTCAGCTTCGGGTTCGTCAAATCCGTCGCCGTCACCGGCGGCGATGTGCGAGTGTTGATGGAGTTGGCGACGCGCGATCCGTCCGCAGCCGCGCAGATTCAATGCGAGGTGGAGAACGCCTTGCGCGCGCTGCCGGGCGTGGGGCATGTCACCGTGCAAGTGGCCGCGAGCAGGCTCGCGGCTACAGCGCCGCCGGTAGCGGGTGGCTTGCCGACACCTCAACGGATTGAGGGTGTCAAGCGCGTTATCGCCATCGGCAGCGGCAAGGGTGGCGTCGGTAAATCCACTGTGGCGGTCAACCTCGCCTGCGCGTTGCAGGAACTCGGTCTGAAGGTGGGACTGTTGGACGCGGATATCTACGGCCCGACGGTGCCGAAGATGCTCGGCGCGCTCGATGAGCCAAGCGTCATGGGCGACCGAATCAATCCGGTCGAGAAATACGGGCTAAAACTGATGAGCATGGCGTTGTTGTTGGATCCGGCGCAAGCGGTCGTCTGGCGCGGGCCGATGATTATGAAGGTGATCCAACAGTTCACGCGCGACGTGAACTGGGCGCCGCTCGACATCCTGCTGGTGGACCTGCCACCGGGGACGGGTGATGCGCAGATTTCGCTCTCGCAACTGCTGGTGCTCGACGGCGCGTTGATCGTGACGACGCCACAGGAGGTGGCGATGGATGTGGTGCGGCGTGGCCTGACGATGTTCGAGAAGGTGAACGTCCGCGTGCTGGGATTGATTGAGAACATGAGTTATTATGTCTGCCCGCACTGTGGACAACGCGACGAAGTATTCGGTCACGATGGCGCGCGGCAGCTTGGTGTTCCGGTGTTGTTCCGTCTGCCGTTGAACACGGAGATTCGCGCCTGCGGCGATCGGGGCGAGCCGGTGTTGCGGGCGCTGCCGTCGAGCGCGGCGGCGCTGGCGTTCCGACAGGGCGCGGAAATCATTTGGAGACAACTGCAATGACGACGACCGAACAAGTGCTGGCGAAACTGCGGGAGTGTTACGACCCGGAACTGCCGTGCAACATCGTGGACCTCGGTCTTGTGTATGACGTGAGCGTCGCCGAGAGGCGCGTGGAGGTGAAGATGACGTTGACCGCGCGCTCATGTCCGTTGGCCCGGCAGATCACCATGCAGGCGCAGCAGAAGCTCCTTGAATTGCCCGGTGTCACGGAAGCGCGGGTCGAACTGGTCTTTGAGCCCCCGTGGGATGAATCGCGGATGAGCGAAGAGGGCCGGCGCCAATTGCGTCTGCGCTAAAACTGCGCATTGCATTTTGCCGGCAACCCGCTATTTTGATGGCAGTAGTTATGCTGGCGCGCGCGCTCAACCTGGGTCTTGTCGGGACGGTGATGGTGTTGACTCTTGTCCGGTCCTCCGCGACCGGCGCTACGAATGTCGTCACCGCATTGCCTAATCCCGAGGCGTTTTTCGACGAGGCGAACAGTTTTTTCACGCAATACAAGCAGGCTGCCCGTCAGTTGCAGGAACGGCGGACTCCCGAGGCGGCGTTGACGATGGAACTGTTGGCGCGCAAGCTGAAGAATTCCCCGTGGTTGGAGATCGCGGTGCTCAAACAGAGTGAGTTGATTGAACTCAGTAACGACCGTTTCGCAATGGACAACTACAACCTGCTCTTGCAACGGATCCAGCGGGCGCCGTACTTCCAGAGCCGCGCCGACAAGGCCGCGCTTTTCGGTGTCGCCTTGCAGGGCGCGGCCCGCAACGGCATCAACCGCATACGCGCCCGTCGCGTTCGTGACGGGCTTGACCGGTACTTCCTGCGTTACCGCGAGTATCCGGAATCGCTCGCGAAGCTGGCGATTCTTGACTATACCGAGATGGAGAACATCCACACTGCCGACGACAAACCGTTCCGCTACGTTCCCACCGGACAGCAGATGGCTCCGTTTCTCTCGTACAAACGCTACGAGGGACTCGAAACTGTCGGCGCGGAACCGTTTCTGGTGACCAGTCCACGCCTCGAAGGCACCAGCCGCGCCAGCGACGAACCGCTCAAGTATGCCGCCCTCATGCGGTTGTCCGGCCAACGCGAGCAAGTCCGCATCGTCGAGGACCAGAACGTCGGCGGATACGTTGTCCTCGCCATCGCGCCGAAGGGTGTTGTTCTCTGCAATGACCAACGCATTCTCGTTCTTCTTCCCGCCGACTGACCGATGAAACTCACTTTCTTCGGCGCCGCCCAACGCACCACCGGTTCCAAACACCTGCTTGAAATCAACGGCCACCGGCTCTTGCTCGAATGCGGCATGTATCAGGGCCGCCGCGAGAAGTCCACCGAGTATAACAGCGCGCTTCCCTTCGATGCTTCTGGCGTCGACGCGATGGTTCTCAGCCACGCTCACATTGACCACAGCGGCATTATCCCCGTCCTCTGCCGTGATGGGTTCCACGGCCCGATTCATTGCACCGACGCAACTGCCGACCTGTGCAACTACATGCTATTGGACACCGCCCACATCCAGGAACAAGACGCCATCTTCGTCAACAAGAAGCGCACGAAGAAAGGCCTGCCGCCGATCAAACCACTCTACACGCAAGCCGACGCCATCGCCTCCCTCAAACAATTCGCGCCTGTCCGCTATTCCACGCCGACGCGAATCCTTGATGGCGTCACGCTCACGCTCCTTGACGCCGGGCACATTCTTGGCTCGGCCGTCGTCGTTCTCGACCTCGACGAGAACGGACGCCGAGGCCGATTGGTTTTCAGCGGCGACCTTGGCCGCGGCCACAATGACATTTTCCGCGACCCCGAAGTCCCGCGCGACGCCGACTATCTCATGATCGAGAGCACCTACGGCAACCGCGACCACGAACCGCTCGCCGACGTCAACGATCACGTCTGCCGCATTATCAACCACGCGCTCGAACACCGGGGCAAGATCATCATCCCGTCCTTTGCCGTCGGGCGCACTCAGCAGATTCTCTACACGCTGTACCAACTCATCCGGAGCCGGTGCATCCCCCCGCTGAGAATCTTCGTGGACAGCCCGCTGTCCATCAATGCCACGGCTGTCTTTCGCACTCACCTCGAATGTTTCAACGACCAGTTCCGCGCCGTCATGCGCAACGACAGTAACCCCTTCGTCATGCCGAACCTGACCTACATCGGCACTGTCGAACAGAGCATGGCCATCAACGACCTGCGCGAGCCGTGCATCGTCATCAGCGCTTCCGGCATGGCCGAAGCCGGCCGCATACGCCACCACATCAAGAACAACATCGAAGACCCCAATGCCACCATCCTCATTGTCGGCTGGTGCGCCGCACACACGCTGGGCGGACATCTCGCCAGCGGCGAGAAACAAGCCACGATCTTCGGCGAACCGTACCGGGTCCGATGCCACGTCGAAGTGATCAACGCCTTCAGCGGTCATGCTGACCGCAACGAGTTGCGGTCATGGGTTGAGCAAATCACCGGCCCGCTCAAGAAGATTTTCGTCATCCACGGTGAGCCTGAACCCGCCAACGCCTTCGGCGGAGTCGTTCGCCAGATGCGGCCGCAATCCGAGGTCCTCGTTCCGCAGTTTCAGGACAGCGTCGAATTGTAGGGGCGACGCATGCGTCGCCCCTACAACCGCGTCAATTCATGGCCCATGT
>CAZNOK010000159.1:0-12319 GCA_964574605.1 uncultured Verrucomicrobiota bacterium
GAACGTGTCCTGCCGGATGAAAGTCACCCGCGTCGTGAGAGGCGACGAATCCTGGCGCGACGCACGTCTGGCCATGAACTTCCTGGACGCGGCAGGGCAGCACCTCGACCCCTGGCCCAACGTCTTCCACGCCGAAGGCTCGACGGACTGGGTCGCCCACGAGGCGCTGTTCAAAATCCCCGCCGGCGCCGTGACGCTGCCGACGTTGAGCGACTGGCCGATTTCAAGTTTCTCGACGTTGATCTCGATGACGTCGGGCAAATCCTTCGGCAGACATTCGACGTTGAGATCGCGCAACACGAACTCCAGCGTGCCGCCGCCGGTCTTCACGCCGGCGGGTTCGCCGATGGGGCGGACCGACACGGTCGTGCGCATCTTCTCGGTGGCGCTGACTTCGCGGAAATCCACGTGGAGCACTTCGTCGCGGAACGGGTGATGTTGGACATCCTGAATCAGCGTGAGATGCCCGACGGTCTTGTCGCCGGTCTCGACTTCGAGGTTCACCAGCACGTTGCCGCTGGTGGCGTGGGCGAGCACTTCGCCGAGTTCCTCAAGGTCAACAGTCACGCTCAGGGATTTGGTGTTGCGTCCGTACACGACGCCCGGAACAACTCCGGAACTTCGCAGCCGTTTGACCGGTCCTTTGCCGGTCTCGGTGCGCACTTTTGCTTTCAACTGCACTTGTTTTGCCATGGTGGTGTTTGCTCCTGGAAATCAGCTTTCGGCCCGGGTGCCGTTCACGTCGAACAACGACGACACGGATTCACTCTTGTGGTTGCGGACAATCGCCTCGCCCAGCAGGGGTGCGACGGACAAGTTGACGATGTTCACGCCGCTGATCTTCTCGCGCAACACCGAATCGGTCGTCACCAGCTCGTCGAGCTTGGATTTCCGCAGCCGCTCGATGGCCTGCGCGTTGAGGATCGCGTGGCTCACGGCGGCGTAAATCTTCTTCGCGCCTTTCTTGCGCAGCACTTCCGCCGCCCGCGTCAACGTGCCGGCGGTCTCCGTCAGGTCGTCAATCATCAGCACGTTCTTGCCTTTGACGTCGCCGACGACGTTGAGCACTTCGACGTCGGAGGCCGAGGTGCGTTTCTTGGCGACGATGGCCAGTGGCGCGTGGAACATGTGGGCGTAGGCGTTGACCATCTTCACGCCGCCAATGTCCGGCGAGACGCAAACGAGGTCTGGTATGTTTTTCTGCTTGAAATAACGATACATCACCGGCGCGGCGTAAAGGTGGTCCACGGGGATGTCGAAGAACCCCTGAACCTGCTGGGCGTGCAGGTCCATCGTGATCACACGGGTCGCGCCGGCGGCGGTCAGGAGGTTGGCAACGAGCTTGGCGGTGATCGGCACGCGCGGCTGGTCCTTGCGGTCTTGGCGGGCGTATCCGAAGAACGGCATCACTGCCGTCACGCCCCTGGCGCTCGCCCGTCGCGCGGCGTCAATCATGATCAACAACTCCATCAAGTGCTCATTCGCCGGCGGCGAGGTCGGCTGGATGATATAGACGTTGCGACCGCGGATGTTGTCGTTGATCTTGACCCAAGTTTCACGGTCGGGAAACTGCGTGACCGTGGCATCGCCAAGCGGCACCCCGACGTACTCAGCGATACGCTGAGCAAGAGGGCGATTGGCGTTGCCCGATAAAATCTTCAGTTCTGCTGATAGTTTCACGGTGAAATTTCCTGTTCCGAAAAAACAAGGCCACCTCGCGACGTTGTGGCCTTGAGCGGGGCATCTTCTACACCACTCCCCGCCGGTTTTCAACCGGAATCTTTGTGCGAGTTTGTTGACCAATGTCAACACGCCAAAATCCGCTTTCCAGCATAGTCGGCCTTAACAAACGAAAGAAAATTCACCATTATGAACATGTTTTGCTATCAGTGCGAACAAGCCGGCAAAGGCACAGGCTGCATCGTCGCCGGCGTCTGCGGGAAAACACCCGAAGCCGCTGCGCTCCAGGACCTCATCGTCCACGCCGTCAAGGGCATCTCGATGTACGCTCACCGCGCTGCCGTGCTCGGTGCGCGCAGCCGCGACATTGACATCTTCGTCACCGAGGCGCTCTTCACCACCGTCACGAACGTGAACTTTGATCCCGCGCGCCTTCAAGCCGTCCTGAAGAAAGCGGCTGCTGTCCGCAACCAAGCGCAGGCGTTGTACGAGTCCGTCGCGAAAAACACGGAAACACTCCACGGCCCCGCCGCATGGCAATATGTTGACGACCTCATCATGCTGATCGCGCAGGGCAAAGTCGTCGGCATCCAGCACCGGCTCCCGTTGCGCGGCTCCGACATCACCGGGCTTCAGGAATTGCTCCTCTACGGCGTCAAAGGCACCGCCGCCTACGCCGACCACGCGTTGATTCTCGGCGAGGAAGACGCCAGCGTGTTCGCATTCTTCCACGAAGCGCTCGATTATCTCACCGATGACCGTCCCACCGTTGATCAGCTTTTCGTCCTCAACATGAAATGCGGCGAAGTAAACCTCAAGGTCATGGAGTTGCTCGACGCCGCCCACACCAGCGCCTACGGTCACCCCGTCCCGACCGCAGTGCGCATTGACCCCGTCAGAGGTAAGGCCATCCTCGTCTCCGGCCACGACCTCAAAGACCTCGAAGTGTTGCTGCAACAAACCGAAGACACCGGCATCAACATCTACACCCACGGCGAGATGCTCCCCGCCCACGGCTACCCGAACCTCAAGAAATACAAACACCTCGCCGGCAACTACGGCGGCGCATGGCAAAACCAGAAGGAAGAATTCGACGCCTTTCCCGGCGCGATCCTGATGACGACCAACTGCATTCAGGAACCGAAAGACAGCTACAAAGGTCGCTTGTTCACCTGCGGCCTCGTCGCCTGGCCCGGCGTCCAGCACATCGCCAACCGCAACTTCAAGCCCGTCATTGATGCCGCCCGCAAAGCCGACGGCTTCACCGAAGACGGCGCGGGTCGCACCATCACCGTCGGGTTCGGTCACAATACCGTCCTTGGCGTCGCCGACAAAGTCATCGAAGGCGTCAAAGCCGGCGCGATCAAACACTTCTTCCTCATCGGCGGTTGCGACGGCGCGAAACCCGGCCGCGACTACTACACCGAGTTCGCCGAGGCCGTGCCGGACAACTGCGTCATCCTCACGCTCGCCTGCGGCAAGTACCGGTTCAACAAGCTCCACTTCGGCACGCTCGGTGGCCTGCCGCGCCTGCTCGACATGGGCCAGTGCAACGACGCCTACTCCGCCATCCAAGTCGCCGTCGCGCTCGCGAAAGCGTTTGGCTGCGGCGTCAACGACCTACCGCTCTCGTTGATCCTCTCGTGGTACGAGCAGAAAGCCGTTTGCATTTTGCTGACGTTGCTCTACCTCGGCATCAAGAACATCCGTCTCGGCCCGTCGCTTCCCGCGTTCGTCACGCCCGCAGTGCTCAACGTGCTGATCGAGAAGTTCAACATCATGCCGATCACCACCGTCGAGAACGACCTCAAAGCCTGCCTCAAAGCAGCCTAATCCAGTCTCACTTCCAAGGGCGCGTCCGTCACCGGGCGCGCCCTTTCTGCTTGTCCGCACTGAACTGATAGATGGCATTGCTTTTCAGAGGCGCTTCGCGTCGGCGACAGCAGGGGGTTAACGGCAGTATTCAACCAGAAGTGATGTTCGAAAATGCACGGCTAAGGAGATATTCCGCAAGTCTTTCCAGATATTGTTTTCGCCCTGCAGGAGTAACAGTGATAACTTTCATTGAAACATCTCCTGATTACACCAATGTTTTGTTCCGTAACCTGCTTTGCACCTTATAAATTTGCGGATAATCTCTTTAAGAGATTTTGATAAGATGATCTTACAGCTCTGCGAAAGTTGAGGCGCTTTGACCTCAAAAACATTCGTATTTTGTAATAGGTCCTATAACGATAATATTTATACAGATTATTTTTGTGCAGACTCTTCAAATACAAATCACCTTCCGCTTCCTCCTGTTTACCTAACATTTTTCTAGCAGGCTGCGGATTCGCAATATCCATTATATCGGCCTTATTCAGATTCGTTTTCCATTCAGAATTCAAAGGACTTTTCGGATTCCATGGTTTTCCTCCCGGAAAATTGGAGTATGTGTGTAGAATGACTCCCTTCAAGTCATCAGGACTGCATTCCGAATGATAAATCTCATAACTGGGACAAATATTATAAACCTGAGACAGTTCCAGCCACTTATCATAAAAGTAGATATTCAGAACGGTTTCTTCCGAAATAAAAAGTATATCTTTAAAACGAAAGAAAATATCTTTAAGGTTCTGAAAATCATCTTCGGATATTATATCCGTGTTGAACGCCATAACACCGGAATTAAACGCCGGTTTGTTCAAATCACATCTACGCCTCAACTCTCCGAACAAACATCTGTTGTGTTTGTTAGGATCTTGAAACTGCCCTTTCAACAAAGTACGCGCTAAATTCAAAATTCTTGCCGCCGCAAACCCTTCTGCCTGAGCAAGCGTATCCAGAGATCCCCTGACAACAATATCGCCATCCAGAAAAACAACGTTTCCCCATTTCTTAAATTCAGGCGTAAACAAATAGAATTTGCAGAGAGTCGTTAAAGGTGCATGACCGATGCGGGCTTCTGATTCCTCCAATATCGGTTCGCATTTTCTGACCAGAATTCCTTTGTCCCGGAACCACTGCAAATCTTTTTCAGGAATATCGTATGCGAGCAGCATGTAATCGCCCTGCCATCCGGCATTCCAATACATGCTGGAAAAAAGCTGTTTAGCCTGCTCGACGTAATTATTATCTGCCAAAGTGACCAGTAAATTTCTTTTCATTCAATCTCCATTATAGCGATGGACAACAAACCTATAAATGATAAGAAATTGTTTTTCAGAGGCGCTTCGCATGGGCGCCAGCAGGGGGTTAAGGTGAAGCCTGAGCCTCGACTGATATCCCGAAACGCCGGCGACGCGTGTGACACTTTCTCGGAGCATTCCCGTTCCTTTCGAGTGCACATCTTGTCGACAATCCACTTCACAGTCAAGACGGCCTGCCGAAAAAGCGCACGGTTATTCCATCACCGGTGAGCGGCAGGTTGACGGAGATTGTGATTGTTTTACTCAGTGTAGGTTTCCGAGCCGAATGCGAGGCCCTCGTAGAACGGCTCCCGGATGTAGCCGAGTTCGCCGAGGCCGTTCCCGACAACTGCGTCATCCTCACGCTCGCCGTGCTCAACGCGCTGATCGAGAAGTTCAACATCATGCCGATCACCACCGTCGAGAACGACCTCAAAGCCTGCCTCAAAGCGGCCTGAGCAACTTCTCGCCGCTGAACTCAAGGCGCGCTTGGTGACGAGCGCGCCTTTTGCGCTGGGAGTTTCAAGGCGACACTGCTGCGCGCCCAGAGGAGAAATGCGACACCACGCAACTTGTCTTCCAATTGCGCGGCGACGCCCATCGCGGTTTGACTGAGACGACCACCAACCGTCCCAATAGCTCCTCCAGCACAGCAACAGCAGCAGCGATGTTGTCCTGAGTCACCGCTGTCTCCGCCACAAGAAGCTCAATCTTGCCGGTGGCCTGTTGCATAACCCTGGCATCCTCGACGGGGATTCTTTCACACAGTGCCTCGACGACAGCGCAGACGGTCACAGGACGGCCATCTGCCGCAACGAGAACACCGGAGGCTCGCCCTTCCATTGACTGCACCACCGGCAACGTGCGACCGCACGAACACGTTTCCCCGCCGGCAATTGCCAAGTCACCGGCATCGTACCGGATAAACGGCATGGTGCGCGCATACAGGTCAGTCACAATCAGCCGGCCAAGCTCGCCGGGGTGCGCCGCGCGTCCGTTGCGACGGACTTCCACCAAGTGAGTATCCGCATTGACGTGAAATCCGCTTCGCATTTCGCATTGCCACGCGATGTAGCCCACTTCGCTCTGTCCATAGACTCCCACCGGCTCGGCGCCGAGCACGCTCTTCACCAGCCGGCGCGTAAACGTGTCGGCATATTCACCGGCGCAGAAAACGACTTTGGGTTGCTGGAGCGTCGCACCGGCGCGCTGGACATCGCGGGCGATGCGTCGCAACGCCGTGGCGGTGCCGACAATCACGGCGGGCTTCATCGCAAGGAACCGGGACAGCCGTTGTTCCGCCGGGACATCGCAAAGAATGAACTCCTTGGGGGCAATCCCGAATCGCTGGAGAAGATGCGGCGGCCCGGCGTCGCGCTGGAAGTCCACCGTTGCATCGCGCCACGAGAAACCGTGCTCCAACCAGATGCGCAGCCCGCCGGCGCGACGCACACACTCTTCGCGCCGGTGCTTGTAAACCCGCAATGGCGTCCCGCCCGTCCCTGTTGTGTCCAGCCACGAGCATTGTTCGCGATCCACCCCAGCCGCCAGCAATTCACCGGTACGGGCCGCGGAATCGACTGTCGAGCGCGACACAATCGGAATCCGTTCGAGGTCGGCGAGACCGCCAAAGTCCCTGGGGTCGAACCCGACGTCCGACCAGTAGCGCCGATAAAACGGAACGTGCCGCCAGGCGTGTTCCACCGTTTGTCGCAACAACCGGTCCTGCTCGGCTTCCAAGCCGGCACGATGACGACGCGCATTGGAGCACAAGTGCCGCAACAACATCGCCGTGCGAATCGTCTCGATCATGACGCCCCCGCAATGGAGCCGCCGACGCGCGAGATCACCATCCGCACTTTCTCGCGCGGACGGAGGACGATGTCGGACACCGGAATCGCATTCACAGCCATCGGCTCAGGCAGCGCTTCGCGCAGCGCGTTCGCCAGTGCATTCACCTCCCCATCCATCCCGACCACCTCGACGCACAACCGGTTCGGTTCGTCCTGCAAGACGCGCCACCGACGCAAGCCCGTGTAGCGATTGAAGAAATGATAGAAGAACGGCCAGAGCAATCGCCGCCCCGACGGCAGCATCACTGAGTCCACTGCCCGTCCGAAGAGTTGGCGCAGGCGCGGCAAGTTGCGTCCGCACTTGCAGGGGCGATCTTCGGCAACAGCCACATCGCCGGTTTCGTAGCGGATGAACGGCATCCCGGTCATTCCGAGCGCCGTGACCACCAGCGGCCCGGTTTCCCCCGGCGCAGCCAGCACCTCGACCACGTGGCTGTCGGCGCTGAGATGATGGCCGTCGCGTTCCTCGCATTGCCACGCAAAATTGGAAACTTCGCAAAGCCCGTACACGTCCACCGGGTCGCGCCCGAGAACGCGGGACACGAGTCCCCGCGTCGCCGGCGTGAGGCTCTCGTCGTCGCTGACCACCAATCGCGGCGAATGCGCGGCGATGCCCTTGGACAACAGGTTCTCGGCCAACAAGTGCAGCACCGACGCTGTTGCCACCAGCACGTGCGGACGATACTGCTGAAGGGCGGCCATCCATGTTTCCGGTGAATCGCCGGTGGAGAGCCACTGTTTCCGCGCCACACCGAGACGCTGGACGGCAAACTGTCGCGCCGGCGTGGAATCAATTTGCAGCGTCCGATCCGTGAGCCGGTACCCGTCCTCAAACAGAATCCGCCACGCCGTCACCCGTTGCCACCAGTCATCGTGACGCGAAAGCAGGATCCGCAACGGCGCGCCCGTGCTGCCGCTGGTGCGGACCTCGTAGCAACGGCTCGGATCCGTGCCGCGCGCCAGACAACCTTCCGTTGCCACGGAGCGGACGCGCGTCTTTGTCAGCATCGGCACACGATTCAGGTCCGCAAGCGTGCGGAACTGTTCAGGACGGAAACCCGCCTCGTCATATAGGGCGCGATACAGCGGCACGTTCTGATAGGCGTGATTCAGTAACCAACGAAGCCGTCGTTCCTGATGCGCTTGAAGTTTCTCCCGCGGCCACCGGCCAGCCGCCATTGCCCGTCGGATGTCCATGAGCGTGGCCGGTCCGTCGAGAATCACCCTCCACTCGTTCCCGCGAATGGTCACTGCCACCGTCCTGCAATTACGGCGGCGCACTTCGGGCAACTGCCTGTCGGCGTCAACCGGTTCGCCAGCACGCTGAACCCGCGCCGCTCGACCAACGTTTCGCGGCACGACGGGCACCGTGTGTTCTCCCACTCGCGTGTCATGCCGGGCAGGTTGCCGGCGTAGACGTAATGCAATCCTGACTCGACGCCGATCTCGCAGGCGCGCAACAATTGGCGGACACTCGTCGCTCCGCGATCTTCCATCTTGTAGTCCGGATGAAAGGCCGTCACGTGCCACGGAATGTCCGGCGACACGCCCGCAATAAAGTTCGCGATGTTATGCAACTCGGCGTCGGTGTCGTTGAATCCGGGCACGACCAGCGTGACGACTTCGACCCAGATTTTCCGCCGCCACAAACCTTCGATGGTGTGGAGCACGGCGTCGAGTTTGCCGCCGAGTTGGCGGTAACTGCGGTCGTCGAAGCTTTTGAGGTCAACCTTGTACCAGTCCACCCACGGTTGGAGGTAATCGAGCGCTTCGTCGGTGCCGTGTCCGTTGGAGACGCAACAGGTCCGCAATCCATGGGCGCGCGCTTCCTTGAAAATCGCCACCGCCCACTCGCTGGTGATGAGCGGTTCGTTGTATGTGCTGCACACCGACGCCGCGCCCAACTCCAACGCCAGCGCCACGAACCGCTCCGGCGTGACCCGCGATACCGGCGCGACGCTTTGCGGGTCACGGAGCGTCTGCGACGTGAGCCAGTTCTGGCAGTAGTCGCAGTGGAAATCGCAGCCCAACATCCCAAAGCTCATGGAGACGGAACCGGGCAACGCATGGAAGAATGGTTTCTTCTCGATTGGGTCAGCGTGCGCCCCGGAGACGTA
This sequence comes from uncultured Verrucomicrobiota bacterium, assembly GCA_964574605.1. Lineage (GTDB taxonomy): Bacteria > Verrucomicrobiota > Verrucomicrobiia > Palsa-1439 > Palsa-1439 > CAIKAP01. The sequence continues at coordinate 8,818 of CAZNOK010000159.1, forward strand.
ACCGTGCGGCACGAACACCGTCCCGCCCCGGTTGAAACGGACGCGACACACACCCTCACGCCCGTCGGGAATCAGACAGCGGTGAGCGCAAGCGAAGCATCGCACCTTCCCTTCGTCGAGTTTCTCGTACAACTCACCCGGTGCCGTCAGCTTCGCCAGCGTCTCCGCGACCGTTGCCATTACGACGGTTTCTCGCCGACCTTGTCGCCAATGCGCACCAGCGCATACAGAATGGACATCGGGATGCCGGCGAGCAACACGAGCACGATGAAGATGGCGCGACCGGGCACGCCGCGTTTCTGCACGTCACCGTACACCCAGATGGCGAGCAGAATGTGCAGAACCACCAGTAGCGCCAGCAACGCATGCACGACGCACCGGGCACAACGGCTCGGCATCGGCGGCGGACACAGAGCGCCCGGCGGGCAGACTGGCCTTGCGGGATCCATACGCGGCGGCATCGGTCCACGCGGTTCTTCCGGCCGTCCGGCTCGCAGATGCTTCTCGTGTTCCATGGCCGCGGTCAACCCTTGCACATGCTGTTCCAACCGTTCCAGCCGCTCCATCAACTTGCGTTCCGGCTCCTGTGCCCGCGTCACCGGCGCGCTGCTGAACAGCGCCGCCACGACTGCCAGACTCAACCACCAAACAATCTTCTTCATATCACTCCTCCATTTTGCAGTGGTAGCATACGCCTGCGCTTTCAACCCGTCCAGTCTGTTGATAAAGAGGAAATGGACAAGCTGCCAGAAACCGCATAGTATCCGGCCTCCAATGGCACTTATCATTCATCCGCGCAGATTCAAGATGTACCGCAAACCGTCGGCGGAACAAATTGCGCTTCTGGAACGCGACATGCAAAGCACCGGCTTGCTGGACAACGACTTCGTCCTGCTGGTCGGCGGCATCGCCCTCTCGCTCCACGCCGGCGACTACTATCGGTCACATGCCGACATTGACCTTGCCATTTTCGAGCCGGACATCCCGCGATTCCACGCGCTGGCGGAGCGAAATGGATTTACCGTCACGGAACGGGTCGCCACGGGACACGCGTCTCCCCGATATGACTACAGCTTCGTACGCAGGCTTTCACCAAAACGCACGAGCGCATCCAGACACATCCGCGCGATTCGGAACCTGCGCCCGTTCATGTTCTCCAGCAGGGACTCCTTTCTTGACGTCTTCGTGTACATACCGAACGGCAAGCTTGTTCACGCACCTGATTATAACGTCCAATTCCCCAAAGAAAGGGTCTTCCCCATCACACGAAAAACCCTTTCCTCCGGCCTTGTTGTCAACGTCCCGAACCCCCTCCACATCCTCGACATGAAGCGCGCCGACGACCGCACGGTGAACACCAACGACCTGCGCCTCTATGCCAATCTCGAACGCTCCGCATCCTCCGGAACATCACCGCAAACAGCGGTCTAGAAACATCTTCAAAGTCCGGGGAGTATAGCGCGCAAAGACCCGTTTCAAGGCAAACGGAGAAACATCGGGACAGTTGATCCCGACTTCCGTGGTACAGGCTGTCCGATAACCCGCTTCCGCCACCAGATCGCGAACCGCCTCGTTCCACTCGCCGTATGGATAGCAGAAATGCTCCACCGCGACTCCAAATCGGTCTTCCAACGCCTTCTTGCTGTCGGCAATCTCCCGACGGGCTTCCGCCACGGGAATCTGCGTCAGATGCGGATGAGTGCAACTGTGCGAACCGATGCTATGTCCGGCGGCAAGCCAATCCCGCACTTGCGCCTCGTCCATCAACAACTCGCGCGCCTCGCCTTCCCGCAATTCCCATTCGTTGGCACGCCCCAGCAAACCGGCAATGAGAAACTGGATCGCGCAGAGCTTGTTGGCAGCGAGAACTGGCAGCGCGTGTTCCGCTGCGTTGCGAAACCCGTCGTCAAAGGTCAGCACCAATTGCTGCTGTGGATTTGCCAACGCGCTCGGCACCTGACTCAACGTGATGGTTGTGAATCCGGCGGCCCGAAGTTCAGCCAGTTGTTGAACGAACAGGTCCGCACTGACATACAGTTTCCTCACACGGACACCTCGTGGTCGTTTTCCCAGTTTGTGATAGGTCAAGATCGGCACACCCAAACGAAACACTTCCCGGAACGGTTCCAACGAACAGTAGTAACGCGGCAGCTTGGCGGATCCGTTAGTCACGAGACAGCACCTCCACGTACAACTGTCGTGTGCGGTTGACGAGGTCTTCGCTTGTGAAATTCTCACGGACTCGACGGCAGCCGTCCTCGCCCATGCGCCGGCGCGACTCCGGCGATTCCAGCATTGTCCGCATCGCGACGACCAGTGCAGGCACGTCGCCCGGGGAAACCAACAAGCCATTGACGCCGTCACTGAGCGCCTCCAATATTCCATCGAGGCGCGATGCAATCACCGGTTTCCCCGAAGCGAACGCCTCCAGAATCACCAGTGCAAACGCCTCCGTGCTGATCGCCGGATGCACCAGCACGTCGAACGCGCTCATCAGCATCGGAATGTCGTCGGTAAACGGAATCATCTTCGTCGTTGTTTCCAGTCCGAGCAAACGAATGCGCTCTTCCAACGATTGCTTCATCGTCCCCTCGCCGACCACCGCGAAACGGGCAGCCGCACCCTCTTGCCGCAACCGCGCCGCTGCTTCGAGGAACTCGACTTGCCCCTTGCCGCGCGGCGCATTGAAACTGCCGACCACGCCAAACACAACTTCCTCGTCCCGCCAGCCTTGCCGGCGACGATATTCCCAAACCGCCGGCTCTCGTTCCGTCAAAAACCGTTGGACATCAATCCCCCCGTAAATCTGGTGCAACCGTTCCTGTGGCCCCCGAAGTTCGCGTCGCATCGCCTTCTCGACCGCCTGCGAAACCGCCACGACATCCGCGAACCGCAACAGAAACCACCGGCTGAACCGGCGCGGCGGATACGCAAGATGCCGGGTGATCACCACGCGCGTGCCTCGTCCGGCCAACCGCGCCGCCACAATCGCGGGCCAGTAGTCCGTGACGTGATGCACGTGGAGAATCTGAACCCGGTGCCGGCGAATCAATCTGACCCAAGACCGGATGCGGGCAGTTTTGAGCGGACTCCGCCGTTCATAGGTTTCGACGCGCAGACCGCATCCGCGCGCCTTCGCTTCCCAACGGCTCCCGGCAGCCACCGCGAGCACAACCTCATCTCCAAGCCCCTGCAGACCAATAGTCAGTTCGAGCGTCTGGTTATCAACCCCGCCGCCGTTGAAGCGCGAATTGACCTGCAACACTCGCAACGCAGAGGTTTGTTCGGGCGTAACCATTCACCCATCAGTCTAGCCGAGCGCGGAAACTTTTTCGCCAAGAAAGTTCGTGCGTCACTGCTCCTGAATCTGTACGACCTGACTGTGGGGCATTGCGTGTGGGTGAAAATTGTAGGGCAACCGCCTCGGTTGCTATGCCGGGAACGGCAGCAAGCGGGGCGCTTGCCCTTGTATCTTCAATTCGTGGTAGTCTGCCGCTTGGTT
>CAZNOK010000160.1:0-12226 GCA_964574605.1 uncultured Verrucomicrobiota bacterium
GACTGGGATCATCGAGCGTGCCGGCAATCTCCGCCTTCACTGCCTGACGGAACCGTTTCTTGATGCGGTGCACTGCGACTTTGAGCGCCGTGGCATTCAAGCCGCAGCTTGCCGCCAATGCTGCTTGGTCGCCGCGCTCCGCATCGCCGGTGAGCCACGGTTTGACCTGCTCGAAAAACGCCTCACGTCCTTCCGCGACGCATTCCAGCCGCAATGCCTCCAGCGCCCGCGCCAAAACCGTGAGCGCCCACTCGCGGTCGAACGTGGCGTCGGGAGTCGGCGCCGTCGGGTCGGCCACCGAGCGCGCCTCGTCGGCATCCTCGTCGTTCAGGGGAACCGATTCCGCGCCGCCGCCGCGTTTGAGCCGGCGCGCCGCCTCGCGTTGGTGCGCGCGGAAGTGTTTCACCGCGCCTAAAAGATACGAACGAAACCGCCCGCGTTCCTGTTCCGCGCCGGTGAAAGCATCACCACGAAGGACGTGCGCGAAAAACTCGTGGGTCATCTCCCGCGCCGCGTCAGCGTCGCGAAGTTCGCAACGGAGGAATGCGACTACTGGTTCGTAATACGCGTTGCAGAGGTCGGCGAGCGCTTGGCGTCCTGCTTTCGAATCTGCCTTCGCCCGTCTGACCTGCGTCCATTGCGTCGTGCGAAAGCCGGCACCGAGCGACGGAGTTGGCGATTCAGTGGTCATTGCGCGGGCACATTATGCCACTGAATCCTGACGTGTTGGAGCAGAAAGGTTACACGGCTGGTAGGGGCGCACTGCGTGCGCCCAATACCGATGCAATGCCCGACGAAGGGCGCACGCAGTGCGCCCCTACAAACACTATTGTCCCATCAAATGGCTGATGATGTAGCGCTCCATGCCTTCGTAGTCGCGCGCGGCGATGAACGCGGCTTCCTTCTTGCGGTTGAGGGTGCGGACTTTCTCGACGAGCGCGAGGAAGAACGCGCGGCTGTTCGCCAAGTGCTTGGTTGCGTCGCCCGGTTTGGTGGCGCGCATCGCTTTCACATCGAGGCCGACGAACTCGCCCTTCTGTCCGTAGCCGGCTTCTTCGAGGACGCGGACTTGGTTGAACGCGCGACGCAGGTCAACCGCGCCGAACGATTTGTCTTCGTCGAACTTCAGGCCGTTCTGGTCGTTGAGGTGGACGCTCCAGAGTTTGCCGTGGAGAAGCGCGTAGGCCATTTCGTCGGAGGGGTCGAGTCCGGCAAGGATGGCGTGGGCGCTCTCGATGAGGCCGCCGACGCGCGACGGATCGTCGGTGCGGTAGGCGAGCGCGAGGGCGTGGCCGATGGTCGGGATGTAGGCGTGGTCCATCGGTTCGTTCGGTTTCGGCTCGATGGCGATGCGGATGCCGCGGTCGTAGGCGAGCATCTTGTTGATGGCGTCGAGGAGCCAGCCCATGGCGGCGCGGGCGTTCTTGGCTTCGCGGATGTAGGTGCCTTCGCGGGCGAGCCAGAGAACCATCAGGTCGGTGCCGAGTCCGCGCATGATGTCAATCGTGCGGAAGCCGCGGTCGAGCGCGTATTGGCGGTCGCGGGCGGAGTTCGACGTGAAACCGCCGTCAATCGTGTGCGGGCTGAACCACAGCCGCGGCGCGACGAACTCGGCGACGAGTCCGTGGTCGTCGAGCAGGCGTTTGAAGGCGCGCGCCTTGGAGATGATTTGCGCGGGCGTCATGGCGTCCATGCCGGGCACGGCGTCGTCGTCGTGGAACTGGACGCCGTCGAAGCCGAGTTTCTTGTAGAGCGGGAGCTTCTTGGCAAAGGAGATTGGCTTGCGGGTTTCCGGACCGAACGGGTCAGCGCCTTCGCTGATGTTCCAAGGGCCGAATGAGAAACGGTATTTTGTGGGCTTGTTCATGTTGTTCCTTTTCTTGAATTGTTGGCGTAAACTATACCAAAAGCCACTTGTCGTGGCTACACCTCAATGCTCAAACACTGGCACTATTGTCTCAACACTGGCAGTGATTATGTGCAGTCACGGTGGCATTGCTACGTGCGAGGTTTTCCCAATACTTGGATTTCCGTAAGCTCCAGCGTTCCTGCATGAGTTGGCTGTTTACGTTGGGAAGGACCGAGATTGATGCGCAGGTAGCGACCGGTCTTGCCGACCTTATACACCCACGGGCGGTTCGAGTATTTGGCTCCCTCCGCGGGGACCTCCTTCGAGTCGAGGACGACTGCAAAATCCTTGCCGTCTTCTGATACGGCAACACCGACGCTTTCGGGAATGAAAGCGTATTGGCCGCCGAGGTTACGAAATCCCAGCCGCACTTGATGGATCGGTACGGATTGTCCCAAATCAACGCAGACCCACGCAGTCTTTTCCTTGGCCGGGTCGTGGGCCCAGAAATTCTCCGGATCGTGTTCGGTGCCGGCGCCATCCACAAGGAATTGGACCGAGTTCTCTCGACCGGGAACCGTCGAAGAGACCGTCACCGGCTTTTCATAAGCGAGGTTGGACGGATCAATCTTCGGGAGAGGGAAGACCCAATTGCCGCGGCAGTAAATGCGGGACAACTCGTCGCGGAGCGGTTCAAGAACGGCTCGTGCTTTCGCCGATGTATAACCGTTGTTCTTGGCGACGTGATCAATCGCAGCGCGAATATGGAAGAGCCGCCAACGCCACGATGTTTTCGTCCACTCTGGCAGACGCGCGTTGATTGACTCTGCCAACGCCCACGCTTCGTCAGCCTGCTTCAGATTCTGAATCCCCATGTTGGCTCGGGCGTGAGTGTCTTCCAACAGGTGGAACAGACGCAGGGTATCTTTGGCCACCTCCGGGCGGAGATAATACTCGGCATATTCGGAGTGAACGTCATCGCCCGTGCGATCCGGGTTCCAATAGAATTGCACCCAGAAGAACTTGTTGATGTCCTCGTAAATCCCTTCCGAGTAGGGCCAGCCGCCCTGAATTCCTCCCCGCGCGTTATCGGCGAGACGGCCATAGAAACGCGGCAAGGGGTTGGCCCCAAAGCCGCCCCAAGGGCCCATTTTATACATCGAGATCTCGGGGAAACAGGTGAGCGGGTAACGTTCCGGAGATGGGCGGCTGAGCAATTGCTGCTCGATCACGTCTTGGTGTTTGCCGCTGATGATACCAGCCAGCCACGCCGGCTTCTTCTCCCGCAGGTAACGAAGAAGCCCATCGTATTCGCCGCCCGTGCGGAGGAAGACGTCGAAGCACCACGTGGACAGCCATGCTTGCCCTCGAGGAAACCTCTCGTGATAGAGACGCGCCAATTGCTCCGACGCGCGCAGAAAGCCGTTCGCACCCCACGGTTGGCACTGGGCGCACCAGCAGCCCCCTTGGTCGTAAGGCCACATCCAGATGAAGTCCACCTGCGGAAACGCCTCGATGACCTGCGTTTGCCACTTGCCGATCAGCGCCAGCCCCTCCGGCTTCGACGGACACAGTTCCACGCCATACGCGCCTGAACAACCGTGTTCCCGAAGTTCCTTCGGACTGGAGGCGTATCCTTCGTTTGCGATGAATGTCAGACCGAACTGCATACCGACGCCGTGGGCCGTTTCGGCAAAGTGTTTCAGGCGCGCGAGATGTTTTTGGGCGGCCGGATCCTCAAGACTTTTGAAATGGTGCATGTCGAACCAGACGCACAACGAGTTGGCGCCCCACAACGCGAGTTCTTCGATGATGCGATCCACTTCCTCGATCGGCGCGACGTGATAGAAGTTGCCGAAGTGCGTGGCAAAATACATGCCGCGCACCGGCATGCGGGGATGATCGTTGAACGTCAACCGGGGAATCTCGATGTCCCCATCCGCATAGCGACTCAACCGCAGCAGCTTGCCGATGCCCGCCACCATGCCGCTGGTGCTTTGGCCAATTACATAGAGTCGTCCCTCGTTGTCTGGTGCGGTTGCCAGATGGAAGCCGTCGGTTTCCAGTGTGGCGGCGTCTGGATGACTCCGGACGTATTGACGGATCGCCGCGTTCGACTTCGCGGTGCCGGTGACCAGCGTGTACTTTGTGGATGTCGTATTTCCTAGGGTGACGGCGATGCCCGTCCGACGATGCACCTCTGTCACGAAAAGCTCCGCCGCACGGCGTTCCGCCGGCGCGGCCTCTTCGCCCGCGGCAACGCGGAGTTCGCCTTGACTCACGCGCAAGCGCTCTTCGGCACCGGGGGCGGCCGCGTGGGCTACCTTGACGACGGGCAGGCAAGCTGTTGCGGTAGCGACCGCCATTGCTGTCCAGAACCAGCTTGTGGGTCGCGGTTCAATTGTTGGCGCGCGAGTCGTCATCGCATCTCCTTCATCCAGTCATCAGTGTGCACTCTACCCGATAACATTTCTACTGCTACACCTCAATGCTCAAACGCTGGCACGATTGTCTCAGCGCCCGGTGGAGACGAGTTCGCGGCGGGGATATTCCTTGGCTCGTTGCACGGCGGCGCTCACAAGATTCAGCGCCGCCCGATAGTCAACGTCTTGCGCGTCGGCATAGACCACGCCATCGCATTTGCCGGCGCCGCCGCTGCACTTCGCCAACGGTGCCGTGAGGAACAGGCTGCGCTTGGCGTCGTGGAGATTGAGCCAGTCGAGCCGCGTCACTTCATCGGCGCGATGACAGCCGGCGCAACGACGATTGTGAATGGCTTTGAGGTTTGCGTGCAATTCGCGATCTGCGGCAACGTCGTATGCACGCTGAGGCGCGCGCTTGTTGATGAAGCGGTCGTGATAGGGAGCATTGGCGTCAATCCACATCGTCAGCCGTAGTTTCTCTTCGGCGCTGAGGATGACGCGCTTGTTGTGCGGTTCCTTGCGCAGTGTTTCGATCAACTTGCTCTTGTGCGAACCGTAGGCGAGCGGCGGCGTGATGGTCGCGTCCTGCACGCGCGCAGGCGAACACGACACAAGGCCGTGCTCCATGATGGTCGCGAAGGCGCGGTTGTAACCGTAGCCGGGCACGGCAAGGTCGAAGCTCGTGAGTCCGCCGCAGAAGTCGAGGCCGCCCGCGGGTTTCAGGCCACCGTGGCAACGCACACAGTGACGGTCAAACACCGGCTGCACGTCGCGCAGGAAATTCACCGGCTGGTCGCCCCACGGCGGCAGGATCAACGCCGATGGCGAACGCTTTGCGGCAAAGGATGTCGGCGCGGAACGCGCGACAACAGCGCGCGATTCGTGGCAACCGGCGCAGGCGCGTTGTTCGCCGGGCTGGAAGCTGATGAAGCTGCGCATTCGGCGCAGTTCCATACGGTTTTCGTCGAGCAACTGAAAATAGACCGCCGTGTCCGCCGGCACGCGGAAATGGGCGCTGCCATCCGGTTCGACCGGCACGTCGCCGAGAATCCGCACGGGTGTCCAGTTGTCGGCGATGCGTTTTTCGCCGCTCGGTTTCTGGCAGTTGTGGTCCTCGACGTAACGTTGGCCGCCGCGCTGGTTGTCGTATGGCCAGCCGATCGGCTCGGCAATGCGGAGGTAGCGGATTCGCCCCGCGATTTCTTCGCTGCCGAAGCTTGCATCACTGACTGCACAGGTCGCGTAGTCTTTCGTCAGATCAATCGCATCGGGCAGCACCGGCGGACGCGGGCGCGCTCGCAGCGGCACCGGGATGAAACAGGAAATCGCCGGGTCGCGATGGATGAGTTCCTTGTTGCCGAACACGTCCACCAGATACAAGCCATGGCCGGTCGCGTCAGTCTGTTTGTTGGAGAACGAGTAGGAGACGAGGAAGAACTTCTCCGACAACGCCCACGGCGTGGAATACAAACCGCCGTTGTCGGAGACACCACCTTCGGGCACGGGCACGCCGTCCATGCCGCCTTCGGGCGGTTTCACATTGGGAGTGACGATGCCGATGCCGCGCGGGTCGTTCATGCCAAGCCCGGCGTGCACAATCACCAGCGGCCCGACGGCGAGTGTGTGATGCCCGGTGGCGATGGCGACGAGTTTGCGGCTGCCGGGAATCGAGCGGACGTCTTCGAGCGCCCACGGGTTGGCGAAATGTTGCTTGAAGATTGCGTCGGCGCCGGTTCCGTCGGGCCGGACGAACCACAGCGACTGGATGAACGCGAAGCTGCGCTCGTGATATTCCCAGCGCGTGTAGCCGATGGTGCCGTCGTCGAGCGTGTGCGGCAGATAATCGCCGTCCTTGTTCGCGCTCATCCGGCGGATGCGGGTGCCATCGGGGCGCATGACGTAGAGGTTGCAGCTCGTTTCATCCTTGTCGTATTCGTTGCACTGGAGCGACGTGCCGCAACGCTCGGAGACGAACACAATGTCGCCGTTGGGCGCGTAAGTCGGGTCGAGGTCGCTCCACTCGCCGCGCGTGATTTGGCGGAGCCGCCGGCCGTCCGTGCCGATCTCGAAGATGTGGATGGGTTCCTCGCTGCGGCGCAAGTCGTAGTTCGTCCGCCGGTCGAGCCAGCCTGCGGGCGGTTCGTTGCTCTTGGCCTTCGCATAACCAAACACGATGCGGTTGCCATCCCACCAAAGGTCCATGCCGTGAACGTGGCCGGGGCCGAGCGCGCCGTTGAGGATGCAGCGCGCGCTTTGGCCTTCGCCCGCCTGTGCAAATGGTTTCGACAAGACGCAGAGGTCGCCGCCGGGACGGGAGACCCACGGCATGTGGTTGAGACACACGTCGGGATAGGTCTCCTGCGTGAATCGTTTCACAAACAAAAGTTTGTCGAAGTTCAGCAGCGGATTGGCAAACACGAGCCGGCGGATGATCCAGCGCGCATCAAGATACTGCTGACGGCGTTCTGATGGTGATGTCGCGGGCCGTTTCTCGACGGCGTCCAATTCGCGCAAGTGCGGCGCGACATCCACGCCCGACTTCGCCAAGTCAGCAGCCAGCTTCCGCGCACGACCGATGCACGCGGCGGTTGGAAAGTCAGCGGATGTTTTGATTTTCGCCGTTGACCACTGGCTGAGGCTCGATTGATCTGCCGGTTGATGAAGCGCGAGATTTCGCGCGTTCGGTCCCGGCCCGTAAATCTCCACTTCGTCGAGATGGAAGAAGATCGGTTTCGCGCTCGGTACTTGCAGCCGGACAAAGCGCGCTTTCACCTCGCCGTCCTTGAATATCACCTCCAGCGGCTTAGCGCCGGTGATGCCGCCGAAGTGGCGGCCTTTGTTGTCGTGACGGAGCGTCCAGTTCGTCCCGTCGTCGGAGGTGAGGATGCGGAGGTTGTCGGCGTTGTGAAGGCCGGGCGCGTAGTCGAGCCGGTTGAACACGACGATGCGCGCGATGGGTGTGACGGCGCCGAGGTCCACCTGCCACCACGGATTCGGTTGGTGACCGGTGTGGAACGCATACTTGCCGTCCTTGACGCCATCAACGGCGCCTGCCGCATCGCTCTGCGTCGTGAGGGGCTGCGCCAGCGATTTCAGCCAGTCATCCTCGATTTGCCGGCGGACCAACTCCGGTGAAACTCGCTCGTCACGCGGCCCGGCAATCACCGATGCCACGCACAAGACGCACAATGCACACAGCACTTTCATGGTTTAACTTGGAGGTCGCGCAAGTCTTTGCCCGCCGCTCGCGCATAAACGGGGACGCGGGCTTGCAGGCAATCAAAGCCGAGGAGGTAACCTTTCGAGGCGGTGTTGTGGCCGACACACTCGAAGCGCAGCACGTGGTTGCCCGCCTTCAGCGTGTGGCGGCCCAGCGAATCTTCGCTGGGAGTCGGTTTCGGCGCGAGCAGGTCAAATGTGCCGGCGGCCTTGCCATCCAGCAGGACGCGATAGGTGCCGTAGTCCCACGAATGCGTCATCCGCAACGTCAAGTCGGCGGTGATCTCCTGCTCGATGCGGAACGGAATCTCCAGCCAGCCTTTGTCGTCTTTGGGTCTGAACCACAACTGTTTGCCGTCGGTCGCAGCGTGGATTGGCTGCGTGGTCAACGGATGCTCCGAGCGTTTGGCCTGTTCCAGCGATTTCCAGCCGACCAGCAACGTAGTCTCGCGGAACGGCAGTCGCTCCGGCCCCGCGGGTAACGCCGGCCACGGTTTGTGCGGCTCGGTCTGATACCACAACGCCACCGACGACATCAGATCGTCGCGCTCGATGAAACCGTTCTTGGTTCCGTCGGGGAAGACTTGCGAGCCTTTGTGTTCGATCTCCGCGCGGAGGGATTTCTTGAACACAACCGGATCGGGAATGTGGAAACGATACGCCGTACCGCGTCCGCCGGTCTTGCCGCCTTCCCACAGCGGCGTGCCGTAGAACGGCCCATCCTGTTCGCGGAACCCCCACGCGTCGCAGAAATAATCTTCGGTGCCCGTGCCGCGCAGCGTCGGCTCCTTCTCGCCGTCAATGAAGAAGAAATCATCGCCCTCGCCATACCAACCGGGCGAGCTGTGATAGACGCTCTGGATCGTGCCGACATAATGGCCACGGCCCACGATGTCCGCGAGCAGGTAATTGCGCCCCATCACACAAGGATGCTCCTGCCGATACATCGCGTGGAAGTAAGCCGTGTCACGCGGCAGCGAGGCGTGTTTCTGCCAGTCAACGTAGTAGTAGAGCGCCCGGCAGAGTTTCTCGCTCTCGTTGGTGACGGTGATGCGCACCGATTTGCGGAATGGCATCGGCCAATAACAATTCCGCGCCCGACCATTGGAGGTGACGCGGATCGGCAGCGACATGAACGGCTGGTCAACGCCGTGTCCGATGGCGAAGAAATCGCCGATGGGACACTCGACGCTCGGATGTTGCTCGCCGTCCCAATACATCCGCAGCGTCAACAGCCGCGAATAGGACTTCGCTTCGTGCGCGATGGTGAACCAGATGTGCGTGATGATGCCCGGCCCTTCCAGTTCGCCGAGCGTGAGTGTGTCGCCCGGCTTGATCGGCCGGGCGTCGCCGTTGCCGTTGCGCCAATCGGTGGCGCTGGACGACGCACGACGGCTCTCAAAGTTCTTCAATCGCTCCAGTCCGTCGAGTGGATTGCCTTGCGTTGTTGATGTTGATGTAGTGCAGCCGCCGCACGCACATGCGATGACCGCAACCGTGATGATCGAAAGCAACGAGTTATTGTTCATAGCTTCTCCTTTGTTGGATCGTCGGGAAACTTCTCCCGTAATGGGTCGCCGTCGGCCTTCATTACGTCGAGCAGACGGCGATGCATCTTGCGGACGAGGCCGGCGTGTTGGGGCATGCGGGCCAGATTCTGATTCTCTTCCGGGTCAGCTTGGAGATCGTAGAGCGCGAGCATCTTCGGTTTCATGGCGAAGACGTATTTGTAACGGTCGGTGCGGATCATGCGTTGGCGGTCGGCGCGCTGGCAAAAGGCGTAGTCGCGCCACGGCACATCGCGTCCTTCCATCAGCGGTCGCAATGAGCGACCGTGAATCTGCTTGGGCACAGGCTGGCCGACGTAATCGAGGATGGTCGGCATCAGGTCAATCTGGCTGACCGGCTGGCGCACGACCGTTCCCGGTTTGATGACGCCGGGCAGGCGCATCACGAATGGAATCCGCACAAGATCATCGTAGAAACTGCCGATGGACTTGCCGATGCAACCGTGCGCGCCGACCATGTCGCCGTGGTCGGTCGTGAAAATCACGAGCGTCTTGTCCGCGAGACCAAGTTCGTCGAGTTTCTTCAGGATCCGGCCGACTTGGTCGTCAATGTATTTCACCATGCCGTGATAGATCGCGGCGTATTCGCGAAGTCCTTCGTCACCGGCGAGGTCGCCGAGGCGTTTGCTGGGGCCGTTGGCGTCCCATTCGGGCAACTTTCGCGAGCCGGGGAGTTGAATCTTTTTGCGGTCCACCATGCTGTAATACGGTTCCGGCATGACCCACAAATCGTGCGGCGGACTCCATGAGACGGTAATCATGAAACGGTCGCGCGCGTATTTCTCGATCAACTGGATCGCATCGTCTGTTATCCGTGTTTCCGGCAACAGCTCCGGCGGAATGACGCTGCGACCGATGATGGAGATGTAGGAGACGCGGTTGCTCGTTTCAGCAGTGAAAGTCCGGTACGCTTTCTCGATGGCGGGAATCATCTTCACCGGACGATTCAGGTAGCTGGCGGGGCTTGGATGATTCGCGAACTTCGCCGGAGGCAGGCGCTCGTTAAGGAAGCGACCGTACTCTTGGTTGGTCTTGCCGAGATACGTCCGGGAGTCGTAGCAATCGAACGCGCCCGTGTCGCCGAGATGCCATTTCCCGCGATGCGCCGTGGCGTAGCCAGCACGGTGAAGGATCGTCTCGGTGTTGGGGAAAGCGTTTTGCTTGAGTGGCGCTTGATTCGTCCTGCCGCTCACGTTGACCAGAATGCGATGCCGGTGCGGATAAACGCCGGTGATGAACGATGCCCGCGACGGCGAGCAGTAGGGCGTCACGCAGGTCGCGTTCAGGAACAACGCGCCTTCCTTGCCGATGCGATCCATGTGGGGCGTGGTGATGTATGGATTGCCCGTCAACGACAAGGAGCGGTAGTGCTGCTCATCGGTCATGAGGAACAACACGTTGTATTTGCCATCAGCGGCACACGCCGACACCAGACTTCCAACCAAGAGCGTCGCACACAGTCCGAGTTTCATAGGCTATCACAATAGCAAACTGTGATGATTGACACAATCCGGCGTGAGGCGTACACACTGCGATCATGCTCACGCTTCTCCTTGCTGTTGCCGTCGTCTTTCCCATCGTCGAGAACGGCCAGCCGCGCGCCGTCGTCGCGCCGCCCACTGCCGACGCGAAAGTTGCCGTATCCGAACTCCAGCGCGTCATTGGAAAGATAACCGGAACAAAGCCGGAACTCGGCGAGAAACCGGACACACCGACTATCCACGTCGGACGCGATGCGTTTGTCGAGAAGGCAGGGCTGAATCTCGACAAGCTCGACGAAGACGGCTTTGTCATCCAGACCATCGGCACGCGCGACTTGGTGTTGGCCGGGCGCAAACCGCACGGCACCGAGTTCGCTGTCTATCGGTTCCTCCAGAAATACGGTGGCGTGCGCTGGTATTTCCCGACGGAACTTGGCGAGGTTGTCCCGCGTCGGGCAAGCTTCGGCGTCGGCAAGCTGGCAGACCGCGAGGAACCATCGTTCCACTCGCGGCTGTGGAGTTCAGCGGCGCGTTTCGACCGCGGCGTTTGGGAACGCCACAATCTTTGCCGGGGCCGATACAGTTTCCACCACAACCTGATCAACGTCTTTGTCCCCTCGAAACTCTACGCCAAACATCCGGAATGGTTCCCCGAAATCAAAGGCCAACGCAAACGTCCCCGCGACGACCACGATCATTACTGGCAACCGTGTCTTGCGAATCCGGACGCGGCCCGTTATGCGGCGGAGGTCGCGCGAAAGTATTTCGAGGCGCATCCGGAAGCCGCCAGTTTCTCGCTCGGCATGAACGACACCGCCGCCGCGGGCTTCTGCGAGTGCGCGCAATGCAAGGCGCTCGACCCGACCGATCCGCAAGATCAGAAGACGCCGCGCGGCCTGCCAAACTACTCCAACCGGTTCTACAGGTTCATGAATCGCGTCGCCGCCGAATTGGCCAAGACGCATCCCGACAAATATCTCGGTTGCCTTGCCTACCACGTCACCGAGCCGCCGCCGACGTTCGACGGCAGCCCTCGCATCATTCCCTATCTCACCGCCGGGCGCGCCAACTGGACGGACCCCGCCATCCGCGAGGGCGACCAAAAACTCATTCGCGCGTGGTGCAAGAAAGTGCCGATTGTCGGCATCTACGACTACTACTACGGCGGCGGTTTCATTTCGCCTCGTCTCTTCACGCAACTGACCGAGGAGAGCCTGCAGTTCGCCCACAAAACCGGCGTGCGCGCGTTCTACGCGGAGATTTACTCGACGTGGTCGCTCGACGGGCCGAAGGCGTGGGTTGCGTCGCAGTTGCTCTGGGATGTCAACCAGAGCGCCAGCAAACTCGTGGACGAGTTCTGCCGCGACTTGTTTGGCAACGCGGCGGAACCGATGCGCGACTACTTCCGGTTCTGCGAACAAACGTGGATGTCGCGCCCGTCCGGCTCGACCGTCATGTGGGCGGGCTTGCGGGATGCGCGTCAACTTGAACTCTGGCCGCCACAGACCTGCGCCAGAGGACGCGGGCTGTTGGACAAAGCGATTCGCGCTGCGGCTGGCGAGAGCGAACTGGTGCGACAGCGAGTGCGCCTCTACAGCGACGGTTTTCGCCAGACCGAATTGTGGTCGGCGCTCTAGGAGTCTGTCCAAGAATTCGCTTGTAAGTTTTGAATGAGGCTGCGGGAAG
>CAZNOK010000161.1:0-12182 GCA_964574605.1 uncultured Verrucomicrobiota bacterium
CATGGGGACATTCTCATCGAGGTCACAAGGGGACATTCTCACAGTGGTACGACATAAACCCTTGCATTTGCCCTCCGCTTACAAAGAGATCAAAATCGAAACCCTTTTCTTAGCCGCAGCGATGCAATTGCGCTGGCGTTTTGAGTGGGTTTCATTGGGTCATGCTTGGAGGCTGCCAACTGCATGGCAGTTGGGTGGGGCAGTCAGTTTCCTGAGTAGTTCGCGCCACCACTGCCGCGCCTCCTCGCCACACACCGCCACGCGCGAGAGCTTGTCGGCTCCCGTGAGGATGCCGCCAAGGAAACCGAGCGCGATGTCGGCGGGCGTGTAGGCATTGGGACTGGTGGGAGCATGCGGCAGAGCGGCGTCCAGTTGACGGCGGAACTGTTGTGGATGCAGGAAGTACGACCAGACGATCCTGCCGCCGTGGGCGGTCAGACGCTGGCCGGTGAAGCTGATTCGGATGGACGCCGAACCCTGGTTGGTGTCAAGTGGCAGGCGCACCGTTTGGTGCGCTTCCGATTCAGAGACGATAGCTTGTTTGGCAGGCATACCCACAAGCCCACCAAACGGCGCTCACTCTTTCAATCTGAATCGCTCCGGCTTAGACAACCGAAACGCGATCCTGCCGCCTCTGGAGAAAACCGCCAGATGTCTTAATGTCTCCTCGCTTTTTCCCGTCGCTTGGTTACCATTGTTTCGGTCCAAGGAGGATGATACAGCAACTCTCATGAAAGAGTATCTCGACCTTGTTCGCATCGTGTTGCAAACCGGCGACTGGAAACCCAGTCGCACCGGTGTGGACACCATTTCCTACTTCGGCGCTTTTTATCGCGTGGATCTTGCGAAAGGTTTCCCGCTTCTCACCACCAAGGAAGTCAATTTCGCTGCCATGCTCCGCGAACTGCTCTGGTATCTCTCCGGTGAAGACCACATACGGAACCTCCGGCAGCACACCAAGATCTGGGACGCTTGGGCCGACGAAAACGGCAACCTCGAAACCGCCTATGGCCGCTACTGGCGACGTTTCCCTCATCCATATCAGGACGACGCTGGCAAGTGGCACGTCCGCGAGGTGGATCAAATCCAGTATGTCATTGACACCCTCAAAAAAGAACCCACCAGCCGGCGGCTCGTCGTTAGCGCGTGGGAACCCGGCAACGCAGAATCCAGCAAACTCCCGCCCTGCCACTACAGTTTCGTCTTCAACGTCCAGAACACTCGCCTCAATTGTCATCTGACCCAACGCAGCGGAGACATCGCCCTCGGCATCCCATTCAACCTCGCCTGTTACGCCACGCTCAGCCAGATGATAGCCCGGGAAGTTGGCCTCGAAGTCGGTTGGTTTGGTCACACAATCGTGGACGCACACATCTACACAGCGCGACCCGGCAGCGGCATGGAAGAATACGATCACGTCCCCGGCCTCAAGGAGCAACTGACACGCGAGCCACGCCCCCTGCCCCGCCTCATCATCGCCGACAAACCGTTCAACCAACTTCGCTTCGAAGACTTCCGTGTCGAAAACTACAACCCGCATCCCAAGATCAAGTTCAAGGTGGCTGTGTGAGCGTCATCATCATCGCGGCGATTGCTCCTGACGGCACCATCGGCCACCAAGGCCGGTTGCCGTGGCATCTTCGCGAAGACCTTCAGCGCTTCAAAGCTGTCACCACGGGACACACGATCATCATGGGACGTAAGACCTACGAATCCATCGGCAAACCGCTCCCCGGCCGCCGCAACATCGTCCTCACCCGCGGCCCAGCAATCTCCGGTGTCGTGTGTTTCCCCAGCCTCGACGCCGCGCTGAAAACCTGCGACAGCGACGTCTTCATCATCGGCGGCGCAGAGATTTACCGGCAAGCCCTACCCCTCGCCGACATGCTCTTGATCACCGAGATCCACGCCCAACACCCCGGCGACACCAAGTTTCCTGATTACAACCGCCAGCAATGGCGCGAAGTCTCACGCAAGGCCGGCACTGAATGTGATTTCGTCGAGTATCAGCGTCTCGGCTGAGAATGTTCCCGTTTTGTTCCGGTTGGCAGATGCGCCTTCACCCGCTTCAGGTTTCGCTTGGCGATTTCCCAGTAGTACTCGTCGGTCACCCGCGACTTCGGGAGCGCGAGCGCCTTCTCCAAGGCGTCATTCGCCTCCGACCATTTCCGGGCGTCGGCGAGCGTGACACCAAGCTCAACACGATGCGCCACTGCTGCCGGTAAGATCTCGGTGGCTCGACGAAGATCACGTATCGCGTCGTCGAGCGATGCTTCAGGAAGCTCGCCATACAGAAACTCGGCAAACTTGCGCAAGACCCAGTTCAGTTCCGCCATCTCGCGATTCCAGAGACCAATCACGTGATACGCAACATCTTCCTTGTCGTTTAACCGGAGCGCCCTCAGCGCTTCACTCCTCACTTCCTTGGCAAGCCCAACCTTGCGTTTGCCGCCTTCGTAGAGTGCGATCTTGCCGACTGCCACCGCAAGATATGCGTGTCCTTTCGAGTCGCTCGGGTTTAGCGCGACTGCGGCGCGGGCCAACTGTTCAGCCTCGATGGAATATCGCTTTTGTCCGGCACGATCCTTCGACAGCGTGGCTTTGTCGGCAAGAGCACGGGCCAACTTCCATGTGGCTTCATAGTTGTTCGGTGACTGCGCGAGGGCAGCGCGATACGCGCTGAGTGCCGTGTCGAGGTCGAACTTCTCCAAGGCCGCGCCTCCTCTCGCGATATCCTGACCATAAACACCGGCAACAACCGCGAGTGTCAACAGCGTGAGTGAAACACCACGTGGCATGGAGCTTTACCTTTCTACGTTCCTTTGCTTCTTCTGTTCCCCCTTCTTCCCCTCGCCATACCCTTTTGCAGTTTCCGCGCGACACCGTCGCTCCGTCTGCTCCGGATCTTCGCCGATTTCCTTCAGCAACGCGGCGTGCATCGCGCGAAGATGTTCCTGCTGACCGGCGTCGCCGGCCAAGTTGCGCAGTTCCTTCGGGTCAGTCGCGAGATTGTACAGTTCTCGCTCCGAACCGTGGTGCGCGTCTGGCGCGTTGTGATAAACGTATTTCCAGTCGCCCCGCCGGATCATCGCATAACCGGAACAAATGTGATGTGCGTAATACTCGCTCACGGCCGTGTCCTTCCACGCAAACCCCGCGTCGTCCAGCCACGGCACGAGCGAACTGCCGTTCCAGTCCCCCGGTGCAGCCGCGCCCGCGAGCGCAGCAACGGTTTGGACCGTGTCAACGCTCGAACAAGCGCCTTTGCGATGCTGGCCGCCTTTCCAGCGCGCAGGCCAACTGACAATGAGCGGAATCCGTGCGCCGGTATCGAAGACGCAGTTCTTCCACCAGAGACCGTGCTCGCCCATGTTCTCACTGTGATCGCTAGTGTAGATCGCGACAGTATTGTCCGCAAACGGCGAGGCACGCAACGCCGCCAGTATCTGGCCGATCTCGTTGTCGGCCCACTCGGTCAAGCCATAGTATAATTCCCGACCGCGCTTCACGACGTCAGGCGGAACGCTCTCCATGGCGAAACCGTTGCGGAGATGTTTGTAGTTCAATGGCAGCGTGTCCAGGTAGCCGGGTGGGATCTCGGGCATCGGCGCCTTATCTTTGAAATGCTGCCAGAATTTCTCCGGCACGATCAACGGGAAATGCGGCGCGAGATACCCGGCCAAAAGGAAGAACGGCTTCTCACCCGGCTTGCGGTCGCGCAGGAACTTCACCGCGCCCGCCGTGACAGCGATGTCATGCTTGATGATCGAAGATTGCTCCCCGGTTCGGAATTCCTCGAACCGTTCTGAGAGTTTACCATCCCTGCGGAAAGAACCGGCCGTCGCGCGATTGCCGTAGCCGGTCATGTGACTGTTGTTCATATTGCCGCCGATCTCAGTAAAGCCGTAGCGGCACGTCGCGTCATAGTGCATCTTCCCGCAAAGGAAGGACTCGTAGCCCACAGCGTTTAGTACCCGCGGCAACGACGGCGAGTCCGCGGGCAACTTGCAGTTGTTGTTCCACGCGCTGACCCGCGACACGTACTTACCGGCCGTAAACGAAAGACGCGACGGTACGCACAGCGGCGAGTTGCAGTAACAGGCGTTGAACACGACACCGCGCGCCGCGAGCGCGTCGAGGTTGGGCGTACGCGCGATCGGATTGCCATAACATCCGGCGACGGTTGGATTATGCTCGTCGCTCATGATGACGAGGATGTTTGGCTGTTGCGACGCCGCATCAGCGCACAACGTTGTCACCAGTAGTCCAGCGAGAACGATCAGAATGGATTTCATTGCATCTCCTTACGTTAGCCGCAGCAGGTTAAGAAATCAGATTGTGTTCCACAAGGCAACCCGGCGCCTTGATATCGAGCGCCGTCCCCTTGGGTAAGATGATGCGGTTGTTTGTGATGACGTGACGCCCGCCAGCGGGACCGGCGCTGATAGCCGGTCCGGGGTCAATCCCGTCAAGGATGTTGCCGGTCACGATGCAGTCTTCGGCATCGCCCAAACGGAACCCGCCTTGGTTGGGGTTTGCGTTGGGCAACGGAAAGAATGCGCCTCCGTAAACACTCTTTCGTATGGTATTGCCGGTAATACAATGTTTCCCGGCGCCTGCTGCTTGCTCAATCAGAATCGCCGCTTCCGTGTTGTTGATGAAATCATTCCCGTTGATCGCGAACCCGCGACACTCGCCAACCAGATGAACCCCGACATCAGCGTGGAGGTAATTTGAAGCAATCGCAATGTCACGGCAACGATCACGCGGCTTCTTCTCAGAAACTCCCCGCGCTTCCATGGCGATCTTGAAGCCTTCGATGGTGTTATTGGCGACGACATGTTGCGCAGTGCCATCCAGAACGATGGCCGCATTCCCTCCGTACGCGAAGTGATTGTTAACGATTCGGACCTCGCGGCAGTTCCAGTTGATATAGACGTGCTCTTCCTGCACCTGGCCGTCGGCAAGACTCCGAGTCTGGTTGCCGTGCAGAGTCAGATGATGGATGTTCTCAGCGCGCACGCCGCGCTTGCAGTCCCGCATCCAGCAATCGCGCACTGTCACATTGGTCCCATGCGGAACCAGACTGATTGCCTGCCCGCCATGTCCCAGAAAGAAGCACGTATCAATCAACGTGTCGTTGGGATACTCGACGATCAATGCATCGCCGCTCTGATGATTCCCGACAAACGCAATATCCCTGATGCTGATGCGCAAATCCGGCCACCACGCGCCAGTCACGCCGGTAATCTGCAACAATGGTTCGCCGCTCGTGTTGGCATTCTTCAGGACACTTCCCCGTCCATCGCCGACAAGAAAAAGATGCTGGCCCTCAAGTAACTTCTTCCTCACCGGTTTATCAAACGTGTAGGTCCCCGCGGGAATATGGATGGCCCCGCCCTGTTTCGGCAGGGAATCCAACGCCGATTGCAGCCCCACCGCGTCCGTCACGCGAATCCAGTTGTCCATGCTGGACTTCATCGCCAACGCACCACCTGCGGCGGCTGACGCCCCAATGAACTGGCGGCGGGTTATCTGGGCATGACTCTCGTCGGTATTCATGATTTTCCGTTCATACTACCAATCTTCAATCACTTTCCAACTCGATCCGGAAAAAACAGCACGGGCTGGCCGGCACCGATGTCGTGTAAACGTTGGAGGGCGGCGTGGCCGCGATGTTAGTCTGGACGATGATCGCAAACCCTTCGAGCAGGTTCGTGCTGGCGGTGACGCGGTATTGCTTGCCGCTCACGCTCGGCCAGTGCAGGATAAACTGTCCACCCACGCCGACAGCGACGATGTTCGTGATTGCAAAGCGAGAGAGAGCATCTGTCGGGTTGGTGCCGGCGCGGTATTCCTGCCAGTTGCTCAGACCGTCGCCGTCGAAGTCGGCGTTGCTGCTGATGCCGGAAGAAGTCCCGAAGTACTGCTCCTCCCACCAATCCGGCATCCCGTCGCTGTCGAGGTCAGCATGGAAGTCGGCGCTGTAGATCACACCGCCGGCAGGAATGGGCGCCCCCGCGGTGTTGATGGTAAGGGTGCGGTTCGTGTTGCCGGCAAACACAACGCCATCTTTGAGCCAGCGATGAAACGCGCGTCCAGCCTGGTTCGTGACGGGAGCCGTCAGCGTGACTTCGCTCTTGGCCGCAAAATAGAAGTTCGAGCCGGCCGCGAAAACAGGCCCGTTCGCGAAATTATCCCGGCGGCTCCAAGTGAAATCGCTCGCCGCGATGCTGTCAACCGTACTCACCGTCACGCGACGGTTGGCGAGACCCAGCAGCCCGGCATTGTAGCGGACAATGAGCTGGTCAAGATACGTGCCGAAATATTCGTGGAGATGACCAGTCATCACCGTGTCGTCCGGGTATTTGTTCGGGTAACAGTAGCGGTTGTAGCTTCCGGAAGTGCTTTTGCCGAGTTCGCGCAGGTCGAAAAAGAAACGACCGGTTGTGCGCGCGCCCGAATCGTCGTTACCGCCGCCGACAGCGAGCTTCGAGCTGTCTTGCTGCCCGGCTCCCCAGCCGCCGGCGCCCGTGTCCGCGCTTCCGCACGAACAAAAATCATCTATGTCAGTCCAGCTCATCCAGCGGAAGATGTAACCGTTCTTGTCGGTGATCTCGTAATAGTCATCGTACCATGTGGTGATCCAGCGGACATTGTTTGGAAACATCACGTGGAGCGTGTTCGTCTGCGGGCCAACATAGCCGTCGCTGAACGTGGTGCCGGTCGTCAACGGCGCTGTGGCGACGCCGCTGCTGCCGTCATCCACAAACACGATCTCGCCCCAGAACGTCGAGCGGAAATACGTCGTCCACGCGATGACTTCCGACCAGCCGCGGATGTCGTCGCTGTTCTTGTTCGGGCAACTGTTGTCGAACCGGTACTGCAATCGTTGTGCGCTGAACGCGTCCAGTTTCTCCGTGGACTTTGCGTCGAGCGTGTTGCTGTGCAGCGGTCCGCCGATGCCGGTCAAGACTCCGCGCAGGTACGCGTCATTGGCCTGCCAGTAATCCTCGAACTTGCAGGTCGGCGCGGCGTGTTGCAGGGCGAACACGTGCAGCGGCGAGGTCATGTCCTGAATCAAGTGTGACGCTCGTCCGAGAAAATGCCATGCCCCGGAGCCGTCGCCGCCATCAATGTTGCCTGCGGCCAACGCGCTGACCATGCTGTTCCAACGGTCGGCGGCCGCATCACGCGCCGTCATGCTGGCCAGCGGAAACATCCCGCCCGTGAGCGGATTCCAAGCGTGGTCGAGCGAGCGCGTGCCATTATCCTCGTCATAAGCGCCTTCACGCATCCGGTTCGAACACGTGCCGGACAAAATGAGCGACGGGTTCAACTCAGCGGCCTTCGCGATCGCGAAATCCATCAACGTCTGGTGTGTCGGCGTCCCGTGGCCGAACGCCGTCGCGGCGCTCATGGTCAGGATGATGGTGAGAACCAGTCTCATCGTCCTCCCGCCAAAACGAGACCGACACGCGACCGTTCGCCCACGTGATCATTGCGCTCGGCAAGTTCCTCGACCAACGCTCGGCCTTCCTTGCCTCCCTGTTCCAACATCGTGCGGATGATCCACGCCACCGTGCGCGGTTGTGCCTGTGGCAAGGCCTCGCGCAAGATCGCCGTCTTCGCCGTAGCCTGTTGCCCGCGAAGCTTGCGCTCCAGCAACGCGCGTCCCGCGGTATCGCGCACCGCCTCGTGCGGGTCTGTTCGTGACATCTGCTCCAATGGCGCCGTCGCATCCGGCGCGAACGCCAACAGTTCACACGCTTCCTGCCGGACAATGTAATCCTTGCTCTGGAGCGACGCGGTTACGAACCCCTGATCCACCGCTTCGCCAAACTCCGCCAGCGCGCGCGCGACGAACAATCGCGCATGAATATCCTTGTGCTGCGCGAACGCCCGCACAACATCCTTCCCCTCGCGATAGTTCATTCGGGCCAGCGCGGCAATCGCCACCAACTGCACGCCGTGCGGGCAATCCGGCTCGCGAAGAACTTCCGCCACGTCGCGGCCTGCCGCCTTGTCGCCGAGCGCGCCGAGCGCGTACAACGCGCCCTGACGGGGAAGCCAGTGCTGTGTTTTGTCGCGCGCCAGCGCCACCAATTCCGGCATCGTCTCGGGCCACGGACAGTACCGGAGGAACTTCGTGACCATGAACTTCTCGAACATCGGGCCGGTGCGCAGACGCTCTTTCACCGACGGCAGCGCCTCGGCCTTGCGCAACGCCAGCGCCTGTAACATCACCTGCGCTTCCGGTCCGCCGCGGGTTTCCGTCAACGCCGTCAGCAGTTTCGGAACCGGCGCGGCGGCGTAGGCGCTTCTGGCAACATCGTCGCGATGCTGCTGCCACCGCGGCGTGGCATTTGCCGCCGCAGCCAGGAACACAGTCGAAATCACCACCCAGCGTCGTGCGTTCATGTGTTGGCGATCAGGCTAGAAGCTGAACACCTCATCCACTTTCTTCTCGGATAATTTGGGCAGCCAGTCCCACAACTTGTCGGACGAAGCGTAGCCCATGAGGATCTTGCCCTCCTTGTCCTCCACTACATAGACATAGCCGTAACACTTGAACCCGAATTTGACCGGCGGGTTGTCGTCGTATTTCAGCAGGACTTCTTGGGATTCGAGTTGCGAGCGTTGTCCGCGGAGGATATCGAGTTTGTGTTCCTCCTTGATAATGAGTTTGTACTTGCCTCGCTGCGTCACATCCTCCGCAACCACATAGAGGTATCCGGTCATCTCCTTGTAATCCACCGACGTGCTGCGGTTATGGGTGGAAATGTTGATTTTGACATTCTGCTGCCTATTGTCGTAATCGGTTCCATCCAATCGCGTGCGGCGCGCGTACTCGACGGAGAGTTCGACCATCATGTGACGCGGTACTCGGGGAGGTCGTTTCTCGTGTTTGCCAAAGGCCAGCGGCACGCTGGCGAACGCACAGCAACAGATCACTACACAGCTTCGTAACATACGGGTTCCCTCCTGTTATTGACGATTGCAGCCAAAATGTAGAGTTCCCCCATGCGAAGTCAACACCGATTCTGTCCTGCCCGATGTTCCGGTTGTGTTCCGGAGGCTGTAGCCGCGGCGCTCCGTCGCCGCGAATCCCGCGCGCGGTCTCGCGTGGCGCGTGGCCTCAAGTGTTTTGCTTCTTGGCAAAGACTTCCGGATAGTACTTCTGAGCGCACTCCATGCACATGCCGTGGCTGAAGTCGGCTTCGGAGTGCGCTGAAATGTAGTCCTCAATCCGGTGCCAGTTTTTCTGCTCGTCTCGGATTCGCTTGCAAAACATGCAAATGTGAAGCAGGCCCTCCAGATGGTGGACGTGACGTTGCAGTTCCTTTGTTTGGCGAGCGGTGCGGGCGACCAGATAGGCGAGCAGACAGAGGACGGCGATCCGGATCAAGGCGTTGGCCACGATGAATCTCGGCGGGGAAGGATGTTCGATGAACAAGGCGATGCAGAACCGGCCGATTGGAAGAGCCAGCGCCAGCGCCAACCCGGAGCGGAAACGGCAATACCACGAGGCAAGCGTGACGGACACCACGAACAGGATCGGGAACAAGAGAAATGGGCTTACCAGCAAATCGAGTCCAAGAACGCATGCGCCAAGGAGAATGTGGAACCAGAGACCTGACAGCGTCGGCAGCAGCCAGCGCGAATAGAAGGTTTTCCGCGTCTCAGGAACGGCCGCCATGTTTGTCATCATAGAATCACCGGGTGTTGTCGGAATATGCTGTGTGTATGTCCATAACGCAACTTGTTCTGTTCGGCGGTGCCGCCGACCGGTTGCCGCGATGGTCCTCCGAGGGCGGGGTGGCTACACTCGTTTCAGCGCGTTGATGAGTTCGTTGAGCTTGGCCACGACGGTCCCGATGTCGGTCTCCGTAGGATCGAGCGTCTCCACCTCGCCGGGATTGATCGCCGTGCCGTCGATCGCATAGCTCAGTTGCGCGGCGGAGACTTCGCCGGGGTCGCCTTGCGGGCCTTGCTCGCCTTGGGGACCTTGGGGGCCGCCGGGGTCACCTTGGGGACCTTGTTCGCCCTGTGGCCCCGGCTCGCCTTGAGGCCCCTGCTCACCCTGCTCGCCTTGATCGCCCTTTTCCCCTTGCGGCCCGGCGGGGCCCGGCGGGCCTTGTGAGCCGGCAGGGACAGCGTCAATCAGGTCTTTGAGGCCGGTGAATTGGTTGCGGAGTTCGTCGGCGTCAACTATCGCGCCGTTGATGGGAACATTCGGATCGAATGGCATGGCGTGTCTCCTTTGCTTGTAGCCGCGAGCCTGCTCGCGGCCTTGTTACGAACCGCACGCCCCTCAACCGCGAGGAGGCTCGCGGCTACAGTGCCTCCCGTGTCGTGCGGATCGCCTTCGCCCTTGTATGCCCGACACCGACGCGGAGTCAAGCGCGGGTTCTTTCCGGCTTGCGAGGCTGCAACGATGCCCCTACACTGCGCGCCATGAGCGTTACCACTTTCGACATTGCCTTTGGTGAAGTTAAAGAGCTCGCAGCCAATTTTTCAGCGCACCAAGACCAGTATCTCGCGCCCGAATACAATGAAGCGGCAGCCCGGAAAGATTTCATTGATAAGTTCTTTATCGCGCTTGGCTGGGACGTGAACCACGAGGAGCAGCACAACCCCTATGAGCAGGAAGTCAAAGTCGAACGTTCCGAGGGAGATTCCAAACGTCGCGCCGACTACGCGTTCCGTCTCGCTCCGAATTTCCACGAAGTGAACTTCTTCGTCGAAGCGAAAAAACCGAGCAGTGATCTCGGCAACGCCGACAGCATCTTCCAAACGGGTCGCTACGGCTACACCAGCGGCAGCCGAATCGCCGCGCTCACGAACTTCGACCGGTTCTATGTGCTCGACTGCCGGCGCGAGCCGAACATTGGCGACACCCTCAGTCGCATCGCGAAAAAGTTCTACCGCGACGACTACGCCGATAAGGATAAGTTCGCCGAACTCTACTGGCTATTCTCCCGTGAAGCCGTCGCCAACCGTTCCCTGTTCAAGTATGCCGATGGCTTGCCGCGTCTCAAACGGACGATCTTCCGGCGCGGCCTCTTCATTAGTCATGGCGACGCCGACTTGGATGAAACCTTCCTCGAAGAACTGGACTTTTACCGGGGCAAGCTGGCGAAAGTCTTCAAGGAACAGCATCCGAACCTGACCAGCGCGGCCCTGACCGAGATGACCCAGCGCACCCTTGACCGTCTGGTCTTCACCCGGTTCCTCGAAGACAAACTCATTGAGCCGACCGCCCATGTCGAGAAATTCGCCAAGAGCGGCACGCCGTGGAAAGACTTCATCGAGCGCTGCGTCCTCCTCAACCACACGTACAACGGCATCGTCTATAAACCGCACGACATCCTCGACAACGAGCACTTCCTGTCCGACGACCATGTCTTCAAGCGGATTTGCGAAGGTCTAGGCGACCCTACCTCGCCCTACAACTTCAACCACATCGGCATCCCCGTTCTCGGCTCCATCTACGAACGCTTCCTCGGCAATGTCATCACCGACGCCGGGCGGCTCACCGAAAAGCCCGAAGTCCGCAAAGCCGGCGGCGTCTATTACACGCCGGAGTACATCGTTCGCTACATCGTCGAAAACACCGTCGGCAAACTCATCGCCGACCAGACGCCAAAACAAATCGCCGCCATGAAGTTCGCCGACATCGCCTGCGGCAGCGGCTCGTTCCTACTCGGCGTCTATGACACACTGCTCCGGTATCACACCAAGTATTACAACGACAAACCGGCTACCATGCTTCCCGGCGATTGTGTCAAAAAAGAAGACGGCGCGTGGCATCTCACCCTCGCCAAGAAACGCGAAATCCTCGTCAACAATATCTTTGGCGTGGACCTCGACGCCCAAGCCGTCGAAGTCTGCCAACTCTCGCTCTACCTGAAACTACTCGAAGAAGAAACCACCGACAGCAAACGGCAATACTTGCTCGACTTCGAGCACAGCGCCGCGATGAAGCAACTCCTGCCCGACCTCAGCAAGAACATCGTCCGCGGCAATTCGGTAATCGGGCGCGACATCACCAAGACGCAGAAACTCACTCCTGACGAAGAAAAGAAACTGTGCCCCATGGATTTCGCGAGCCGCTTCCCCGACATCATGAAACGCGGCGGCTTCGACGCCATCGTCGGCAACCCACCGTATGTGCGACA
>CAZNOK010000162.1:0-12085 GCA_964574605.1 uncultured Verrucomicrobiota bacterium
CGCTGAAGGTCGGCTCGCTCGGCACGTTGAACTGCCTCGGCCTCGCCAAGGCCAAGGACGCCGCCTTCCTCCTCGCTTCCACCAGCGAATGCTACGGCGACCCGCTCGAACATCCGCAGAAGGAAACCTACTGGGGCAACGTCAACCCCATCGGCCCGCGCGGCGTGTACGACGAAGCGAAACGCTTCGCTGAGGCGATGACGATGGCCTATCACCGTTACCATGGTGTTGACACCAAGATTGTCCGCATCTTCAACACCTACGGCCCCCGCATGAGATTGCGCGATGGCCGCGTCGTGCCCGCCTTCATCGGCCAGGCGCTCGAAGGTAAGCCGCTGACGGTGTTCGGGAACGGCTCACAGACGCGGAGCTTCTGTTACGTCAGCGATGAGATAGACGGCATCTGGCGTCTCTCGCGGGCGAAGTATCACGAGCCGGTCAACATCGGCAACCCGACCGAGTTCACCATCCTCGAATTTGCCGAGCTGATCCGCAAACTTCTCGGAAGCAAGTCACGGATCATTCGCAAACCGTTGCCCGTGGACGACCCCAAGCAACGCCGGCCCGACATCACGCTGGCGAAGAAACTTCTCGGCTGGCGGCCGAAAGTGAAACTCGAAGACGGCCTGCGCCGCGCCATCGAGTATTTCCGCGCCCGTGTTTGACCGTATTACCGGCGCGTTTGGTTGAGCGCGAATGTTGCGGCTAACGCCAGCAACATCACGCCCGTCCAACGGTACAACGGCGCCGGCGGATCCGTTTTCAGCCAGACCGGCCAGATCGCCCACAACACGGCCATCGCCGCCAGAAACACCACCGCCGCCCAGCCAAGAAACGCGAACGTCTTCCGTTCCTCCCGCAAGGCGCCGCGCAACTCGGCGATGCGTTCTTTGTCGAGGTGCGGTTTCTCTGGGGACGTTGTCTCGACGTTCTCGGTGGCGAGAAACTCCTTGACCAGTTCCCGCGCGCGCGCGGCGTCCTCTTGCAGGACGTAAATGCCGACGACGTGGTCGCTGGTTTCGAGCAGTTCGCCCGCCACCAACGGCACCGACGGCAGACCTTGGAACGCGGCCTCGATGCCGTTTTCCTGCAGGTAGCCAATCACCAGGTGTCCCTGCCACGGATCGCGCGCCTTGTGAATCTCCACCAACGACTCGTTGTTGACCTCACTCCGTGTGCTCACGGCGTACCTCCTCTCGGTTGGTTCAGGACGGCCCGATCACGTCCTGAATTTGTCGCGCCAGTTGGTTCAAGTAAAACGGTTTCTGGATGTAGCCACAAAGCCCTTGCTCGAATAATTTCTTGGCCACTGCGTCGTCGCACGCCGTCAACAACAGCACCCGCGCGTTCGGGTTCACCTGTCGCACCCGTTCGAACACGGCCTCGCCATTCATCTCCGGCATGATGTAGTCCAGCAGTATCAAGTCCACCTCGCGCCAGCGTTGTCCGTACCACTCGACGCCCTGACGCGGATTGCTTTGCGCCTCCACGACAAACCCTTCGCTTTCCAAGTAGGTCTTGATGATGTCGAGAATGTTGGTGTCATCATCAATCGCGAGCACTGACGGCTGCCTGTTGTTGGTCTCATTCATCATTGTCACGCGCCCCAGCTACCTATATTCTCTTTTCCGCCAGAAAGAAAGTGGAAAAGTTCACCGACAAAGTCGTCATCGTCACCGGCGCTTCCACCGGCATCGGACGCGAGACCGCCCTCGCCTTCGCCGCCGCCGGCGCATATGTCGTTGCCGCAGCCCGCAACGCCACGCAGTTGCGGGAAATCACCAGCGACAAAATCCTCGCCGTCCCGACCGATGTGACCCGTGACGAAGACGTTCGCCGCCTCGTCGAGACCACGCTGGCAAAGTTTGGCCGCGTGGACATCCTCGTCAACAACGCCGGGTTCGGCATCCGCGCCATCGTCGAGAACACGCAGTTTGCCGACGCGCAACGGCTCATGGAGGTGAACTTCTTCGGCGTTCTCCGCTGCACGCAGGCCGTCCTGCCGCACATGAAGAAGCAGGGCAGCGGACAGATCGTCAACGTCGGCTCCATTCTCAGCCTGCTGGCCACGCCGCGCAACTCCATCTACAGCGCCAGCAAGTTCGCCGTCCGCGCCCTCAGCGATTCGCTCCGCATCGAACTGCGCGGCACCGGCATTGACGTCATCCTCATCATGCCCGGCTACACCGACACGCCATTCTTCGAGAACCAAGTCCGCTATGGCGGTCCTGTTCGCATCGGCCCGATGAAAGGCGTCCACCCGCGCACTGTCGCGCGCGCTATTCTCCGCGCCTGCGCCCGTCGCAAACGCGAAGTCGTCCTCACCATTCCCGGCAAATTCGGCGCTTTCCTGAAACGCTGGTGCCCGCGATTCCTTGACTGGACGCTCAGCCGTGTGGCGTGATAGACTGTTGTCACCATGAACAAGCTCCTTTGCCTTCTCGCTGCTGTCGGGCTTGCCGGTTGCGCGACCAATGCGCCTGACCGCGACAACCAAGCCCGGGTCTCTTACACCCAGTTTGTCAACGCGATGCGCACCGAAGGTTTCGCCAAGGCCGACAAGAATGCCAACGGCAGCATCACGTGGGAGGAGTGGGCGCAATTTGACAGCACGCCCGACGCGCGCCGCCATTTTGATTCGCTCGACACCAACAGCGACGGCAAGATTACCCCCGACGAATGGAAAGCCGGCCTTGAGAAAACCGGTGTCAGCATGAGTTTGTTCAAACAGATTGATGCCGATCAGGACAGCTATCTGGGGCCCAGCGAACTGAAACGCCGGCCTGTCAGCGGCCTGTTCCAGCTCCAGTTTTAGTCGCGAACACTCGATGCGTCGCTGTGTCGTACAGGCAGAAAATCACGCGGTCCAGCTTCGTCGGGCCGCGCAAATACTCTTCCGCTTCCGCCAGCATCACCTTCGCGGCGCGCTCGACGGGAAACCCGTAAATCCCGGTGCTGATCGCCGGGAAGGCGATTGACTTCAACCCTTTCTCATCCGCCAGCGCGAGCGAGTTGCGGATGGATTTGCGGAGCTTTCGGTCTTCGTCACCTTCGCCCCAGACCGGCCCCGGTGTGTGAATCACAAACTTCGCCGGCAGCTTGCCGGCGCCGGTGATGACCGCGTCGCCCGTCTCCAGTGGCCCGCGTGCCTCGATGATCGCATTGGACTCAGCCTGGATGCTCGGGCCGCCTTTGCGAGAGATCGCCCACGCCACGCCGCCGCCGTGTTGTAGATGGACATTCGCGGCGTTGACGATGGCGTCCACCGCGAGCGTCGTGATGTCGCCTTGAATGATTTCGATGTTCATGGTTTTGTGACGCCGCGCACCGGCGATTCCTTCGCTACCGGCCCGGTATGGAGCAGCTTCTTCAGTTCAGCGATGGTCGGCGCGAACGCGGGATCTTTCGCAAGGTTCTTTGACTCTCGCGGATCATTTTTCAAATCGTACAACTCGACGCCGTAGCGGCCTCTATCCCACTCGGTGTAGCACCAGCGCTCGGTTCGCACGCTGCGCCCGAGCCATTCTTCGCGCGCGACGAGACTGTAGGCCGGACGTTTCCACGCCGCGGTGGGATTATTCAAAAGCGGAACGAGGCTCGCGCCTTCCAATCCCGGCGGCTTGTCCAAACCGCAAAGCTCCACCAGCGTCGGATAGATGTCCACGAACTCCACGGTGCGCGGACACGCCTTGCCGCCGGTTTTCTTGCGCGGGTCAACGATGATCAACGGCGCGCGGGCCGACACGTCGAACAGTGTTCCCTTGGCCCACATTCCCTTTTCACCCAAATGCCAGCCATGATCGCCCCAGAGCACGATCACCGTGTTGTCGCGCAAGCCGAGCCGTTCCAACGCATCAAGCACCTCGCCCAGTTTCTCATCCGTGAACGTCACGCACGCATAATACGCGGCGATGGCGGCCTTCGCGCGCTCCGGCGTCGGTCGCTCCTCGTAGAACAAATCAAGATTGTAATGCAATGCGCATCGTGGCACCGAATCGTCAGCCGTCGGTGTCGGCGCGAAGTCCGGCGGCAACGGCATCTTCTCCGCCGGAAACAGATCGAAATACTTCTGCGGAACCACCAGCGGTACATGCGGCTTGTAGAAGCCCACGCCGAGGAAGAACGGTTTGTCGGATTTGGCAAAGCCTTCCAATAGTTTCACGGCTTCACGAGTGTTCTTGACGTCGGCTGTCCATTGGTAATTCGTGGGGTTTTGTTCGGCATCAATCCGCTCGGACTCCGGGACCGGACGGAACACGTTTGCCCGCGTCCGCAAGTTCTCGACCCATTTCGTGGTCGGCGGCCATTGTGTCCGAAACGGCTCCCACCGCGTCAGGTCGGCGATGTTGCGACGGTGAATCTCCTGTTCTTTGAGGACCGCCTCTTCGCCGGCGGACCACGGTTTCAGTTCCGGGTAGTGGTAAATCTTTCCCCGCAACTCGACTTCGTAACCGCTGGCGCGGAAATGCTCGCTGAGCGTGACCCAGTCGCGCCCCAGCAACGCCGGCCGCGCGAAGTCAATGGTCTCGGTGGTTGTGGGATAACGCCCCAACATCAGCGAAACGCGAGACGGATTGCACAGCGGGAACTGACAGTAGGCCCGGTCAAAACGGATGCCTCGACCGGCCAACCGGTCCAGATTCGGCGTCTTGGCCACCGGGTCGCCGTAGCAGGCGATGCGCGTATTGAGATCGTCCACGGCGATGAACAACACGTTGGGCCGCTGGGCCGGAAGATTCCCGGAACACACGACAAGCGCTAGAAAGCTGCTCAAGAAAAAACGATGATTCATGGTTTGCTCCTTATGGGCCGCACCGGCCAGTTCGCATTCTCTTCGCGCTCGCTTTTCAGCCGAGCCTCGGCCCGCGCGACGATGTCGGGATGCGCGGAGGCGACATTGTTTGATTCCGCAGGATCGGCTTGCAGGTCGTAAAGCTCCAGCGACGCGACGCGCAACGCCTTCCAACGACCGTCGAGCAGCACGGCCTGCGAGAAGAGATTGCCGGCGTGATGCTCCCAGTACAGGCAGTCGTGTTTCCGCTGTTTGTCAGCATGGCCCAGAAGCGTCGGCGCAAGACTGATGCTGTCCAAGCCTGCCGGCGTTTCCGCGCCGGCCAGTTCCATCGCCGTCGCTAGAAAGTCGCCGAAATAGCCGACGTGATCGCTGGCACTGCCGGCTTTGATCTTGCCGGGCCAGCGCGCGATGAACGGCTCGCGAATGCCGCCGTCGGTGTGGTCGCGCTTGAAACCGCGATAGCCATCAGCCGATTTGAAGAATGTCGTGTCGTAACCGGAGGACTGTTTCGATTCCGGGCCATTGTCGGAGGTGAAGATGACGAGCGTGTTTTTGTCGAGACCAAGTTGTTTGAGCCGCGCCAGAATCGCGCCGACCTGCGCGTCGAGATAGGAAATCATTGCGGCGTAGCCTTTTTCCGGCTCCGGCCACGGTTTGTTCTTGTAGAGGCCGAGGTCGGGGACTTCGGCGCCGTTGCCGAGTTCCTTCGCGGCCTCGTTGTTCGCGTGCGGGATGGTCGTGGCGAAATAGAGGAAGAATGGACGCGATTTGTTCTGCTCGATGAACGCGAGCGCCTCGTCGAGCATCAGCTTCGGACTATAGACGATCTTGTTCGTGGTGATGCCGCCGGTGCCCCACGCGCCGTCCTTGCCGCAGAGAATGGGTCGCACTTCATTTGGCAGCCGCAGCTTCTCGCGGTTGCGCCAGAGCCAGTCGGGGAAATACACATGCGCATGAACTTGGTCGAGGTAACCGAAGAACAAATCGAAACCTTGCAGCAACGGATGACCGGGCGTGTCGTGGTCGCCGAGGCCCCATTTCCCTACGAGTGCGGTGGCATACCCAGCCTGCTGGAGCAACGCCGCCACGGTGACATCGTCGCTCGTGAGCGACTGCCGCAGCCGTTGCGTCATCATCGCGTTGCCACGCACCCGGCAGCGGCCGCCGTGTTTGCCGGTCATCAACACGCACCGCGACGGCGCGCAAACGCTCGCCCCGGCGTAGAAGTGCGTGAACTTCATGCCCTCCGCAGCGAGCCGGTCAATGTGCGGCGTCTGGATTTCCTTCTGCCCGTAACAGCCGAGGTCGCCGTAGCCGAGATCGTCGGCGAGGATGAAGACGATGTTTGGTTTGTCAGCCGCTTGCAGCACGACCGGCAACAGTAGCGAGATGATTCCGGTCAGAAGTAGTTTGCGGGTGGTTGTCATGGAAGGTTCAAGTCATCAATGAAGATGTCACTGCGGACGAACGTAGTGCGACAACGGATGTCGTTCATCGAGCGGCACACCGACAGACAACAGTCCGGGAACCACATCCATTATCACCGCAGCGTGGACCGCCACGTTCTTGAGCGTCACGGTCAGGATGCCATTGTCCCAAGTGTGCGCGACCGTGGTTGTCGCGGGAACGACCGAGACCGACGACGGTTTCGGCGCGGCCAACTGAATGGTTACCTCCGGCACGGGCGGCGCATCGTCAATGAACTGCGTCGTCTCCTCGTATCGGCGCTTGCCGTTGACGGACGAACCGACATTGGCCAAGTGCACAATTGTCTGGTTGCCTTTTTTGCGGAAGTTGAAAATGAAATGCTCCTTCTTTCCCGGCCCACTCAATCGGACGCTGGGACCGAGACCACAGGCTTCCATCAACTGCGGCACGAACCCATCGTAGTCAGGCACGGGCACATCGCCGCTGGGGATATGAAGAATGCGGCCGTCATCCGGCGTGCGCGATGGATCGAATGTCTGGCCTGCGAGCAAGAGCGTCCCGCCAGCGGCGGTGAACTGTTGAAGCTTTTTCGAGGTTGCCTCCGACACCGCGCGCTGGTTCGGCACGACGATCACCCGGTATTGACTTGTGCCCCGCGCCAAATCTTTTTCGTTGATCAGATCAACTCCGTAACAGGCGTCTTCAAGCATCATCGCCCAGTTCTGCGCCTCGACCAGCCCGGCGTAACCGGCTTGACCGCCGGTTCGTTCCAAGTTCCATGCCGTTTCGCTGACGAGCACCGCCACGGGATTGATGGAAGTCGTCCGGCCGAGTGCCGCTGCGCGTTCGCGGACAAATCGCGCGCACTCTGCCACGCGCGCGAGCACATCCGGGTCGAGTGGATCACGCCCCGGCGCCCAGAGAAACCACGAGCCGCCATGCGCGATGGTGACGGCGGCCTGTTGCAGAACGCGCTGACGCGAAATCTCCTCCGGTCTGTAAATCAGGTGCATGATGTCCCACGGCGTGTTCTGTTCCGCCGACAGGAACAACGCCTTGCTCCGGGTGAGCCAAAGCGCCTGCCCGTGGCTCAGGTCGGCGCTGACGGTGTCGGCAAACGGCGGCGCGTTCCGAGGGTCGTCCTTCTCGAATTTCGTGGTCACTTTTTTCCACGAGTGATTGCTGGTGTAAAACGCCTTCGGGTTGATGCGATGCACGACCTCCGCCATCTTGCGGCGATATTCGTCGTAGCGTTCCTGTTCGAGCGCGAGCCAACGCGGCCAGTCGGGATCTTTCGGGTCGGTCGGCGGTTCGGCTTTTCCAGTAAGCGTCTTCCATGCGGCTTTGCAGTTGCGGCAGTAGCAGGTCCGCGTGCGCGCATGATCGCCGTCCACCCAGATGCCGTCCGGCTTATACTTCGTCATGATCTCTTCGAGCAACGGCAGTAACAGCGACTCCAGATAACCAGTGCCGTCTGCGCTCGGCCGGGCACACGTATCAAGCCCGTTGTTCTTGCCTTTTCCCTTGCCGGCGGCGTCGCGCTGCACCCAATCGGGATGCTTCCTTGTCACCGTCAATCCGCGCGTGTTGATATACACGTGAAATCGCTTTCCCGCTTTCAGTGTCGCCTCTTTCCAAACACCGATGGTGTCCCAGCCGTAGAGGTCATCTCGCGGGAGGAGCTTGCTGGGGTACGTCACCATCGCGCCATCCGCGCCGTAGGCCGACACCTGGACGATGTCAACCGGCAGCTTCTTCAACAGCGCGGTGATCTCCTCGGCCGTTCTCCCTCTGCCGACAAGCAAGCCGTGATTGTCAATGTGCAGGTTGACGAGCGAATTCCAATACCACTCGTTCCGTTCCGTGGTGGCTGCAAACCCCGCTGGAACAAGGCCGCCGAGGAACAGCGTCAGCAATGCGACGGATTGTCGGATGTTGAGTAAACGTGTCGTATGTTTTGACAAAAGAATCTGAGTGTTCTTCATTGTTGCCTCCCATTTGCCGGCATTGTTGTCTTCGTGTTGGAGTAGAGTTCCTTGCCCCATTCGTCCTGAATGCTGAAACGCAACCGAGCCGGCTGGCCTTGTTCCGCGGGAGTCGCTTCCACGAGCAGGTATCCGCCGGTGGGGTTGGCGTCGGTGTAAAGCTGTATGACCTTGGCGTGAGGGTCGGTCGAGTCAGGGTCACCGGGGGCACGGCCGCGCCGGGCATTTTCGGTGTTCAACGCGCCGCAGGCGAACTCCTCATAATCGGTCGTGTGAATTGAATGGTAATGCCAGTGCCGGTCGCCGGTGATGATGTAAAAGTGTTTCTGCCGGTTGGCGGCCAGCCAAGCGAAAAACTCTTCGCCTTCGTGGCGAAAGCCGCCGGTGTGATTGTCCTTTTTGTAGGCGTCATCGGGGCCGATCATGGGCGTGGGCGAGATCAGGATCTTGAAAGGCGCGTCGCTGGCCAGCACGCTGCGTTGCAGCCACGCCTTTTGTTTTGCGCCCCAGATGGTTTTCTCCGGGCCATCGGGCGACTTGTTGGGGCTGCGGTAATCGCGGCCTTCGACCATCCAGACCTGCAACAACTGCCCACAACGCGCGGTCCGGTACGTCACATCGGCGGAATCCGTCACCGGCACGACGGGCATTTGCTCGCGAAATGTCCGCACGCCAAGCTCGTGAGACGGCGCCCTGTCACCTGTGGCGTCAGCGTCATTGTAGCGGTAGTCATGATCGTCCTTGATCCAGTAGGTGGCGAGTTGTCCGACCATGTCAACAATGCGGGGCAGCACAAACTGTTCGTGCCATTTCCGCCGCAATTCCGTCAGGGTCTTCGCCGCGGTCTTGGCCGGATGATCGTAGTACACATTGTCACCGGCCCCGACGAAGAAATCAGGCTGCAGCTTGCGGATGCTTTCCATGGCAGGATAACCGAGCTGGCGGTCGGTGGCGTCGGCACGGGCCTTGTTGCCGTCACCTTTTGGGCCGTTGAAGAAGAAAGCGTGGTTCATGCAGTTGCCGACGACAAACCGGACCCGCACCGGCTGGTCGGGTCGTGCCAGGGTCTTGAACTTGCGGACGGGACCGGTTTCGGTTTGCGACCGGTCCGCGCCGAACAGCAACCGGTAGAAGTACGTTTGCCCGGGTTTCAGGCTGCGGAGTTGCGTCCGCACAATGTAATCATTGTCGGTTTTCGCTTCGAGCCATTCCGTCCCGGCGGCCCCCGCAAAATTCGCTGACTCGGCATATTCAAACTTCCCCCAGCCGGTGGCGCCGCGCACGTCGCCGTCTTCGACGCCGGGGCTGGCGGTCAACCGCGACTGCAAAATGACCGTG
Source organism: uncultured Verrucomicrobiota bacterium (assembly GCA_964574605.1). GTDB lineage: Bacteria > Verrucomicrobiota > Verrucomicrobiia > Palsa-1439 > Palsa-1439 > CAIKAP01. The sequence continues at coordinate 9,547 of CAZNOK010000162.1, forward strand.
GTCTGTGTAACTTCTCCCGCCATCTCACCTTGGGCGTGAAACACCCGCGGACGAACACTGACGGCGTGGAGTGGCCCCGCGAAAATCAGTAGGAGGCTGACGAAGAAGAGTGAGTTCTTCATCTCAATGGGTTCCGTTTCGCTTTGCCGGGCTTGAAGTTCGGATTTGGTTTCGGCAACGCCGCCCCAACCGACTCGCGCCACGCGTTCAGGCGTCGGCGCAACTCGGTGGCTTTGTCGGGCATCTGCTGAGCAACGTCGCGCTGTTCGCCGGGATCGTCGCGAAGATTGAAAAGCTCGACATGGTTGTCCTCGAAATACTCCAGCAACTTCCAGTCGCGCGTGCGAATGGCGCTGACCGGCGTGGTCGTGTGATAGTAGTGCGGGTAGTGGAAGAACAACGCGTCGCGGTCGAGTTTTGCAGCAGGATTCTTCAGCAACGGCGCAAGATTCACGCTGTCAACGGCGTTGGTCGAGGGCGGCAAACCGGCAGCGCAGAGCAACGTCTGGAACAGATCCGTCAGAATGACCGGCTCCGTGCAAGTCGCGCCGGCCGGCGTCACGCCCGGCCAGCGAACCATGAGTGGGACGCGAACGCCGCCTTCATAGACCGAGCCTTTGCCGGAACGCAGCGGCGCGTTGTTTGTGACTGGGATGCGCCGGTCGCCTCCTACTTTGTCGAGACCGACGTAGCCGCCGTTGTCGCTGGCGAAAATGACGACGGTGTTCCGGTCGAGGCCGCGTCGTTTGAGATGGGCGAGCACGCGACCGATGTTGTCGTCGAGATTCTTGACCATCGCGGCGTAAATGGCGTGTTGGTGGTTGAGTCCTTCGCGCAGCTTCGCCTCGAAATGTTTCACGTCGTCCGGTTTCGCTTCGATTGGCGTGTGCACCGCGTGGTGAGCCAGATATAGGAAGAACGGTTTTCCCTTGGCGTTGTCCACGACGCGCAGCGCTTCGTCGGTGAGCCGGTCAGTGAGATACTCGCCGGGCTTGCCGAATTCCAAGTGTGGCACATAGCGGAACTGCGAACCGAATCGTCCCACGCCGCTGTACGGCCAGAAGAACGTCTGCGGCGCGCCCCAATGCGTGCCGCCGATGTTCACGTCGAAGCCGTGCGTTTCCGGATAATGATCCGCGTCGCCGAGATGCCACTTGCCGACGAGCGCGGTGAGGTAACCGGCGTCGTGCAGGTGTTTGGCGATGGTTGTTTCTGAGTGCGACAGGTCGGGGAACGATTCGCCCGCGAGCAGCTTGCGGTTTTTCGGGCCGCCGTCAATAGCGCCTTCCGACCAGATGGTCATGCGAAGCCGCGCCGCGTGTTTGCCGGTCATCAACGTCGCGCGGGTCGGCGAGCAGACCGGCATCGCGCAGGCTGCGGTGAAACGCACACCCTCGCTCGCGAACCGGTCGAGGTGCGGCGTCTCGTGCAAGTCCGCGCCGTAGCAACCGAGGTCGGCCCAGCCCAGATCGTCAGCAAGAATGAAGACGATACTGAGTTTGTCCGCGGCGAAGGAACAGCCGCAAAAAAGCGCAAGGAACGCAAAGAAGATGCGAAGCGGTTTCATGGCTGAAATTGTACCAGAATCCGACTCGGCGACCAAGTTCCGGTTGTGTTCCGGCTGCACACGACCTTCCATACCCGGTCCGGTGGCAGCACAGAATTGACACCTGTGATACACTCTTTCACACAAGGAGACCTCCAAGAGGAATATTGCATTGAGTCAACGTGCTGACATTAGCTTGTGTGAGGCCGTGCGCACACGGAAGCCAGTGGCTGGACTGTCGCACAGTTTTTATCGCTATCCTGCAAGGTTCTCACCGCTGTTCGTGCGTGCAGCGGTAGAGGCGTTTACCAAGCCAGGAGATGTGGTTTTTGATCCGTTCATGGGCGGGGGGACGACACTAGTTGAGGCCAGTGCAGCAGGTCGCTCAGCCATTGGCACGGACATCAATAGCTTAGCGGTCTTTGTTTCCAAAGCGAAGACCACAGTGCTAGCTGAGGAAGACCTTGCGACGATCCGTATTTGGGGCTACTCCCTGATGCCCGCGCTCAATCTTCATCGTCCGCACGTTCCACCAATCAAATGGGCCGAATTGGGTTATCAGCGAAACCTTACTGGCAGAAATACGTGGGCGATCCGTAAGCTTTTGGAATTGGCACTGGCTCAGGTGGACGATTTGCGGAAGCCAAAGCAGCGTCGGTTTGCGCGTTGCGTTCTTCTCAAAACAGCACAATGGGCGCTGGACTATCGGAAAACGATACCGAGTGCCGCCATGTTTCGTGCCGAATTCCTATGGAAATTGGAACAAATGTTGGAAGGGGCACGTACATCATCAGAATCTTTTCTAATTCGTTGTGACTTAAATTAGGCACCGTAACTATGAGCGAGTTAAAAACGACATTCTGGCCGATGGTCGGCGGTATTGGTGAGGGGTTTGCGAATTACCTCGCGATCCTACGCAAGGTACATGAAAGCAAGATAACTAGGAGTCTGTCCAAGTATTTATGTTGGGTGGTGAGTGAGGTGGGCGAGGCG
>CAZNOK010000163.1:0-11949 GCA_964574605.1 uncultured Verrucomicrobiota bacterium
CTGGCCGGGCTGGTGACACGCATCGTCGGCCTCAAAACGAAGGGCCGCGAATGGTATGAACGCGAGTTTATCCCGCGCATCAGCCCGATAACGTTTGTCGCACTGCTCTTTACCATTCTCGTCATGTTTAGTCTGAAGGGTGACCGGATCGTTCGTATCCCGCTCGACGTACTGCGCATCGCCGTGCCGCTGCTGATTTACTTCGTCGCGATGTTTCTGGTCAGTTTTTGGCTTGGAAGGAAAATCGGCGCGGACTATTCCAAGACCGCGACGCTGTCATTCACGGCTGCGAGTAACAACTTCGAGTTGGCGATTGCGGTCGCCGTCGCCGTGTTCGGCATCAATTCCGGCGCGGCGTTCGCAGCGGTCATCGGACCATTGGTGGAGGTGCCGGTGTTGATCGGGCTGGTCAATGTGGCGCTGTGGCTGCAAAAGAAGTGGTTTCCGCCGGCAGTGTGACGTACTCTGTTACCATGCAACGACTGTTGGTGTGGCTGTTACTGGCGACCCATGTGACCGCGGCGGACTGGCCGCAGTGGCGCGGGCCGTTCTTCAACGGCTCGACAACGGAAACGCATTTGCCATCCACATGGAGCGCGGCGAATCACGTGCAGTGGGTGATGCCGATGCCGGGACCGAGCAGCGCGACACCGGCGGTCGTGGGCGACCGCGTGTTTGTTCTCGCGGCGAACAAAGGCGTCAGCAAGGTTTTCGCGCTGGCCGTCCACGCGCGCAACGGCCAGTTGCTCTGGAGCAAAGCGCTCGGTCCCGACCGCAAGGTCGCCAGCGGCAACAACGACATGGCGTCGCCATCGCCGGTGACCGATGGCAAATCGGTCTGGTTTATGACCGGCAACGGCGTGTTGACTGCCTTCACGGTGGAGGGGCAGTTGTTGTGGCAGCGCGATCTGACGGCGGACGATGGCGAGTTTGCCATCCAACACGGATACAGTTCGAGTCCGTTGTTGTTCGACGGCCGGCTTTATGTTGTCGTGCTGCAAAACGACAATCCGCAACGTTATGGGCAGAATCCGAACCGCAAAGGCCGGTTCGATTCGTATCTGTTGGCGCTCGATCCGGCGACAGGCAAGACGCTCTGGAAACAGATTCGTCCGACCAACGCCACCGATGAATCGCGCGAGAGCTACCTTACGCCGTATCCGTTTGTGTGGAAGGAGCGCCGCGAGATCGTGCTGACCGGCGGCGAGTGCGTGACCGGCCACGACGCGGCCAGCGGCGCGGAATTGTGGCGCTGGTGGTTCAGCCCGCCGGACCGGCAGGAGTCGCAACACACTGATCCGACCCCGGTGGGGCTGGAGGATTTGGTGTTCGTCATCCGGCCGCAACGTCGTCCGCTGTTTGCGCTGCGACCGGAAGGCAAGGGAGAACTCGGCGACAAGGCAGTGGCTTGGAAATGCGAAGACAACCACGGCTGGGTCGCATCGCCGCTGGTCTATAAGGACCGACTCTACGTGTTGCAGGAACAGGAGCGTGCACTGATTTGTTTCGAGCCGCGCACGGGCCGGGCAATCTGGCGACAACAGCTTCCGGTGCGTGTTCCGCTGCAAGCGTCGCCGATGGGCGCCGACGACAAGATTTATTGCATCAGCTTGCTCGGCGAGATCGCGGTGCTGGCGGCGGGCGACGAGCCGCGCGTGTTGGGGGTGGTTCCGATCTTTGAACCGCTGTGTCGTTCCACGATCGTGGCGGCGAATGGGCGACTCTACATTCGCACGGCGCGGAATCTCTATTGCATCGGCGTCAACCCGCCGGAACCGCCGGCTCAGACGCGGTGAGTCGTCACCAGTTTGGCGAAGTGCTCGAAGGAGCGGTCGTAGGTGGCCTCGGCGTCCTTGGGGAAACAACAGCCGGGAAGCTCGCGGTTGCTGAGATGGTAGCCGATGCAGTCACAGCAGACGCCTTTGCGGCTGCACGGGTCATACGAGCAGATGCAGCGGGATTTGTTTTTTTCTTTCTTGCAGTCCATTGAGCGCCTCATTTCTTCTTACGAATGTTGGAGCAGAGCAGGACTTTTTGGTCGCGGACGAACAGTCCGCCGTCCGACCAAATGGCGAGTCATGTTCATGGCGGCGTATTGTGAAAAAGATGTCAGCCAAGTCAACACGTTTTCTTGACCAAGCCACGAAGGACGTTATGATGAAACCGAGTTTTGGAAGGAGCGACTCCATGAAAGTACATTGCTGGTTTCTTGCGGGTTTGGTCGCGAGCACGCTGCTTGTCGGTTGCTGTCGCTGCTGTGAACGTTCACCTGCTACGGCGGCGTTCACACACGTCGTCGCTGTGGACACACCCTACTACACGGCTGGCCCGCAACAGGCGCGTCCGCCCGACGGCACTCTCAAGGCGCAAACGAAAGTCCGCGTGGTCCGCGATGCTGGCAGCTACTGTCAGGTCGAGTCTGAGAATGGTGTCACGGCCTACGTCTCCACCGGCGCGTTGACGAAACTCCCGCAATAAGAATCCGCGTATCGCGTCTGCGCTTCCCTTGGGGGAGGGAGAACATATTTGTTGACAGGAAAGAAGTGGGTTGGTAATTTTGAAATCGAAATATCCTATGAAACCCAATCAATCCCCTCTTCGGTTCGGACTGATCGGCTGCGGCGCTTGGGGCAGCCATCATGCCCGTGTCATCGCCAAAACCAACGGCGCGCAACTGGCCGCCATCGCCGAGCGCTCGGACGAGAACCGCGCCGCTGCGCAAACCAACCATCCTACCGCCAAGGTCTATTCTGACTTCCACGAGATGTTGCAGAAGGAAAAACTCGATGCCGTGGACATCGTGTTGCCGGCGCACGTGCATTACGAGGCGGCGAAGGCGGCGCTGGAAGCGGGCTGTCACCTGCTCTTGGAGAAGCCGATGTGCCTCCAACTCGACCAGTGCGACGAACTAATCGCGCTGGCGCGCAAAAAGAAACTGCAACTTGCCATCGGTCACGAATTCCGGCTGTCATCGCTGTGGGGCAAGGTGAAGGAGATGGTGGACGACGGCGCGATTGGTGATCCGCGGTATTGCCTGATCGAGTTGTGGCGCAATCCGTACCGGCTCGGCACCGGCGGCTGGCGTTACAATATCAAGCAGGTAGGCAACTGGATTCTGGAGGAGCCGATTCATTTCTTCGACTTGGCGCGGTGGTATTTCGGGAAGGTCGGTGAGCCGGTTTCCGTCGTGGCGTTTGCCAGCCACAAACGCGACGATCATCCGGAGTTGCAGGACAACTTCAGTGCAATGATCAACTTCCCCAACAGCGGCTACGCAGTCATCTCGCAAACGCTCGCCGCCTACGAGCACCATCAGATCGTCAAGCTGACCGGCACGCGCGGCGCGTTGTGGGCCAGTTGGAGCGGCGCGATGGACCGGACGTTCCATCCGACGTATTCACTGAAGCATTTCGACGGCGAGAAAACGCAGGAAGTCGCCTTGGCCAAAACCACCGGTGAAGTCTATGAGTTGGAAGAGGAACTGGCGAACCTGACAGAGGCCGCGCGCGGCGGTGAGTTGCGTTGCGCGACGGGCGAGGACGGCCGCTGGTCGGTCGCATTGTGTTTGAAGGCGCAGGAATCGGTGGACACCGGCAAGGTTGTGAAGTTCTGATGCCGCGGATCAAGAAGAAACATCGCACCATTGCCGCCGTGGAAGCGGAACTGCTGAAACGGGTTCGCGTGCATGGGCGCATCTCGCGCGTCGAACTCTCGCGCCAGTTGAACATCGTGCCGTCCACCGCCGGCATCTACGTGGACCGGCTGATCCGCGACGGGTTTCTGGTGGAGACGGCCCAGCGGGAAAAGCGTTCGGGGCGTCCGCCGAAACTGTTGGAATTGAATCCGTCGGGCGGACGATTTGTGGGCGTGGATTTCGAGGCGCGCAATCTGATGGCGACAGCGGTGGATTTTTCCGAAACGCCGCTGTGCCAGCTTCACAAGTCCATTCGCGCCACGGATTCTGCCGACCAGATTCTCGACAAAATCGAACAGGCAATCGCCGAGGCGATGGCCGGCGATCCGCGGCCGGTGCTGGGCATCGGCGTCGGCGTGCCGGGCACGATTGATCCGCAGACGGGCGTGGCGCTTCGGTATGAATTCATCAAGGGTTGGGAAAACATTCCGCTCGGCGCGCGGTTGAGCAAGAAGTTCCGCGTGCCGGTGTTTCTGGAAAACAACATCCGCTGCATGACGCTGGCGGAGCTTTGGTTTGGCGGCGGACGCGGCCTGCAGGATTTTGTGTGCATTGGCGTCCGGTCCGGCATCGCCGCCGGTGTGATCGTGGGCGGCCATCTGTTGCGCGGGAGCAACCATCGGGCGGGTGAAATCGGCCACTGGCACTGCCCAGCGGCCGCCGATCTGTCGCTGGAACATGTGGCGTCGCTCTCCGCGATGATTGAAACGGCGCAACACGCAATCGAGCGCGGCAAACACACGTCGCTGGCCGAGCGGAAAGATGAGTTGTCCATCGAGGACATCGCGCAGGCAGCGGAGGACGGCGACGCGTTTGCGTCTTCGTTGATCCAGACTGCGGCGCGCGTGCATGGCTGGGTGGCCAGCGAATTGAGCGCGCTGTTTGATCCGCAGAAAATCATTTTTGCCGGGCCGCTGGCGGAACTGGGCGAAACGTTTTTGACACCGTTGCGGGAAGCGGTCGCGCAGTGGAACGGCGCAACGCCGCAGGTGGAGATCGTCGTCTCAACGTTGGGGCGCTACAACGGCGCGCTCGGCGCGGCGGCACTGGCGTTGCATGAGTGGAAACCAAAACGCTGAACAGCAAGGAGCAAATTATGGCAGACGACAACAAAGCAATCATTGCGCGGCTGGTGGAAAAAGCGCGCGCGGCACAACGGCAGATTGAGAATTACACGCAGGAACAGATTGACAATGTGTGCCTGTCCATCGCGTGGCAGACGTACAACGATGCCAATGTTCACGCCTGCGCCAAGAGCGCCGTGGAAGAAACCGGCATGGGCAAATACGAGGACAAAGTCACCAAACACAAAGTGAAGGTCCTCGGCGTCATCAAAGACGTGATGGGAGTGAAAAGCGTCGGCGTGATTGAAGAAGACAAGGAGAAGAAGATCACCAAGATCGCGAAGCCGGTGGGTGTTGTCGGCGCGCTGACGCCGGTGACCAACCCGACCGCGACGCCGTCCAGTAACGCGGTTTCAATCCTGAAAGGGCGGAACGCTGTGATTTTTGCGCCGCATCCGAAGGGCAAGAAATCATGCGCGCTTGTGTGCGGGTTCATGCGGGAAGGATTGCGAAAGGTCGGCGCGCCGGAGGATTTGATTCAGTGGATTGAAGAGCCGAGCGTGGAATTGACCAATGAACTGATGCGTCAGGTGGATCGCGTGTTGGCCACCGGCGGCAACCCGATGGTGAAAGCCGCGTATTCGAGCGGCACGCCGGCGTTTGGAGTCGGCGCGGGCAACCCGGTAATTATTGTGTGCGAAGACGCCGACATCAAGGATGCCGCCAAGAAGATTCGCATCAGCAAGACCTTTGACCACGCGACCTCGTGTTCCTCGGACAATTCGGTTGTCATTCAGAAGAGCGTCTTTGACCGCGTGGTCGAGGCGTTGAAGGCGGAAGGCGGATACCTCTGCACCAACGAGGAGCGCGACCGTCTTGAAAAGTGGATGTGGGTCGCCAATCCGAAGACCGGCCAAGTCGGCTTGAACCCCAAGATCATCGCCACGCCGGCAAAGAAAATCGCGGACGGCGCGGGAATCAACGTCCCTGACAACACAACGATGTTGATGGTCATGGGTGAGAATCCGGGCAAAGGACATTTCAGCGGCGAGAAGATTTCGCCGGTGATGGCGCTTTGGACATACGACAAATTCGAGGAAGCCCTCGAAATCCAGCGGAAGCTGACCGGATACACCGGGCTTGGACATTCCTGCGGCATTTTCACCTTCAATCAGGATTACATCCGCACCTTGGCCTTCGCTGCCAAATCGAGCCGTATCATGGTGCGACAACCGATGGCCCCGGCCAACGGCGGCAACTTCTTCAACGGCATGCCGTCCACTGTGAGTCTTGGCTGCGGTTCTTGGGGACGAAACATCACCAGTGAGAACATCACGTGGAAACACTTCATCAATACAACGTGGGTCTCGGAGCCGTTTGACCCGGTGAAGCCCACGGACGAAGCGATGTGGGGCGACTTCTGGAGGCGGTTTGGAAAATGAAGCTGTTCGAGTATCAAGCGAAAGAACTTTTTTCCGAAGCCGGCATTCCGGTTCCCAAAGGGCAATTAGTCGAGAACGAAGCGGATTGCCCAACGGCGATTGACAAGGTCGGGTTGCCTTGCGTGCTCAAGGCGCAGGTCCTGCAAGGCGGGCGGGGGAAAGCCGGTCTGATTCAACTGGCCGAGACCAAAGAAGATGCCTTGCGCAAAGCGCACGAGTTGATGGCGAACCGACATGTCAAACGGCTTCTCGTTGAGGAAGCGTTGACCAAGGAAAAAGAAATCTACATGGCCGTCACGATTGAGCCGGTGGATGCCAGCGCGTTCATCATGGCGTCTTCCGAAGGCGGCATCGAGATCGAGGAAGTCGCCGCCAAAATGCCGGACAAGATCGTCAAGGAACAAGTAAAAACGTTTCGGGCGCTGTCGGCCTTTCAAGTCCGCAACGTGATGTTCGGCTTGGGATTGAAAGGCGACGCCTTCAAGCTCGGCGCGGGCATTCTGCAAAAGATGTTCGAGTTGTTCCACAAGTTCGACGCCGAGCTTGTGGAGGTCAATCCGCTCATCCTCACCAAAGACGGCAGGCTGGTCGCCGCCGACGGCAAAGTCAGCATTGATGACAACGCCGGCTTCCGCCAGAAACGGTTTCCGATTACGCGCGACCATTTCGACAGCGACATCGAATACGAAGCGGCTGTCAAAGGAATCCCGTATCTCCAGTTCGACGGCAAAATCGCCCTGATGTGCGCGGGTGCCGGGCTGACCAACACCGTCTATGATCTGATCAACTACTACGGCGGCAGCGTGGCCAGCTACCTTGAGTTCGGCGGCCCGAATTACCGGCGAGCGGCGGAAGCGATGGATTTGACGCTCCGCAACAAACCGGCGGTCGTGTTGATTGTGACGTTCGGCACGATTGCCCGCGCCGATGTGATGGCGCAAGGGATTGCCGATGCCATCGCGCAGTTGAAACCGAGCGTTCCCATCATCACGGCGATTCGCGGCACGGGCGAAGAGGAAGCTCAAGCCATTCTCCGCAAAGCCGGCTTGGAACCGATTCCGGACACGGAAGAGGCAGTAAAACGGGCGGTTGAACTTTCGAAGGGCGGTGCGCGATGAGCATCTTCATTGATTCCGAAACCAAAGTGATCGTGCAGGGAATCACCGGCAACGAAGGCAGTTTCTGGACAAAACACATGATCGGCTGTGGCACGTGCGTGGTGGCCGGCGTCACGCCCGGCAAAGAAGGGCAACAAGTCGAAGGCGTTCCCGTGTTCAACACGGTGCGCCGCGCCGTAGCCGCCACGCACGCAAACGCATCCGTCCTGTTCGTCCCGCCGGCGTTTGCGAAGGACGCCGTTTTTGAGGCGCTGGACGCCGGCATCCGAAAAATCGTGGTCACGGCGGAAGGGATGCCGGTTCACGACGCGCTGGAAATCCGCGCCGCCGCGCTGTCCGAAAACGCGATGGTCATCGGCGGCAACACCTCCGGCGTGATTACGCCGGGACAAGCGATGATGGGAATTTTTCCGTACTGGATTGACCGGGTCTATCGCCCCGGCAACATCGGCGTGATGACCCGAAGCGGTTCACTGACGAACGAGGTTACTGCGATGGCCATCAAAGCCGGGTTTGGAGTTTCCACGCTCGTGGGTGTCGGAGGCGATTCCGTCCCCTGCACGCGGTTTGCTGAATTGCTGCCACTCTTTGAGAAGGACACCGGCACACACGCGGTGCTGATGATCGGCGAACTGGGCGGCACGATGGAAGAAGAAGTTGCCGAGGAGATCGAAGCGCGCCGGTTCACGAAGCCGATGGTCGCGTTTGTCGCCGGCAGAACCGCGCCCGCCGGCAAGAAAATGGGACACGCCGGCGCCATCGCCACGCCGGGCAAAGGCTCGGTGGCCGGAAAGATTGCGGCGCTGGAGAAAGCGGGCGTCTTGGTCGCCGACCGTCCGAGCGCGGTGGGGCCGTTGATGCAGAAAGCGGTGCGAGCTTGAAGTCGAAGAACATGGTGTTGTTTCTGGCGGCGGTCGCCATCATGGCGGTCATCATGTTGTTGCCGAGTCCGCCGAAGATTGCGACCGACAACGGCGTCATTGCGCTGACCACAGCGGGCAAGACGTCGTTGGCCGTGCTGGTCATGGTGGTGATCTTGTGGGTCACGGAAGCGATTCCGTTCCCGATTGCCGGGCTGTTGGGCATGGTGACGCTCGTGGTGACCGGCGCGGCGGAGTTCAACGCGTTGGTCAAGGAAGGTTTCGGCAACAACATCATCATGTTCTTTATCGGCGTCATGATTTTCTCCGCCGCCATCACGGAGACCAGCCTGATGAAACGGCTGACGACCTCGATGTTGCGCCGCTTCGGGCATCAGCCGAAGATGATCATTCTCATGTTCCTGTCCGTCGGCGCATTCATCTCGGCGTGGATCACCGACATGGCTGTCGCCGCGATGCTATTGCCCATCGGCGTCTCGATCCTGAAAGATGCCAAAGCCGAGCCGATGAAAAGCAATTTCGGCAAGGCGCTGATGATCTCGTGCGCGTGGGGACCGCTGATTGGAGGAATCGCCACGCCCGCCGGCTGCGGACCGAATCCGTTGACGATGACGTTCCTCAAGGACCTGGCTGGGATCAACTTTACATTCGTTGATTGGATGATCGTTGGTTTTCCCGCCGCGATTTTGATGATCCCGTTTGCGTGGGGAATCCTGCTTCTGTTCTTCCCCTTCGAGAAAATCAATCTCACGATGGCCGACGATGAGTTTCGCAAGAGAAGCGAGGAACTGGGCGAGTTCAAGCGCGACGAAATCTTCACGCTGATTATTGCCGCCATCACCATCAGTCTCTGGATTTGCGAGCCGTTCATCGTCAAATGGACCGGCGGCAAAGTCAACTATCTCGGCATTTCGTTTGTCGCCATTGCCTGCGCCTGTTTGTTCTTCGTTCCGGGCCTGACCAACCTGACTTGGAAAAAAGCCGAATCGGAAATCAGTTGGGGCGGCATCGTCCTGATCGCCAGCGGGCTGGCGCTCGGCATGGCCGTCTATCACACCGGTGCCGCCGCGTGGCTGGCACAGGTCTGCTTCAGCAAGATCGGAGTCCTGCATCCGCTGGCCATCATCTTTGTCGTGGTGCTCGGCGTTTCCATCATCAAGGCCATGTTCTCCAGCAACACCGCTACCGGCATCATCATGGTTCCGTTGCTCATCGCGCTTGCCAAGAACATCCACATTGATCCTGTCCTCGTGGCCATTCCCGCCGGAACGACGGCGTCGCTGGCATTTATCCTTGTCACGTCCACGCCTACGAATGTGATTCCGTATTCTTCGGGATATTTTTCCATCAAAGACATGGCCAAAGCCGGCGCGGTCATGACCATCGCTGCGTGCCTCTGCGTGACCGCCTCGTTGGCAGTGTTCGGCAGACTATCCGGACTCGTGAAATTTTGAAGAAAAGGAGACAACAATGACAGAAAAATTCGACCGTGAACAATTCGACCAGATGGCCGCCGAGTGGCGCTACATCATGACCGACATGATTTGCCGCGCCGGCTCCGGACATCTCGGCGGGGCGCTCAGTCTCGTGGAAATCGTCATGACGCTCTACTATCGCGTCATGCGCGTTGACCCAAAGAAACCGCGCTGGGAAGACCGCGACCGGCTTGTGCTCTCGAAAGGCCACGCTGCGCCGGTGCTCTACCTCGCTCTCGCTTATCAGAACTTCTTCCCAATGTCGTGGCTGAAGACGCTGAACGCCGACGGAACAAAATTACCGAGCCACGCCGACGCCCGTTATGTGCCGGGCGTTGACATGACGACTGGCTCGCTTGGCCAAGGACTCTCCTGCGCCATCGGCGCTGCCTATGCCGCGCGCATGGACGGCAAGAAACACCGCGTCTTCTGCATCATCGGCGACGGCGAATCGAATGAAGGCCAGAATTGGGAGGCCGCGATGTTTGCCGGACACCACAAGCTCGACAACCTCGTCGCCATCACCGACTACAACAAACTCCAGATTGACGACTTTACCGACAGACTGCTTTCGCTGGAACCGCTTTGCGACAAGTGGCGCGCGTTCGGTTGGGAAGTCTTCGAAATGGACGGCCACGATTGGGACGCGATTTACAATACGATCAACGCCGCCATCGCCGTCCAAGGCAAACCGAAGATGATCATTGCCCACACCATCAAGGCAAAAGGTTGCTGCGTCGTCGAGAACAAACCCGAAAGCCACAACATCAAGGTCCCCGACCAGGCGGCCTACGACAAATACATGAACGCCCTGAACATCAAAGCCACATTGCCCTACTGAGGAACGACCATGGACAACGATCTACACAACAAAGAAATGCGAATCGTCTATGGCGAGACGCTCAACGAACTCATCGAACAGAATCCGAACGTCATGTGCCTCGAAGCCGACCTGAGCAAGGCTTCCGGCACCAACCCGACGGTGTCGCGCAAACACCCGGCGAACTTCCTGAACATCGGCGTCGCTGAGGCCAACATGATCAGCATCGGCGCCGGGCTGGCGTCGGAAGGGAAGATTCCGTTCTGCGCAAGCTTCACCTGCTTCGCCTCGCGGCGCGTCTATGACCAGATCACCATCAGCGTCGCCTACGCCAACATGAACGTGAAAATCGTCGGCACCGCCCCCGGCGTCACCGCCGGGCCGAATGGCGGGACGCACATGTGTTTCCAGGACCTCGCCATCATGCGCGCCATGCCGAACATGACGGTGCTCTCGCCGTGCGATTGCTACGAACTGCGCGCCTGTCTGCACTGGATGGCCGCGCACCGCGGTCCCGTCTATATGCAATTGATTCGGATGAAACAACCGAAGGTCTTCGATCCGACGTATCAGTTCCGCATCGGCAAGGCAGTCCAAATGCGTCAGGGCAAGGATGTCACGCTCGTCTCGACCGGCTACATGACGCCATTTGCCATGACCGCCGCTGATGAACTCGCGAAGGAAGGCATCACTGTGGATTTGCTGCACTGCCCGTCCGTGAAACCGCTCGACACCGAATCGCTCGTCGCATCGGCGAAACGGACCGGCGGAGTCGTGACCGTCGAGAACCAGAACATTCTCGGCGGCTTGGGCGGCGCCGTCTGTGAGGTTCTTTCCGAGAAGCAGCCGGTGCCGGTGAAACGGCTCGGCGTTCCCGATCAATTCGGCGAAGTCGCCACCGAAGCGTATCTCTTCGAGAAACACGGCTTCGGCGTCCAACACATCAAACAAGCATGCCGCGACATCGCGGCAAGGAGGCGGAAATGAGAATCGTCATCGGTTCCGTGGTCAGAGGTTTCATCCTGAAAAACGCGGTCAAACAATGGCTGGAGAAGAACGGCCACACCGTCATTGACGTGGGTTGCCACGACACCTCGGTGTTCGTGAAGTTCCCCTCGATTGCTGAGCGAGCCGCCCGCGTCTTGCAAAAAGGCGAGGCCGACCTCGGCGTGCTCTGCTGCGGCAGCGGCACGGGGATGGCGTTGTGCGCCGGCAAGTTTGCCGGCATTGCGGCCATCGCCGCCGAGACGCCGCTCGCTGCCGAGTTTGGCCGGCGCGTGAACGACGCCAATGTCGTTTGCATGGGCGAAAGTCTGGTCGCACCCGATGTCGCCTGCCGGATTGTGCAGGCGTTTGTCGAAACGAAATTCCAAGACGCGCCGGGAGTTCCGCCAAAGATTCTGGGCTTCTGGAAGGAAGCGCGCGACGAGGTTTACCCGAAGGGCGTTACCGCCC